>NZ_JOMJ01000004.1:300000-600000 GCF_000711295.1 Desulfohalovibrio reitneri | reverse complement strand
AGATTCCACGGCCCCAGGTCCATGGACAGGCCGCCCCACCCCCGGGCCAGCAGCTTGCCAAGGTCGGCGGAGCGCATGGGATCCCGTCCGGGGACGTCCAGCACGTATTCCTCGGCCAGGGAGTCGTAGCGGATGACACTGACGTACTCCCGCTCGGCCACGGTCTCGTCCAGGATGAAGCCGCCGCGGGAGATAAGCTCGGCAACGCAGGTCAGACCCAGTTCGGACCCCGAGGCAAGCTCCCGGCGCACCTCGTCCACCTCGTCCACGTGCACGGCAAAGCGGACCGTGACCATGTCGGCCTGGTTGTCCAGCACCAGATTGTCCAGCACCAGATTCTGAGCCGCCACGGGCAAGGCCGCAGTGAGGAAAAGAAGTGTCGCCGCGAAAACGCGGAGCAGTCGAGCGGGAATGAATGCCCTCCCAGGTGCAGAGGCTTGACCACAAACGGCCGAAAGGGAAAAGTAACGCAGGCCCGCCTGGTTGACAACTCGCATCACTGGATACCCCGTGTCCCGACTTACCCTTCTGGCCGTGGGCAAGTTGAAGCAATCCTTCTACGCCCAGGCCGCGGACCACTACCGCTCCCTGCTGACCCGCCACCTGCGCCTTACGGAAACCGAGGTCAGGGACGCTCCGGCCAAGCTGCCGGACGACCAGCGCAAGCAGCGCGAGGCGGCCACCCTGCTGGATAAGCGCGACCCCCGCTCCCCCTTGCTGGCCATGGACGAGCGGGGCAAGGCCCTGGACTCGCGCGCCTTCTCCTTGACGCTGGTGGACTATTGGGAAACGGGACGAACCCCCTGCCTGATTCTCGGCGGTCCGCTGGGACTGGCCTCTCAAGTGCGCGAGCGGGCGGACCGTGTTCTTTCCCTGGGCTCCATGACGCTGCCGCACGAACTGGCCCGAGTGGTGCTGCTGGAGCAGATCTACCGGGCCGTGTCCATCTGGCGCGGATTCCCGTACCACAACGACTGACCGTTGCGCCCGCACCCCGGGTGTGGCATTGGAACCCCCATGAACAACCCGCTCATAGACATCGATTACCTGGAACGGTTGGAAGAATACCTGGCCTCGGGGCAGTTCTCCAAGGAATTCGAGAACGCCACCGAAGCCAACAAGCACGGCATGCTGGAATTCCTGGAAAAACTCATGGACGTGGCCGAGTTGGCGGATGAGACCGCCACCAAGGTCATCTACAAAGGGTCTTTCCTGGAGCAAATGGCCGGTGTGAAGGACCACACCGAGCGGTAACGCCCGGCGACCTCGTACTCCACCGACCTTCCCGCGCGCCATCCCCCGGGCGGCTCCTCCGGAGGCTTCTCCGAGGAGAGCACCAGGCACAGTCCGTCCTCCGCCAGCAGCGGCCGGGCCACCTCCAGGTATTCCCGCCAGGGCATGAAGGCCTTGGAAAGAACGACGTCCGCCCGGCGCAGGTCGTCCGGCAGGTCCTCGGCCCGGCAGCGGCGGACCGCGACGCCCGGCAGCTCCAGCGCGCCCAATACGTAGGTCAGGAAGATGGTGCGCTTTTGCCTGGGCTCCACCAGGATGTGGCGGCCAGAATGATAGAACATGCGCAGGGGGATGCCGGGCAGGCCCGCGCCCGCGCCGAGATCCAGGGTCAGTCCGGCTTCCGGTGCTTCGCGCTCCAGGAAGTCGGCCAGCACCCAGCCGTCGGGGATGAGGGTGCGCAGGACCTCACGCCAGTCCGCCGGACCCACGAGGTTCATGCGGCGGTTCCAGGAGGCCAGAAGCCCCAGGTAGGAAGCCAGCCGCCCGGCCTGCTCCTGGTCCAGTTCCCTGCCGCACGCCGCGGCCAGGGCGCGGACCTCTTCGGAATCGGGCTGCATGGCTCCCCCTTGCAAGCGCGTTGACAATCCACTATTCCCGCTGAACCGAAGCCGATAGCAAAGACAAGGAGCGAAGCAAAGTGAGCACCGCCCTTCTTTTCCCCGGACAGGGAGCGCAGGAGCCCGGCATGGGCCGCGATCTGGCCGAGGCCAACACCTGGGCCATGGACCTGTGGAAATTCGCCGAGAACGCGGCCGGTGAACGGCTGCGCGAAATATACTGGGACGGCGGTGAGGAAACCGCACGCACGCGCTGGCTGCAGCCCGCCCTGGCCGTGGTGGAGCTGAACCTCTACCGCGCCTGCGCCGATTTCCTGGAGCCCGCCTTCGCCGCCGGGCACAGCGCGGGCGAGCTGATGGCCCTGGCCGCGGCCCGCGTCTTTTCCTTCGAGAAGGCCGTGGAGCTGGCCGCCCTGCGCGGACGGCTCATGGACGAGGCTGGCGGCGGAGCCATGACCGCCCTGGTCAAGGTGGACGAGGCCAAGGCCGAGGACATCGTGGCAAAGGCCAAAGAGGCCACCGGCAAGGAACTAGTGCTGGCCAACCGCAACACCCCGGCCCAGTTCGTCATCTCCGGCCACCCCGAGGCTGTGGAGGCCGCCTCCGGCCTGGCCAAGGAGCTGAAGGCCAGGGCCATTCCCCTGGCCGTGTCCGGGGCCTTCCACTCCCCCCTCATGGAGGAGGCCGCCAAGGAGTTCCGGTCCATTCTGGACAAGACCGATTTCCGCGACCCCGTCTTCCCCGTGGTCATGAACGCCACCGCCTCCCCGGCCTCCCAGGCCGACGAGGCCCGCACCGGCCTGCGCGCCCAGATGACCGCCGGGGTGCTGTGGCAGGCCTCGGTGGAGGCCATGCACGGGCAGGGCGCGCGCCGCTTCCTTGAGTTCGGCCCCAAGGCCGTGCTGGCCAAGATGCTCCCCGCCATCCTTGGCAAGGACGCGGACTTCGAGTCCGTCACCATCGCCTCGGCCGAGGACGCCGCCTCCCTGACCGGCGGGGAGGGATAGCATGCGCGCCCAGACCTACCTGCGCCAGGCCATGGAGCGGGCCGTTTCCTCCCTGGACATGGCCCTGCCGGAAAAGACGGTCATTGAGCCGCCCAAGGACAAGAAGTTCGGCGACCTGGCCTGCAACGCGGCCATGCTGCTGGCCAAGCAGGCGGGCAAGCCCCCGCGCGAGCTGGCCGGAGCCATCAAGGACGTTCTGGAGCAGGAGGCGGAAATCGACTCCGTGGAAGTCGCGGGGCCCGGCTTCATCAACGTCTTTCTCTCCCCGGCCTTCTGGCGGGCCACGGTGGACGACATCCTGGCCAAGGGCGGCGGCTACGGCCTGTCCGACCTGGGCGCGGGCAAGAAGGTGCAGGTGGAGTTCGTCTCCGCCAACCCCACCGGCCCGCTGCACATCGGCCACGGCCGTGGCGCGGCGGTGGGCGACTCCATCGCCCGGGTGCTGCGCGCCGCCGGGTACGAGGTGGAGACCGAGTACTACATCAACGACGCCGGGCGGCAGATGAACCTGCTGGGCGCCTCCATCCTGGCCCGCTACTACCAGTTTCAGGGCCGCGACGTGCCCATGGTGGAGGACGGCTACCAGGGCGAGTACATCAAGGACCACGCCCGCGAGGTCATCGAGGAGCACGACGGACGCCTGCTGGACATGGACGAGATGGAGGCCCTGGCCATTTGCCGCGAGCACGGCATGAAGGTCATCCTGGAGGGCATCCAGAAGGACCTGCAAGACTTCAAGGTGGACCACGACGTCTGGTTCTCCGAGCGATCCCTCACCGAGGCGGGCAAGGTCGAGGAAACCTTCGCCCTGCTCAAGGAGCGCGACCTGGCCTATGAAGAAGACGGCGCGCTGTGGTTCCGCTCCACCGCCTTTGGCGACGACAAGGACCGGGTGCTGCGCAAGTCCACCGGCGAACTGACCTACTTCGCCTCGGACATCGCCTACCACGACGACAAGTACCGCCGGGGCTTCGACCTGGTCATCGACGTCTGGGGCGCCGACCACCACGGCTACGTGCCGCGCATGAAGGCCGCCGTGGAGGCCCTGGGCAAGGAGCGCGACCAGCTCCATGTGGTGCTGGTGCAGCTGGTCAATCTGCTGCGCGGCGGCGAGCAGGTGGCCATGTCCACCCGCGCCGGGACCTTCGAGACCCTGGGCGACGTGGTGGACGAGGTGGGCGTGGACGCGGCCCGCTTCATCTTCCTTTCCCGCAAGGCGGACAGCAAGCTGGACGTGGACCTGGAGCTGCTCAAGCAGCAGTCCATGGACAACCCGGTGTACTATGTGCAGTACGCCTCGGCCCGCATCAGCTCTGTGTTCCGCAAGGCCTCGGACCAGGGGCTTGACCTGCCCGGCGCGGGCGGGGCCGACCTCTCCCGCCTGGACACCGAGGCGGACATGGACCTGCTGCGCTTTCTGGAGCGCTACCCCGGCTACGTGGAGGCCGCGGCCCGCACCTTCTCCGCCCACCACGTGGCCACCTATCTGCTGGAGCTTGCCGGACTGCTGCACCGCTACTATACCGTGAACAAGGTGCTCACGCCGGACGACCCCGACCTGACCCGCTCCCGCCTGGCCCTGCTGGCCGCGGTGCGGCGGGTGCTGGCCAACGGCCTGGGGCTGCTCGGGGTCGAAGCGCCGGAAAAGATGTAGAAGCCGCGAGGGGCTGCACATGGCCAGGGAGAACGCCCGCAACAACCGCCCCGGCAAGGGCGGCCGCAACAACGGCGGCAGTGGCGGAGACGGCGAAAAGCGCGTCTTCACCATCCGCCTGACCACGGGCAAGGCCGTGGGCCTGGGTTTTCTGGCCCTGCTGGTCCTGGGCTGGGCCTTCTTCCTGGGCATCGTGCTCGGCCGGGGCTACCAGCCGGAAAAGGCCGTGCCCGAGATCGCCCGCATCATGCCCGAGCCCTCCGCGGAGAAGGCCAAGGCCCCTGAACAGCCGGAGCGGGTTCTCAAGCCGGAAGAACTGGACTACATGGACTCCCTGCGCAAGGAACCGGTTGAGAACGAGACCGGCGGCGCTGAAGAGGTCCAGACCGCCGAAACCAGGCCCGAGCCCGCTCCAAAACCGGAGCCGGAGCCCGGCCCCACACCCGGTCCCGAACCCGAGAAACGCCGAACCGAAGTCGCTCCGCAAGATCCCGCCGCCAAGGCGGAAACAACCGCTGCCGAGCCAGAGGGCCAGCGGTTCGACTACATCTACCAGGTGGCCTCCTTCCAGAAGGACGCTTCGGCCGTGGCCCTCATCAAGCGAATCGAAGGAGTGGGCCTCAAGGCGGGGCTGCGCACGGCCCAGGTCAAGGGAAGCACTTGGCAGCGGGTGATGGTTTATTTCCGGGGCACACCCGACGAGACCGAGGCCATGAAATCCAAACTGGCCACCCTGGGCATCGACCGGGTCATCCTCAAATCCAAAAAGCCCCGCTAGGCCCTGGCGGACTCCCCCCGGGGAGCGGCCGCCGGGGACGACGAGTCCGCATATGATCGAAGACCGCCCCTGGTACACGCACCTCGATCCCGAGGTGCCGCCGCGCCTGGACTACGAGAACATCCCCCTGTTCGAGCACTTGGACCGCGCCGCGGCCGAGCACCCGGACAAGACCGCCATATCCTTCAAGACCGCCTCGGTCAGCTACCGCGACCTGCATCGACTGGCCGAGGAAGTGGCCGCCGGGCTGCGTGCCGACGGCTGCCAGGCCGGGGACCGGGTGGTCATCATGCTGCCCAACCTCCCCCAGGCCATCATCGCCTACTGGGGCGTGCTCAAGGCTGGCTGCGTCTGCGTCATGGCCAATCCGCTCTATATGGAGCACGAACTGACCCACCTTTTCCATGATTCCGGGGCGCGGCGGCTCATCACCCTGGACATGCTCTGGGAGAAGATCGCCCTCTTGCTGGATCGCCTGGAGCTGGAACGGGCCTACGTCACCCGCGTGTCCGACGCCCTGCCCGGCATCTCCTCCTGGGTGGCACGCTACAGGTTGTGGCGGGCGGGCAAGCGCCCCCGTCTGGGCTACGACCACGTTCTGCGGCCGTGGAAAACTCTTTTCGGCCACGGAAGGCACAGCCAGGCCAACATCCTGCCCCACTCCGATCCGGCGCTGCTGCAGTACACCGGCGGCACCACCGGGAAAGCCAAAGGCTGCGAGCTGACCCACGCCAACCTCGGGGCCAACCTGACCCAGATCCGGGCCATCCTGCACGCCGCCCGGGGCGGGGCCGAGGTGTTCCTGGGCGTGCTGCCCTACTTCCACGTCTACGGCCTGACAGTCTGCCTCACCTTCCCCACCTCCATCGCGGCCACCATGGTGCCCTTCCCCCGCTTCGACCCGGGGGAGGTGCTGGCCACCATAGACAAGGTCAAGCCCACGGTCTTTCCCGGCGCGCCCAGCGTCTACCAAGCGCTCATGCGACAAAAGGAGTTCGCGGAAACCGACTTCAAGGCCCTGCGCTACTGCGTCTCCGGCTCCGCCCCCATGCCGCGCGAGCACATGCGCCGCTTCAAGGAGGCCACCGGGGCTGAGATCCTGGAAGGCTACGGCCTCACCGAGGCCTCGCCCGTGACCCATCTCAACCCGCTCAACGGAATGCGCAAGCCGGGCACCATCGGCATTCCCCTGCCGGACACCGACTCGCGGGTGGTGGACATGGACGCGGGCGGCCCGGACCCGCTGCCGCCGGGCAAGGACGGTGAGTTGATCATCAAGGGGCCGCAGGTCATGAAAGGCTACTGGAACCGCCCGGACGAGACCGCCACAGCCCTGCGCAACGGCTGGCTGTACACCGGCGACATCGCCCGCATGGACGAGGACGGTTACTTCACCATCGTGGACCGCAAGAAAGACCTCATCATTTCCGGGGGCTTCAACATCTATCCCCGGGAGATCGACGAGGTGCTCCACGGCCACCCCAAGATCAAGGAGGCGGTGGTCATCGGCATCCCGCACAAGCTGCGCGGGGAGACCATCAAGGCCTTCGTGGTGCCGTTGGAGGGCGAGGAGCTGCACCGCCAGGAGGTGGTGCACTACTGCCGGGAGAAGCTGGCCTCCTACAAGGTGCCCCGGCAGGTGGAAATCCGCGACGAACTGCCAAAAAACCTGGTGGGCAAGGTACTGCGCCGCGCCCTGCGCGACGAGGAGCTGGCCAAACGGAAGGGTTAGCCCTCCGCCAGTTCCTTGACGGCCCGCTTGATGCCGTCCTTGTCGAGGCCGACCTGGGCGCGCAGTTCCTTCTGCTTGCCGTGCTCGATGAAGCGGTCCGGCAGGCCCAGGCGGCGCAGCCGCACCTTGGCGCCGAGGCCGGTGTCGGCCAGGAATTCGGCCACGGCCGAACCAAAGCCACCGGCCATGGCGTTCTCCTCCACAACAAGCCAGTGGTCGAAGCGTTCGGCCAGCTCCCGGAGCTGTTTCTCGGGCAGGGGCTTGACGAAGCGGGCGTTGAACACGGCCGCGTCCGGCCCGCCCTCGGCGGCAACTTCTTCGGCGGCCACGCGCGAGGGGTGCACGCGGCTGCCCAGGGCGATGACCAGGGCTCCCTCGCCCTCGCGCAGCATCTCCCCTTCCCCTTCGGTCAGGATGACCGGCTCGCCGGTACACTCCGCACCCACGCCCACGCCGCGCGGATAACGCACGGCCACGGGCTTGTTCAGGCTCAGGGCGGTGGCCACCATGTTCCGCAGTTCGCCCTCGTCGCGCGGAGCCATGACCGTGATGCCGGGAATGTGGCGCAGGTAGGAGAGGTCGAAAGCCCCGTGGTGGGTGGCCCCGTCCTCGCCCACAAGCCCGCCCCGGTCCAGGCAGAAGACCACGGGCAGGTTCTGCAGGCAGACGTCGTGCACGATCTGGTCGTAGGAGCGTTGCAGAAAGGTGGAGTAGATGGCCACCACCGGCTTCATGCCCTGCTTGGCCATGCCCGCGGCGAAGGTCACGGCGTGCTGCTCGCAGATGCCCACGTCCACGAACCGATGCTGGAACTGTTCGGCGAACCTGGCCAAGCCGGTGCCCTCGGGCATGGCCGCGGTAATGGCCGTGATCTTCTCGTCGCACTCGGCCAGCTCACACAGGGTGTGGCCGAAAACCTCGGTGTAGGACGGCAGGCTGCAGCCGGAGAACTTGACCGCCTCGCCGGTTTCGGGTTCGAAGCAGCCTACGCCGTGGAAGTAGGTGGGGTTGGTCTCGGCCGGTTCGTACCCCTTCCCCTTCTTGGTCATGGTATGCAGCAGGATGGGACCGGAGGTGTTCCGCACCTGCTTGAGCACGTCCACCAGGCCACGGATGTCGTGGCCGTCCACCGGCCCCACGTAGGTGAAGCCGAAGGACTGGAAGAGCATGCCGGGAGTGAAGAAGGTCTTGAAGGTATCCTCGCCGCGCCGGGCGTAGGTGGCCAGTTCCTCGCCGATGCGGCCCATGGAGCGCAGGCGGTTCTCGAAGTCCTTCTTCAGCCGCATGAGCCAGGGCTTGGAGAGGTTGCGGGAAAGGAAGCTGGACAGCGCGCCCACGTTGGGGGCGATGGACATTTCGTTGTCGTTGAGGACCACGATGAGGTCGCGCTCCATGCCTCCCGCCTGGTTCAGCCCTTCGTAGGCCAGCCCGGCGGTCATGGAGCCGTCGCCGATGACGGCCAGCACCTTGCGGTCCTCACCGGCCAGGTCGCGGGCCGTGGCCATGCCCAGGGCGGCGGAAATGGAGGTGGAGGAGTGCCCCACTCCGAAATGGTCGTATTCCGGGCTTTCCTCCGGACGCGGGAAGCCGGACAGCCCGCCCAGGGTGCGCAGGGTGGAGAAGCGGTCGCGGCGGCCGGTGAGGATCTTGTAGGCGTAGGCCTGATGGCCCACGTCCCAGACCAGGCGGTCGTTGGACGGATCGAACACCTTGAGCAGGGCCAGGGTCAGTTCGACCACGCCCAGCCCCGGGGCCAAATGGCCGCCGCTCTTGGACACGGTGTCGATCATCAGCTGGCGGACTTCACCTGCCAACTGCTCCAGTTCCCCGATGGAAAGCTCCCGGACCTGGTCGGGAGCGGATATGTTCGGCAACAGAGGCGCGAGGTCCTCGGTATGGGCCATTTTCCCCTCGTTAGTTCACGCGCTGGGTCATGTACCGGGCCAAGCGGCCCAGGAAGGCGGCATCGTCGCCCGGGAAGCCCTCGCATATCCCGGCCGCCTTGTCCACGTAGGTCTGGGCCAGCTTGCGGCTTTCCTCCAGACCCAGCAAGCGCGGATAGGTGTGCTTGTCCTTGCCCTCGTCGCTGCCCACGGGTTTGCCCAGCTCGGCCTCGTCGCCCACCACGTCCAGCACGTCGTCAACGATCTGGAAGGCCGCGCCCATGAGCACGCCATACTCGCGGGCCTTGGCCCGGCCCTGCGCGTCCGCCCCGCCCAGCACCGCCCCGGCCTCGCAGGCCACGCGGATGAGCGCCCCGGTCTTGCGGGCGTGCATGCCCTTGAGTTCGGCCAGATCCACCTTGGGTTTGCCGGTGTACTCCATGTCCAGGGCCTGTCCGCCCACCATGCCCTCGGCCCCGGCGGCCAGGGCCAGCAGGCTCACCGCGGGCAGCACCCGCTCGGCTGGCAGGGGCACGGAGGAAGCCAGGGTGAAGGCCTCGGTGAGCAGGCCGTCACCGGCCAGGATGGCCAGGGCCTCGCCGTGCGCCTTGTGGTTGGAGGGCTTGCCGCGCCGCAGGTCGTCGTCGTCCATGGCGGGCAGGTCGTCGTGCACCAGGGAATAGGTGTGGATGTACTCCAGGGAGGAGGCAAAGGGCATGACCCGCTCCTCGGGCTCGCCGAAAATTCCGGACCAGCAGAGGCAGAGCACCGGCCGCAGCCGCTTGCCCCCGGCCAGCAGGCTGTATTCCATGGCCCGCCGCAGCTTGGGCGGCACGTCCCTGCCGTCCAGGCTGCCCGACAGATAGTCGTGCACCCGGCCGGCCCGGGCCAACAGTTCATCCTTGACCGGCATCAAGCTCCTCCTGTTCCGCTTCCCGCAGCTTGCCGTCCTGGAAGACGCGCACCTCGTGCCGCGCCTTCTCCAGCCGGGCGCGGCAATCCGTGGCCAGGGACAGCCCCTCCTTGTACAGGGCCACCCCCTCCTCCAGGCTGGTCTCGCCCTTCTCCAGGGCTTCCACGATCTTTTCCAGCCGCTCCAGCCCTTCCTCGAAGGATCGCGGCGCTTCCTTGCCGTTCACGTTGTCGCTCAAGATTCCTCCTCCGAGGCCAGGGCGGCGAAATCCTTCTTGAACAGGGACGATGGGTCCACGCTCTGTCCTGCCAGGCTCAGGCCGAAGTGCAGATGCGGCCCCGTAACCCGGCCGCTGGAGCCAATCTCGCCCACCGGCTCACCGGCGGAGACGAGCTGCCCTTCGCGCACGCCGATCTGCGAGAGGTGGAAATACATGCTGACCACACCCTGGCCGTGGTCCAGGTAGACGCTGCGCCCGGCGAAATAATGGTCGCCCGCGAGGATGACCTTGCCAGAGGCCGCGGCTTTGACAGGCGTGCCGCGCGCGCCCCGCAGGTCCAGCCCCCGGTGGGGGGAGCGGGGCTGGTCGTTGAAGAAGCGGCGTAGTCCGTAAACGCTGGACACCGAGCCGTCCACCGGCCGCACCAGGGGCAAGCGCCACATGCGGGTGGGGCTGATCGTGTTCAGCGCCTTCTTCACTTGCCGTGATTCGCTTCGGATGCGCGCCAGCGTCTCCTCTGGAGGCGTAACCATGGATTTCTTCACCGTCAGCCGCTGTTCCGGGTAATGTTTGCCCCGAACAGCCACCGCCGCCTCGGCTCGCACACGCCGACCGTCCACCAGGGCCTCCACGGCCAGGGTCTTGTCACCGGGCTCGCTGCACTTCACATCCGTACCAAGTAAAGCGAAAGCGGACCAACCGCCCCCCTTCCGATCAGCCTCGGCGGGCACGTCCTTGTCCAGCCAGAAAAACCGCACCGCCTCCATGCGCTCGGCCGATACGGCGCGGACGGCGAACGGCTCGCCGTGTCCCACCTCTCCGGGGACCTCCAGCCGCAGAGCACCGGACCAGGCCGCGTGGGGGACGAGGCAGACCAGCAGAAAAACCAAGCAGGCCAAGGCCCGCGACATGGCGCAATTCATTCCTCACCTCGCGTAACAATTGCCCGAACATGCCCGTCACGAACCCGGATGTCCAGGCCGTCCCCCTGGGCCACCTCGTCCGGCGAACGCAGAAACGCGCCGGTGTCCTCCCTGCGCACCAGGGCGAAGCCGCGTTGCAGCGGGGCCTCTGGACTGGCCGCCCGCAGTCGCACAGCCAAGTTCTCCAGCCGCCGCTCCCCGCGCCGCAGGTGCGCCTCCCCGGCGGACTCCAGCCGACGCGCCAGGGTGTCCAGCCGCTCATTCCTGGCTCGCAGCGCGGGCGGGCCGAAAGCGCGCGCCAGTCTCTCCGACGCGGCCTCAAGCCGCCCCCCGGCCCGTTCGGTCCGGCGGTCCCAGGCCGCCCGCAGACCTCGCTCCAGAGCGGCCAGCCGCTCCAGGGAGCGCTCCACGCCCTGCGCCGGGGAAAGCCAGCGCAGGCCCCGGATCAGCGTTTCCAACCGCTCCGCCTTGGCGCGCTCCAGCCGGTTCCAGGTCGTGACCAGGGCAGTCTCCCGTTCGTCCAGCCGTTGGGCCAGCTCCCGCCGCTCGGGCCACAGAAGCTGGGCCGCGTGGGACGGGGTGGAGGCGCGCACGTCCGCGGTGAGGTCGGCTATGGTCAGGTCTATCTCGTGCCCCACCCCGCTGACCACGGGCAGGGGACAGGCGAATACCGCGTCGGCCACCTCGCGCGTGTTGAAGGCCCACAGGTCCTCCAGGGATCCGCCGCCGCGCGTCACAACCACCACCTGGGCCCAGTCCTGCTCCACCACCTCGCGCAGGGCACGGGCCACGGAGGCTGGAGAGGAGTCCCCCTGCACCAGGGCGGGGTGGATGCGTATCTCCGCGCCCGTGCCCCGGACCGAGGCCAGCTTGAGAAAATCGCGCAGGGCCGCCCCGCCCAGGGACGTGACCACGGCCACCCGCGCGGGGTCGGGTGGCGGCCGCATCTTGCGCGACTCCTCGAAATACCCCTCCGCCGCCAGTTCCCGCTTCAGGGCTTCGAAGGCCGCGGCCAGTTCGCCCGCGCCGTGCGGCTGCACCAGTTCGGCCACCAGTTGATAGCTGCCGCGCGCGGAGTAGACGGTCAGCCGCCCGGCGCAGAGCACCTCCATGCCGTCGGCCAGGTCCGGGCAGCCCTCTTCGGCCACCTCGCCGGTGAGGGGATGCGC
Source organism: Desulfohalovibrio reitneri (assembly GCF_000711295.1). Taxonomy (NCBI): domain Bacteria; kingdom Pseudomonadati; phylum Thermodesulfobacteriota; class Desulfovibrionia; order Desulfovibrionales; family Desulfovibrionaceae; genus Desulfohalovibrio; species Desulfohalovibrio reitneri. The sequence goes on along the minus strand of NZ_JOMJ01000004.1, from coordinate 587,871 downwards.
CTCGCCGGGGCCGCATTGGTTGGCACGGAACCAGGCAACCGGCAGCACGCCGCGGCCGTCGCCAAGGGAAAAATAGACGTGGCCCGAGGCCGGGCGCGCCAGGTTGGACACCTCACCTCGCACCCAGACGAAGGGGAAGGCGGCCTCCACGTTGTCGCGCAGGGCCTCGGTGAGTTCGCTGACGCCGAATACGTGCGGCATGGCCTCAGGGACGGAGCATGACCCGGGCGATGACCCGAATGAGGTCTTTGGAGTCGAAGGGTTTGGAGACGTAGTCGTTCATGCCCGCTTCCATGAATTCCTCGCGGTCGCCCTTCATGGCGTAGGCCGTCAGGGCAACCACCGGAAAATCGCTCGGCACGCCGGCCTCGCCGCTTCGAATAGCGCGGGTGGCGGTGACGCCGTCCATGTGCGGCATCTGGATATCCATGAGGGCCAGGTCGAAGGACTCCCCGGACAGGGCCTCAAGGGCCTCGTGGCCGTTCTCCACGCAGACGACCTGGTGTCCCTCCATTTCCAGGGCGCGGCGCGCGTAGGCCTGGTTGACCCGGTTGTCCTCAGCCAGGAGGATGCGCAGCGTGGGCAGAACGATGCCCCGGTTCTCCCCCCTGTCCCTGGCGGTCGACTCCTCCGGGGCGCACTCGAACCGGGCGGTGAAGGTAAAGGTCGAGCCGCAGTCCGGCTCGCTGGAAACGGTGATCTCCCCGTCCATCATCTCCACCAGCCGCTTGCTGATGGCCAGCCCCAGGCCTGTGCCCTGATGGGTGCGGGTTCGGGCCGGCTCGGCCTGGGTGAAAATGTCGAAAATGTCCGCGCGCAGGGATTCGTCCAGGCCGCAGCCGGTGTCTCGCACGGTCCATTCCAGCAGCGTGTCCCCGCCGCCGTCCATGGGATCGTTCACCGGACGCACGGAAAGCTCCACCTCCCCCGCCTCGGTGAACTTAACCGCGTTGCCCACCAGGTTGATGAGCACCTGCCGCAGCCGCACCGGGTCCCCGTACAGGAACTGCGGGGCCTCCATGGACTTGACGTAGCGCAGGGCCACTCCCTTGGACTTGGCCTCGATGGAGAAAAGCCGCACCGTGGAGTTGAGCACCTGGTCCAGGTCGAACCGTTCCTTGACCAGCTCCAGCCGCCCGGCCTCGATCTTGGTGATGTCGAGGATGTCGTTGATGATGGACAGGAGGTTCTGGCCGGAGTCGCGGCTCATGCGCAGGTTCTCCCGCGCCTCCTTGGGAAGGTCCTGCCCCAGGGTCAGCCCGATGAGTCCGAGGATGCCGTTGAGGGGGGTGCGCATCTCGTGGCTCATGTTGGCCAAGAACCGGCTCTTGGACTTGGAGGCGTCCTCGGCCATCCTCCTGGCCTCGTTCAGTTCGCGCTCCAGCTCCTTGCGCTCGGTGATGTCGCGTAGCACGCCGAACACGCCGGGCTCGCCGGTACAGGCCAACACACGCCGTCCCATGGCCAGCCCAACGCGCTCCTCCTCGCCGCCCCGGTAGAAACGCACCTCGCGCTCCAAAGGCGCGTCGTCAAACATGGCCCTGGAGAGATCGTCCATGAGGGCCTGGCGGTCCTGGGGGTGAATACGCTTCTGAAAGGCCTCGCCCGCTTCCCGGCCGAACAGCGGCCCCCGGATGCCCAGCAGGTTCATCAATCCCTCGGACAGGTAATCCATGGAGCCCTGTCCGTCGCACTCCCAGAAGCCTTCGCCCGCCAACTCCTGAGCACGGCGAAAGCGGGCGGAAAAACAGTCCGGCTCCGGGGAGTCCATGCCTCCGCCTTCGAAATGCAGCAGGCACAGCGATTCGGGGGAGCCGTCTCCCGCCATGGCCGCGCCGACAACCCGGATGCCGCCGCCGTCCATCTCCAACCTCGTCTCGCGCCTGCCGCCCTCCTCCAGCACCTTTGCCACGAAGTCCCGCAGCCGCCGGGCAAACCCCGTGGCTGACACCAGACAGCAGGCTCCACCGGGAACATCCACCAGGCCCAGCAACCCCGCCGCCTTGGCGTTGACCCGACGCAGCGCGCCGGAGGCGTCCATGGCCGCCAGCGGGGTGGGAGCCTGGTCGAAGAAGGCGGGTTCCGGCAGCGGGCCCTGGGGGTCGGTCATCCAAGCTCTCCGTCCGGCGAAAGGCCCCAGCCCGTCCAGACCTCGCGGCGGTAGGCGTGAAGGGCCTCGGCGAAACCGTCCAGCGGCAGTTCGGACTTCTCGCCTGTTCGGCGGTCCTTGGCCTCCACCACGCCACGGGCCAGCCCCTTGCCGCCCACAATGAGCTGGAAAGGCATGCCCATGAGGTCGGCGTCCTTGAACTTCACCCCGGGCCGCTCGTCGCGGTCGTCCCACAGGGTCTCGATGCCCAGGCTTTCAAGCTGGTCGTGCAGCTCGGCCGCTTTTTCGTCCACGGCCGGGTCCTTGCCGCCCAGGGAGATGACCGCCGCTTCGAACGGTGCGATGGCCGGGGGGAAGATGATGCCAGCGTCGTCGTGGTTCTGCTCGATGGCCGAGGCCACGATGCGCGACACGCCGATGCCGTAGCAGCCCATGACCAGGAGTTTCTCCTTGCCGTTTTCGTCCAGGTAGGTGGCCTCCATGGCCTTGGAGTATTTCTCGCCCAGCTTGAAGACGTGGCCCACCTCGATGCCCCTGGCCAGGGTCATCTTTGTCCGGCAGCGGGGGCAGGCGTCGCCCTCCACCACCTGGCGCAGGTCAAGCCACTCGGTAACGCCCACGTCGCGCGGCAGGTCCACGTTCTTGAGGTGGGCGTCGGCCTCGTTGGCCCCGACAACCCAGCCGGTGTCGCCGCACAGCTCCACATCGGCCACGATGCGGTCCACCTTCAGGCCCACCGGTCCGGCGAATCCCACCGGCGCGCCGGACCAGGCCTTCACCTTGTCCGCGTCGGCCATGCGCGCGTCCTGGGCGTTGAGGGCGTTCTTCAGCTTGATCTCCTCCAGGTCGCGGTCGCCGCGCACCAGCGCGGCCACGCTGGCGCCGTCTACCTCGAAAAGCAGCGTCTTGACCACCTTGGAGGGCGGCACGTCCATCATCCTGGCCACCTCGGCCACGGTGTGCGCCCCGGGGGTCTCCACCCGCTCGGGCTCGGCGCAGGTCTCGTCGCACTGGGACAGGGAGCAGACCGCCTGGGCCTTCTCCAGGTTGGCGGCGTACTCGCAGGCCGTGCAGGCCGCCACCACGTCCTCACCCGTGGCCGCTGTGACCATGAACTCGTGGGAGTGGCTGCCGCCGATGGCGCCGGAGTCCGCTTCCACCGACTTGAAGCGCAGACCCAGCCGGCGGAAAATGCGCACGTAGGCGTCGAACATGGTCTGGTAGGACTCCTGCGCCCCCTCGTCGTCGCGGTCGAAGGAGTAGGCGTCCTTCATGACGAACTCCCGGCAGCGCATGAGGCCGAAGCGGGGCCGGATCTCGTCGCGGAACTTGGTCTGGATCTGGTAGAGGTTCAGCGGCAGCTGCCGGTAGGAGCGCACCTCGCCGCGCACCAGATCGGTGATGACCTCCTCGTGGGTGGGGCCCAGGCAGAAGTCGGCGTCCTTGCGGTCGGTGAAGCGGAGCAGTTCGCGGCCGTAAAGGGTCCAGCGGCCGGTCTCCTTCCACAGGTCGCCGGGCTGCACCATGGGCAGCAGCAACTCCTGCGCCCCGGCGCGGTTCATCTCCTCGCGCACCACGTCGGCCACGTTGTTCAGGGCGCGCAGGCCCAGGGGCAGGAAGGTGTAGATGCCGCTGGTCAGCTGGCGGATGTAGCCCGCCCGGGAGAGCAGCTTGTGGCTGACCACCTCGGCGTCGCGGGGCGCCTCCTTGAGGGTGGGGGCGTAGAGTCGGGAAAAGCGCATTCAGGTTCCTCGCAGTTCGTTCAGATAGCGGTCGAGCTCCTCCATGAAACCGGACACCACGTCGCCGCGCAGGGTGCGTGTCACCTCGCCCTTGCGGAAGACAACGGCCTTGTCGCGGCCCCCGGCCACGCCGATGTCCGCTTCGCGGGCCTCGCCGGGTCCGTTGACCACGCAGCCCATGACGGCCACGGTGAAAATCTCCTCCACGTCCTTGAGCCGCCGCTCCACCTCCTCGGCCAGGCCGATGAGGTCGATCTCGGTGCGGCCGCAGGTGGGGCAGGAGACGATTTCCGGGCCGCGGGCGCGGATGTCCAGGGAGCGCAGAATCTCCCAGGCCACCACCATCTCCGCGGTGGGTTCATGGGTCAGGGAGACGCGCAGGGTGTCGCCGATGCCCTCGGCCAGCAGCACCCCCAGCCCCACCGACGACTTGACCGCGCCGCGCACCAGTGTGCCCGCCTCGGTGACGCCGATGTGCAGGGGGTAGTCGGCCCGGTCGGCCATGCGTCGGTAAGCCTGGATGGTGTCCGTCACGGAGGAGGACTTCAGGGAAATTTTGATCTGGTCGAAGCCGCGCCGTTCCAGCATGGCCACGTGGCTGAGGGCGCTCTCCACCATGGCCTCGGGCGTGGGGCCGCCGAAGCGGGCCAGCAGATCCTTTTCCACCGAGCCGGAGTTGACCCCGATGCGGATGGGCAGGCCGCGCTTCTTGGCCGCGTCCACCACGGCGTCCACCTTGTCCGCTCCGCCGATGTTGCCGGGGTTGATGCGCAGGCCGGCCATGCCCGCCTCGGCAGAGGCCAGGGCAAGGCGGTGGTCAAAGTGGATGTCCGCCACCAGGGGCACTGGCGACTCGGCCACGATGGCCGGCAGAGCCCGCGCCGCGCGGTCGTCCGGCACGGCCAAGCGCACTATCTCGCACCCGGCCGCGGCCAGATCGCGCACCTGGGCCAGGGTGGCCTCGGTGTCACGGGTGTCCGTGGTGCACATGGACTGCACGCGGATGGGCTGTCCGCCGCCTATGACGTAGGGTCCCAGGCGCACCGGACGAGTGGCCCGCCGTTCGGGCGCTTGGCTTGCAGCGCGGGATGCCATGGATTCTCACACCTCTCGAATGGAAAAGAGGCAGACTAGTCCAAAACCGGCCGCAAGCCAAGCCCTGTGGGTACTCGCCCGAGGCCGGAGGCGGCGGACCGGTTGGCGCGGGGCCCCATCCCGGAGGGGCTTCCCTTGCACAAGTGCGGAAATGCTGCCGTCCATCTTGGCGCGGCGTTCGGAGTATGCTACGCGTTGCCGAATGCCCGATTCCCCGCAATCCCATGGAGTAACCATGCACGAGGACATGCTCCGCCTGCTTCGGGCCAAGGACATCGGGGTCCTGGCCACGGCCTCGGAGAACGCACCCCACTGCTCGCTCATGGCCTACGCCGCCTCGGAGGACGGCGGGCGCATCTACATGCTCACCTCACGCAGCACCAAGAAATACCGCAATTGTCGCCGCAACGCCCACGTCAGCCTGCTGGTGGACAACCGCGAGGACGGCCTTCCCCGCGAGGAGACCATGGCCCTGACCCTGGAAGGCGATTGCCGCCCGGTGTCCCGAGAAAGGTGCGAACAACTGAAACAGGAGATTCTGGCCCGCCACCCGCAACTTGAAAAGCTGGCCTCCCATCCCGACTCGGACGTGCTGGAAATGGAGGTGCATACCGCCCAGCTTTTGCGCGGGGCCACAGACTCCCGTTTCGAACGGCTGCGATGAAAAATCCGCAAAAAGCCCTTGACGGCCAGGGGGTGAAGCTGTAGTTCTCCACTCCTCGCTACGCGCCCGTAGCTCAGCTGGATAGAGTACCGGACTACGAATCCGTTGGTCGGAGGTTCGAATCCTCCCGGGCGCGCCACGAATTTCAAGGGGTTAGGCCATATTGGCTTGGCCCCTTTTTCTTGCTTCATGTTCTCCCCGCTATGACGGCAGAAGCTCTCCAATCGCTTCCATCGGCACGTTATCAAATCCCGTAACCATCGCCGGAAGATCATCACATCTCCGGTAATTCATACGAATTACTTCTCAAAAAAGATAAACGGCCCCTCCCCCCTTTTCTTGTTCGTTGGATGCATGGGCTTCGATTTCATTGCACAATTCCTGACGGTGTCAGGAAAGGACTGGTTTCGTCTCGTCCTCAGCGAATCCTTCGCTTTCCCCGCCCTGGCGGGACGGATACTCCGGGAGTTTGCAGCTTTCAAAGGCGATGCGGACCAGCCCTGCTCCGGCCCGTTCGTACATGTTGAAGGCGGAGCAAACGCCAATTCTCGAGAGCTCCTCCACCTCCTCCTGGTAATGCGCTATGGCCGCTATGCGGCACTCTATCTCATAGTTTAGAAGTTGGCGCGCGGCGAACATGTTGCCTTGATGTTTGGGCATGGCCAGTATCACAATTTCGAGATTCAAGTCTTTCCGCAGCTTCAACCAGAAATCAGTATCACAGGCGTCTCCCAGCAAGACGTTGCGGCCTTGGGCGCGGTTCGAGTCAACGCGGCTGGGATTATGCTCCACGCCGCAAATGTCGTCTTCACTGTATGTTTTAAGCAATTCGTCGTAAGCGCCCATGCCGATACGCCCCATTCCGATTACCATCGCCCTCACTGAACCAGGATCGATGGGGGCATCAAGCGGATGACAGGTTTTGCGCTCGAACTTGCACAGCCAGCCTTGCATCAACCTGTAAACATGCTCGGCATGCATGCTTAACGGGGCGGAGAGCGCGAAGCTAATGCTTACCGCCATGGCGGCGATCATCAGCCATTCGCTAGAAAGCAATCCCTGCCCCACTGCTATGGCAGCCACGATAAGGCCGAATTCCGAATAATTAGTGAGCGTCAGGGAGGCAAAAAGATTGGTGCGCGCTCGCAGCCCAAACAGTGAAATCACAAAATAATAGATTCCCGTCTTGAAGGGCAGCAGCAAGCACAACAGGAACGCGGCCAGCAGCATTTCCATTGTGGGGAGGCCGGTCATGCCGATGGAAAGGAAAAAGCCAACCAGCATTAATTCCTTGAAACTGAAGAGGGCGTAGGAAAGCTCAGAGGCGCGATGATACCCCGCCAGTAGCACTCCAACCACCAACGCGCCCAGGTCCGCTTTCATCCCAACAAGCGAAAAGAGTTCCGCGCCCAATCCCAAAGCGATAAACAGTCCGCTCAAGACAAATAGTTCGCCGTGGCCGGCCAAGTCCAGCAAGCGATACAGCACCGGCCTGACGAGCGGCAGGCCGATCAGTCCGAGGGCCCAGATACTGGGAATCTTCCCCGCAGTAAGGCTGAGGAACAAGACCGCGAATAGATCCTGCATAATCAGAAGGCCGATGGCTATCCGTCCATACAGGGCGGACATATCGCCTTTGTCCTCCAAAACCTTCACCGCGAATACCGTGCTGGAGAAAGAAAACGCGAACGACAGAAGAAGAATCGTCCCCATTGAAACGTCCAGCAACGAAGCGCCGAAGGCTTCCCGCACAAGCAAAAAAGCACCGCACATAAAAGCGATGGAAAAGAGCATCTGGGTTGTTGCGCCGGACCATATTTCCGCTTTCAACAACCCGCGCACGTCCAGCTTTAGTCCAATTGAAAAAAGCAGCAGCGTAATGCCCAAATTCGCTATGGTGTCCAGGCCAGCCGGCGGCGCAAGCCCGGCCATATTGTAGGCGAAACCGGCGATCAAGAAGCCCACCATGGGAGGCAACCCGATTCGCGCCAAAGCAAGACCGAACCCGAAAGCGAAACTGACCAGAATAACAAGCATCGATTCTCTCTGAAAAAACGTGATGAAGCCGGCTTCACATTCCAAGTGGACGGACACCAAGTCCGTCTTAGTAATCCTCCTGGTCTTGTCCGCCTTTTCTAAAGGAGGGGCTCCCAGGAGAGATTCGTTCCCACCAAGAGACTTCCGCGTTGTTACAGGGGCGAATGCCGCCGCAGCGGAAGAGGCGTGGTGATGGGAACATAGATTTGATTAGTCGGCCCTGAAAAACATCTATGACACTGAAAAGAATTAACAAAGTGTAGCATTCAATGTATCATTCTCGACCAGGAACTGTAGTGATTCTGCAAGAAACCGGTCGCGCCGTCACCGGTTCGGGAGTGATGATGAAGGCCAAGCCAGCCAAAAGCGATCAGGGCAATTTCCTCTACGAGGACCTCATCGATCAGCTCAATCCCAAGGACCCGCTGCTCAAGCTTGCAGCGAACATCCCCTGGGAAAGGTTCGAGCAGGAGTTTTCTAGCCTCTATAGTGAGTATGGTCGTCCAGCAAAGCCCATCAGACTCATGGTCGGGCTCATGATCCTCAAGCAGCTTGAAAATCTGAGCGACGAGCGTGTCATTGAGGCTTGGGTCCGGAACCCCTACTATCAGGCCTTCTGCGGTGAGACGCATTTCCGGTGGAGGCTTCCTTGTGACCCCACGGACTTGGTTTATTTCCGCAAACGCATCGGCGAGGGTGGGGCGCGTTTGATCTTCGAGGTCTCGGTGGGTCTGCACGGCGACGACGCCATGGAGCGGGAGATCGCCGTGGACACCACGGTCCAGGAGAAGAACATCACCTTCCCCACTGACGTGAAGCTTCTGACCAAGGTCATCAAGCGATGCAGGGCCATCGCCGAGTTCGAAGGAATCAGCTTGCGCCGCAGTTTCCGCCGTGAATTGCCAGGCCTCCTGCGCCAGCGATTCAAGAGTCGCAAGATCATCAAACGCATTCGGACCATGGCTGGCGTCCTGATCCGCGAACTTGAGCGCAAACTGCCCAGGGATTCGTTGGCCAGGCACAGGGAAGCTATGCAGCTCTTCCGCCGGGTCCATGACCAGAAACGTACCGACAAGAACAAGATCTACAGCCTGCACGAACCGGACGTGCTTTGCATCGGCAAGGGCAAAGAGCACAAAAAGTACGAGTTCGGACGCAAGGCCTCCATCGCCTGGACCAAGACCACCGGTGTGATCGTAGGAGCCATGTCCTTCAAGGAGAACGTTTTCGACGGTCACACCCTGCCGGATGTTCTGGAGCAAGTTTCGCAAATCACGGAATCCTGCCCCGAGGCGGCCATCTGTGACCGGGGTTACAGGGGGCGCAAAAAAGTCGGTGACACGAGCATTCTGATTCCGGGCCGGCCGAAGAAAAGCGACACGCCCTACCAGAGACGAAAGGCCAGGCAACGTTTTCGCAGACGCGCTGGCATCGAGCCGGTGATCGGACATCTCAAACACGACTTCCGCATGGCCAAAAACTTCCTGAAAGGGGCCCTCGGTGATGCGATCAACCTGCTGATGGCCGCAGCCGCGTTCAACTTCAAGAAGTGGATGCGGGGACTGAAGCACTTTTTGTCTCTTTTCGCCCCTTGGCTCTGCTTCGGAACCTGGAGTCGGGGCAGACTAAAGTACGCCTGATTCAATCTGAAAGGCCTTTTTCAGGACCGACTGATTAAACAACTCCCTTATCAAGGGCAAGTTGTCCGTGCCAGGAAGGAGCAACGGCCAGGGTCGACAGCCCAGGGAAAAATAGAGATCAAGACATCCTGACAGGTCAGGCCATGTTGCGGCCTGCTCAGTGTGGCTGTGTTAATTGTACCAACTAGTTAGGTGTGTGCTAGCCAAATCCAATGCCAACTCTTGTTTACCAGTAATTCGGTCCAATTTTCTCATCTCCGCTATCGCGTCACCCCCAATTCCACCCGGGGCTTGGACACGCCGTCCTCTTCGGGTTCGGCGAGGTGGTTTTCCTCGCGGACGAAGACGCGGCCTGGGTCGATACCCTTGGTCTTGGTCAGGTAATCGCGGGCGGCGGCGCTTCTGGACTTGGCCAGGTCGGTCAGTTCGCCCGGCTCCAGGGTGATGTGCTGCCGGATAAGCTCGCGAAGCACTTCCGGCGGACGGCCCCGGGCCTTGTCTCCGGTGGCCTTTTCGTAGGCGTCGGCCAGGTATTCGGGGTACTCGTGCTGTGTAACCGCCACTCTGGACGGGTCTCTTGGCGCGAGCAGCCCCATGTCCTCCATCTTCGCCTTCCGGACCAGCCTGTCCACCACCCTGTCCTTGAGCGCCCGCGTGTCCTCCTCGGGATCGACGTAGGCGGCCAGTTCCACGTGGATATTGGGGCGGTCGTCCATGGCCTGGGCCACGATGTCCAGCTTGCGGCGGTCGGTATCGTCCATCTCCACCGTTCCGGGGTCGAACTCCAGTATACCCATGTTATCCGGCGCGCCATCGCCGCCGAAGATGGCTCCCAGGAAAGCGAACGGCGAGGTGACGATCTTGCCGAACATGCTGCCCACGGCCCGGAAGATGATCTTGCCAAGCCGGAACTGGGGGTCGTCCAGGCGGCCTTCCACCGGCACGTTCAGGGCCAGGGTGCCCGAACTGTCCGTGAGCAGGGACATGGCCGTCTTGATGGGCACGTCCGCGGCCGTTTCCGACTCCACCTTGTCGCCAACCTCGAGCTGCTCGAAGCGGAAGCGGTTCTGCCCGGTTATGACCAGGTCGCGCACCGTGAAATCCATGTCCGCGTAGAGCTTGCCCTTGGTCAGGGGGTAGGCGATGTACTTCACGCTGTACGGCGTGAGGGGAGGCAGGGCCAGGTTTTCCAGCTTGGCCAGGAAATCGGTCTCCGCGCCCGCGCGCATGAGATTCAGCGTGCCTTCCACCGCCAAGGGCGCGCTTCCGCCCACAATCCCCGCCACCTCCACGCGCGACCGCTGCTCCGGCGAAAGGGCCAAACCGGTCAGGCTGGCGCGAAGGTCGGCCAGTTCCGTATCGAAGGCCGGGTCAACGCTGCGGTCGGTGAACCGCACGCGACCGTCGGCCAATAAGATTCTTTCGATGGACAGGGAGGCAAGGGCGCTTTCGCCCTCCTTATCCACCTCTTCGCCGTCCCCGCCGAAACCGGCCAGCACGCGGTCCACGTTGGTCCGTCCGTCCGGTCCCACGGCGTAGAGCGCGTCAAGCCCGGAAAAATCCACGTTCTGAACGCGCACGTTGAAGGGCGCGCCTTCAACCTCCACACCCGAGACGTCCAGGCTTGGGAGCGAGAGCAGTTCCCCGCCGCCCTCTCCCTCGGTCAGCAGCAGATCGGCCAAGCGCAGGCCGCCGGTGTAGCGCACCGCCGTTTCGCCGCTCCCGGTACGCAGATCGCCCGAGGCGTTCAGCGCGCCTCCCGCAATGGTCAACGGGGACTCGGGCGGCAGATACATCGACGCCTGCTTCACGGCGATTCCATTCAGGTCCAGTCGGCCCGAGATCTCTCCCCCGGCATTGGCATTGCCCTGGAAGGAGATGTCCCCGCCCTTGGCCAGCCGCGCCGCCAGCCGCAGGGGCATGGGACCGTTTTCACCCAGGCGGAAGTCAGAAAACCCGGCCTCGATGTTTTCCAGCTTGATCTCGCCGGGCCGGGGAGCGGCGCGGTCGTCCAGGCTCACTGCGGCCTCCGAGATGGCGGCCTTCTTGACCGAGACCTTCCACACCCCCCCGTCGCCTTCGGAAGCAACCTTGGTTTCATCCCGCTCCTCACTCCCCTCTCCGGTGAAGGGGGCCAGCAGATCGATGGACCCGTTCTTTTCCCTGGTCATGGCAACCCTGGCTTTCTCCAGGGAGACGGAATCCACCTCCACGACGCGGTCCGTGGGGTCCACGGTCCCCCCCGTCAACCGCAGTTCGGGGACTTCAACCTGCGGCTGTTCCGCCCCCTTCGTCGCCAGGGCCACCCCGCCAAGCGTCAGGTCGAAGGACTCGACGCGGAACTCCCCGGCCCGGCCCTTGGGCACCAGGAAATCGAGGCTTCCGTCCAGCATACTGGAGCGCAGCTCCAGAGGCAGGGCGTCGCGGAAGTAGGCCTTGAAATCCGTGGGCCGTATTCCCCGCAGCCCCACAGTGCCACGGGCTTGCAGCGGCAGCACGCCGAAGGTGGCGTTGACGGATACGAGGCCTCCCTCCGCCGCTCCCATGGAAACGGACAGGCGGGCGGGCTCCTCGTCGCCGGTGTTCACGCCCTCGGCCGTCACCGACAGCGGGGCCAGGGTGTACTCGTAGCCGCCGGGCACCACCCTGTCCCGGAAACGCACGCGCCCGTCGCTGACGGTCAGCCGATCCGTCTCCAAATGGATGGCGGCTTCGGTTTCCTCTTCCACCGTGTCCACCGCCTCCTCCGCGATTTCCTCCGCTTCCGTGTCCGGCGGGACAACCGGCAGGTAGCGGCTCCAGTCCAGCCCGCCGTCCTCCAGGCGCGTCACGGAGAGGTACGGAGCGCTGAGTTCCAGGCTGCTGGCCCGGATTATCCGGTCGAACACGCCGATCTCCTTGAGCCGCAGGGCAAGACGATCGAAGGCCAGAATCCGCTCGCCTTCCAGGCCGGTGAGGGCCACGTCGCGCAGGGTGTAGTCGCCGCCCACCAGCAGGCTGGGCAGGATGTCCCCGCCCTGCTCGAAGATCAGCTTGGCATCGCAGGAGAGGGTTCCTGTTTCAAGGTTCACCGTGTCGGGCAGCGGAGAGTAGGCCCAATAGTGGGTCAGGTCGGAGCCTTTAATCTTGATGTCGAACTCGGCGCGCAGGGGGTCGGCCAATGGCAGAGCACGGCCCGTCAGCGAGACCGGCGTGCCGTTGACCACGGCGTCCAGAGTTGGCTGGATTTCCCGCTGCACGTGCTCAGCCAGGGTGGAGGCGAAGGGGATGGTGAGGTTGAGCCTCTCCACGCGATGCGTCTTGCCCAGGGCGCGGTCCTCCACGGTGATGTCGCCGCCCTCGATGGCGAAGCGACGCAGAACCACGGGGAAGATTCCGCCATCACCGCCGCCCGCATCCCGATCGTCTCCGCTCTCTTCGGCTATCAGATCAGAAAGGTTGTGGCTGCCGTCCTCGTAATAAACAAAATGGACAACGGGCCGGACCAAACGCAACTCGCCGATGACCACGGCCCACTCGATGAGCGAAAAAGAGTCCAGGTCAATGCGCAGGCCGTCCAGGGACAAGAGCGCCCCGTCGCCCTCCTTTTGCAAGACGCTGACACCGTCCGCACCGAGTTCCAGGGTGAGGGGGTTGAAGGAAACCGCCCCCACTTCCACTTGGCGGCCGAGCGCCTTTTCCAGGGAGGAGTCAAGGTTGGAGCGGATGATGGAGGGCGCGACCAGAAAGCCGAAGGCCGCGTAGGCCAGGAACAGGGCCAGGAGCACGCCCGCTATCTTCCATTCCCGTCGCAGGGACTTCCATCGGCCGGAAATCCTCCCTTTCCCGCTGAACACCGCGCTCATGCCGCCCCTTGCCTGCTTGCTGTAGCGGAAATATCCATGTTCAAGATATGCGCCAAGAGGAGTGGAAGGTCAAATTCCGAGGAGGTAGCCACGGCAAGGGTCGTTCGCATTTCCAGGAAGCCTGAGGCGGAATCACCATGTTCCCCCTTTCCGCCGGTGGAAATCAGGCGGAAAACATGGCAGGAGAGAGAGCATCGGATTCGGTTCGCACCGCTTCTAACCACCAGTTCGGGAGATGCTATCCATGCGCCGCCTCTTGGTACTCTGCGCGCTTTTACTGCTTGTGGCCGCGCCCGCCGCGGCCGCCGAGAAATCCGCCACCATCGGCTACCAGCTCATCTTCAATCCCTGGAAGATCGCCATGGCCGAGGGATGGTTCGAGGAGGCAACCGGCTGGGAGCTGGACTTCCGCCAGTTCGACTCCGGCAGCAAGGTGCTGCCCGCCCTGGCCTCAGGCGACGTGGACATCGCTCTGGGCGGCTCCACCCCGGTGGCCACGGCCACGTCCTCCGGCCTGCCCGTGGAGCTGTTCTGGATCAACGAGGCCATTGAGGGGGCCGAGGCCCTGGTGGTGCGCGACGGCTCCGGCATCGTCGCCCCGCAGGATCTGCGCGGCAAGACCATCGGCGTGCCCTTCGTCTCCACCACCCATTTCCACACCCTGTTCGCCCTGGAACAGTTCGGCATCCCGGAGTCCGAGGTCAGGCTGCTGAACCTGCAGCCCAACGCCATCACCGCGGCCTGGAAGCGCGGCGACATCGACGCCGCCTTCGTCTGGAGCCCGGCCCTGGACCGCATCATGGAAAACGGCAAGGTTCTCATCACCTCCGGCCAGCTCGGCGACTGGGGCAAGCCCACCTTCGACGGCCTCATGGCCCGCACCGATTTCTCGCGCGAGAACCCGGAGTTCATGGTGGAGTTCGTCAAGGTTCTGGCCCGGACCAGCGCCCTGTACCGCGATAATCCCGAGGCCTTCACCCCGGACTCCAAAGAGGTCAAGGCCATCGTTTCCATGGTGGGCGGCAACGCGGGGGACGTGCCCACCGTGCTTTCCCGCTACGGCTTCCCCAGCCTTGAGGAGCAGGTGTCCTGCCAGTGGCTTGGCTGCGGCGAGGACGGCGGAGCGGCCCGCGCCCTGACCGCCACGGCCAAGTTCCTCAAGAGCCAGAAAAAGATTCCCCAGGTGGCCGAGAGCTACGCCAAATTCGTCAACCCGGAGTGGGCCGAGCGCGCCCTTCAGGAGCGGTAGCCGCCAAATGAGCGAGCTGGTTCTGGAGGAAGTCTCCCTGGCCTACTCCGACCCGGACGGCCAGGGAGAGACCCTGGCCCTGGACGAGGTGGACCTGACCATCCGGGACGGGGAGTTCGTTGTGGCGCTTGGGCCTTCCGGCTGCGGCAAGACCACCCTGCTCAACCTCATGGCCGGGTTCCTCCGCCCCACCCACGGCCGCCTGACCCTGGACGGCGAGCCCATCACCGGGCCGGGCCGCGAACGCGGCGTGGTCTTTCAGCAGCACGCCCTGCTGCCCTGGGAAAACGTGCTGGGCAACGCCGCCTTCGGCCTGCGCCTGCAGGGCGTGGGCAAAAAGGAGCGCCGGGCCGCGGCCATGCGCAACCTCCAGCGGCTGGGGCTGGCCGAGGCCGCCCACAAGCAGATTTACCATCTCTCCGGTGGCATGCAGCAGCGCCTCGGGCTGGCCCGCGCCCTGACCGCCAACCCGCGCATCCTGCTCATGGACGAGCCCTTCGGCGCGCTGGACGCCTTCACCCGAGAGTCCATGCAGGAGCTCATCCTGCAAATCTGGGCGGAGAAGGAGACCATGGCCTTCTTCATCACCCACTCGGTGGAGGAGGCCCTCTTCCTGGCCACGCGGCTGCTGGTGCTCTCGCCGAGGCCGGGGCGGGTGGTCCACTCCCTGGAACTGCCCTTCTGCAGCGAATACCTGCGCACGGGCGACGCCCGCTCCATCAAGTCCCGCCCGGACTTCATCGAACGCCGCGAGGAGGTGCTCTCCCTGGTGCGCGGCTTCGGCTCCAACGGCGCGTCCGCCGCCGCATTCACGGCGGGAGCGGCCTGATGCTTCCGGTGCGCGCCCTTTTCGGCCCCGGCCGCACCAGCCAGGTCTACGGGATGCCCGGCCAGGGGCGCAGCCTGGCCCTCAGCTTCATCTCCGCCGCGCTGCTGCTTTTGGCTTGGTGGACGGTCACCGCCTCCGGGCTGGTGGAGCCGCTCTTTCTGCCCAGCCCCGGCGAGGTCTGGCAGTGCTTCAAGGAGACCTCCTCCGACGGATTCGCCGGAGCGACCCTGACAACCCACCTGCTGGCCTCCATCTCCAGGGTGGGCGGGGCGTTCTTGCTGTGCATCCTCACGGCCGTGCCCGTGGGGCTGGCCATGGGCGTCTCCCGCGTGGCCCGGGGACTGGCCGATCCGCCCATCGAGTTCTACCGCCCCATTCCCCCGCTGGCCTACCTGCCGCTGATGATCATCTGGTTCGGCATCGGCGAGGTTTCCAAGGTCATCCTCATCTACCTGGCCTGCTTCGCGCCCATGGTCATCTCCACCCGCGCCGGGGTGCGCTCGGCCACCATGGAGCAGATCCACGCCGCCTACAGCCTGGGCGCCACCCGCACCCAGGTGCTGTGGCACGTCATCGTCAAGGCGGCCACGCCGGAAATCCTGACCGGCATGCGCATCGGCCTGGGCTTCGCCTGGACCACCCTGGTGGCCGCGGAAATGGTGGCCGCATCCCAGGGGCTGGGCTTCATGATACTCAACGCCGCGGAATTCCTCGTGACGGACGTCGTCGTGCTGGGCATCCTGATCATCGGGCTGATAGCCTTCGCCACGGACCTTTTGCTGCGGGTGGCGGAACGGAAGCTGGTGCCCTGGAAGGGGAAGGCCTGATTCCCTCGGACCGGGAAGACGTTTCCTAGCCGCTCCCCAGGGCTAGCCGCTCGATGCGCCCGGCGTGGAAGCGGAAGTGCCCCATGTCGATGCGCACCGCTTCGGCCAAGGTTATCCGCCCGGCGGAAACGTGGCGCAGCACCGCCAGCCGGTGCGCATCCGGCCCCAGTCCATCCACGATTCGCCGCAGCCAGCCCATGGCCTCCGCCCAGGCCGCGTGCGCCTCTTCAAGCCCTATTCCTTCACCGGGATGGAGCCGGGGCGCGGTCACGGGCATGGGAAGCGGCCACTCCAGTACGGCCAGGCTGGCCTTGCGGCGCAGCCAACTCACCGGCCCGCGCGGCGGGTTGGGCCTTCGCCGCAGTTCCTGGACGGTAGGCAATCTGCCCAGCATGTCGCGCTCGGCCAGGGTAAGATGCTCCAGCAGTTGGCCCAACCGCCAGCCGCCCTCACCCCGCCAGGCGGACGGCGGGGCTTCCTCCGAGATACGCAGCAGGCGGTGGCGAAGCTGTTGGAGTTCGTTCAGGCGGGCGGTCAGGTCCATGTCCGTTCCATGGCATCCCCCGCGCCAAATGAAAAGCCGCCCCCCACGCCGGGGGGCGGCCTCTCATCCGCATCACGCGGAACCTTCTCTCGGCGGAAGGTGGCCTAGACGTCGCCCAGGTCCGTGGACACGGCCTGGATGACCTCGCCACTGGCGTTGTAGGTGGCGGAGGCCTCGGTGGCCACCAGTTCACCCGCCAGGGACGGGTCCGCGAGGACCTGCCGGTTCAACCTGGCCTTGCGGATGTCCTTCATCATCTCCGAGTTGGACTCACCCTTCTGGGCTTGGACATCCTTTTCCTGGGCGCGCACCGCGAGATCCATCATGGGACCCGCTCCGATTTGGTTCACATCCATGGTGCACCTCCTTTCCCAATCCATGGGATATCAGGTTCGTATGTTTCCTTTCGGCGGCATGACCCGTTTACTTAACCCCTCTGGCATAAAAACTGCTAGGTACCCGGCGTCATGGAACATCAGTCCCCGGACCTGTCCCGGCTGACGGAACAGGCCCTCCGCCTTTTGGAACGCCCCAGGCTGCGAGTTCCCCTGCTGAGCGCACCGGCCGCGCCGCCATCCTCGCTGACGGACGATCTGGACCGCTTGGCCGCCCCCGACTTCAAGCCGGATGGCCCCTTCCTGCTGCGCCTGGCGGCAAAATACGGCCACGCTTACGCGCACGGCTCCCAGTTCGACTCCGTGGACGACGATGATCTGACGCTCTTTCTGGACCGTTTCGCCAACCGCAGACGCGGGGCGGAGAGTTTGCGCGGAAAAGAAGGACTGCGGCGCGACCTGCTGCACTCCGGCTTCGCCCTGTGCATGCTGCTGGATCTGCCCCGCACGGCGCACGTGCTGCGGGAGGTGCTGAACACGCCAGTCTCCGGCCCCGCCCCCTTTCTGGGCCTGGACATCGGCGCGGGCAGCGGCATCCTCATGGCGGCCATGCACGGCGCGGCTCGGCGCAACGGGTTCGAGCACCCCGAGTGCCTTGGCATCGAACGCGACCCCGCCGTTCGGGAGCGGGGCGACCGCCTGACCCGCTCCCTCGGGCTTGGACGCATTGTCGCAGGAGACGCCAAGCTGCCGGAGACATTCGCTGGCATGGCCGGGCGGCGCATCGCCTTCGTCTGCAACGAGACCCTGCCCAGCCAGGGGCGTCGGCTGTGGAAGGAGGATTTCACCGCCATCTCAGCCGCCCTCCTTCAGGCTCTGGCCGACGAAACGCGCGGAGCGGCCTTCTTCCCCGCCGCCCTGACGGCCGAAGCCGGGCCGCGCGGACGGGTCCGCCTGACGCCCGCCAACCGCTTCGCCCCGGAGACGGACGGCTATCCCCTGCGTCTCATGCGGGCCGAGGGCATTGAACTGGACGGCCGGGACATGGAGCTTTCCCAAGTGGGTAAGCCTTACACCGGACTGGTTCACCCGGACTGGCTCCTCCGCCTGGGCCGCCGCTGGTAGCCCTTGCCCCCGTCCGCGATTTGGGCCATGGTGCCCGCCTGCCGGGACCGCCTCCCGGACAACCGAATTCATTCAGGGAGTTACGCGCGACATGGAATGGCTGCCGCCGGATTTCTGGAAATATTTGCTCGCCCCGGTGGCCGGGGCGCTCATCGGCTGGTTCACCAACCACCTGGCCGTAAAGATGCTCTTCCACCCCCGCCGACCGGTGAAGGTGGGCCCGGTGACGGTACAGGGCGTCTTTCCCAAGCGCCAGCGCGACTTGGCCGCCAGGCTGGGAGAGATGATCGACCGGGAGCTGGTCAGCACCTCGGACATGGTGGAGGCGCTCAAGGACGCCGACCTTGGTCCCCGGCTGCGGGATACCCTGGACGAATACGTGGACCGGCTTTTGCGGGAAAAGCTGACCCAGGCCGTGCCCATGGCGGCCATGTTCCTGGGCGACTCCACGGTGGACCGCATCAAGGCCGTGCTGGTCCCCGAGATGGAGAAGATGATCCCCGACCTGCTGGACCGCGCCGGACAGGAGCTGACCACCTGCTACGACGTCTCCCAGGTGGTTCGGGACAAGGTGGAGTCCTTCAGCATCGAGAAGCTGGAAGACATCCTCTTCGCCATCATGAAGCGGGAGTTCCGCTTCATTGAGCTGGTGGGCGGCCTGCTGGGGCTGGCCATCGGCATCTTCCAATCCCTGCTCTTCGCCCTGGCGGGCTGACGGCTACCGCATGCCGCGCAGCCCGGCCTGCAGGGCCGCCTCGGCCAGGGCGCGCGGGGTGTAGGCGGCCGTGGCCCGGCCCATCTCCGCGTCCTCGCCGCTGGTCATGACAACCTCCACGTCCTCGGGCCGCAGATGGATGGACACGGTCCAGCCCTTGGCCCGGGCCAGGTCCACGATGCGCCAGGCATGGTCGATGCTCACGGAGTAGGGAGACACCTCCACCCGCATGTCCATGCCCGTTTCCAGGTCCTTGTCCACGCGGACAGGCTCGTCCCCGTCAGTCCAGACGACGCGGCTGGAGAAGAAAGCCTCCGCAACCTTGCCGTCCAACACCCTCTCGGGAAGCCGGCTGATCTCCTCGGGGTCCATACAGCCCCTTAGAACCTGTCGGAAGCCTTGCCGAAGGCGCGGCGCAGTTCGCCCAGGGCGTTTTCCAGCCCCTTGCGCACATCGCCCCAGGCCTCCGAGCCGCCCCGGCGCAGCAGGTCCAGCTTGTAGCGGGCGGTCTCGTACGCCTCGCCCAGATTGTCCACGCCATCGTCCCAGCTCTTGCGGGCGGTGGTCAGCCGCTGGCTGAAGTGGTCCAGCTGCTCCTGGGCCCGGCGCATGAACTGCTTGTTCTCCAGCCAGCCGTGGGCTTCGCCGGTCTGCGCTTTCTTGGCCAGGGTCTCCAGCTCCTTGCCGGTGGAAAAGACCACCGTATCGTGGGCCGGGATGGTCATGGGCTGCCCTGTGGAGGGGTTGCGGCCGGTGCGGGCCGCGCGGTGCTTGACGTGGAAGGTGCCGAAACCGCGCAGGCGCACTTCCTCCCCTTCGCCCAGGGACCTGGTCATGGTGTCCAGAATGGCCTCGTAGGCGTCCTCGGCCTTTTTCAGGGTCGGCAGGTCGGCCTGCTCCTTGATGAATGAAACGATGAAATCCTTGCTCATGCAGCCTCCTCTTGACGTGGCGGAGCGCGTCGTTAGCTTGTCCCTTCAATTCGCTCGAAAACCGAAGGAACGAAATGTATGGCCGATGACTCCCTGTCCCGCCTTCGGGACACGCTGGAACAATGTGAAGACTGGCCCTGCGAGTACACCTTCAAGTTCATCGTTCCCTGCCAGAACGTGGACCAGGTGCTCTCCCCCCTGGAAGAGGGTTTCTCCATTTCCACCCGCGAATCCCGCACCGGCAAGTACATCAGCGTGACCGCCGTCGGCCGCATGGCCTGCGCCGACGACGTCATCGAAGTGTACCAACGCATGGACGGGATCTCGGGCCTCATACCCCTCTAGTCCTCCCCCGCGTCGAGGCTCCGCCGGTAGAAGGCGGCCGCCTCGCCCGTCAGCCGCTCCCTCGGAGCCGGCCGGGTGTACATCATGTGGCCTCCCCGGAAGAAGGCCATGTCGATGTTCCCGCGCAGCCCTTCGGGCAGGAAAAGGTGGTTCACGGTGTACTTGGCGCCGAAGTACGGGGTGGCCAAGTCATAACGCCCGCAGGCCCAGAATACCCGCAGGCCGGGGTTGTCGAACATGGCCTGGCGCAGCGCGCGGGCCGTGTCGGCGAATCCCTGACCGCCCTCCAGGGCGCTCTCGAAATCCCATGACCTGTTGACCTCGGATGAAAGCGGCTCGTACGCCTCGTCGTTCTTCACCCGCAGTTCTTCCCGCAGGTAGTGGTTGATGGCCTCGGAGAAGGGGCCGAACAGCGGCTCAAGTGACGGGTCGAACCAGGCGCGGGCCTCGTCCGGGCGGGGGTTTGGCGCGGTCACGGTGGTGTCCATGCGGCCCACCACCTTGTTCTCGCCGCGCAGGAAGCGGGTGGTGAACGCACCGGCGTCCACCCGCAGGTCCATGCGCTCCACGTACTCCTCGGAAAGTCCGGTAAGTTCCGCCGTGCGCCGCACCAACTCCTTCCGCTCGGCGCCGCCCAAGGCCTGCCCCTTGAACAGCCCCCGCAGGTAGTCCCTGGAGGCGAATTCCTCGACCCGGGCAAGCACGTCCTTGAGCTCGCCCTGCAGACGGCCGTGGTGGTGGGCGGTGGCGGCGTAGGTGGGCAGGGCCAGGGCGTAGGCCAGATCGTGCCCCTGCGTGTAGAAAATGGTGGCATAGTCCAGCACCGGCGAGATGAGCACCAGCCCGTTCAAGCGCGCCCCGTAGGCGTCGTACAGCTTGTCCGCCAGCCCGGCCGCCCGCAGGGTACCGTAGGACTCGCCAGCGGCGAACTTGGGCGAGGTCCAGCGGTCGTTGCGAGTGAGCCACAGCCGCACGAACTCCGCCACCGAGTCGATGTCCTTCTCCACGCCCCAGAACTTTCTGGCCGCTTCGGTCTTGTCCGGCTGGGCGCGGGAGAAGCCCGTGCCCACGGGGTCAATGAACACAAGGTCGGTGAAGGGCAGCCAGGAGGAGGGGTTGTCCGTCAGCCTGGCGGGCGGCGCCGGCGCGGTGCCGTCCTCGTTGAGCACTACCCGCCTGGGGCCCATGAGCCCCAGGTGCAGCCAGATGGACGAGGACCCCGGGCCGCCGTTGAAGGCGAAGGTCACGGGCCGCTCTCCCGGTTCCGCGGCTTCAAGTTGATAGGCCACGTGGAACATGCGGCCCTTGGGGCCGTCATCGCCCGGCAGGCTGACCGTGGTCAGCCCGGCGGTGGCGTTGTAGCTGTAGACCCGGCCGTCGATCTCGATTTCGTGCCGGGTGACGGCCCGGGTGTCGGGCGGCGGGGATTCGGCCTTCCCGTTCCCGCCCCGCGCGTCGTCCGTGTTCCCCTGCCGGGCGTGCGCGGGGGGAGCCCAGACCAGCAGGGCGGCGAGCAGAAACAAAAGGGCAGCGAGAGCGCAAACGCGGAACGAGGTCTTTTCCATGCTGCCAACTATGCCCGAAACAGCGCGAATTGCAAGGGGTTGGCGGCGAAGAAGCCTAGTCCGCCCCCGCGAGTATATCTCCGGTGGCCGAACAGCCCAGTCGGTCCGCTCCGGCGCGGACCATGGCCACGGCCTGTTCGAAGGTCTTGATGCCCCCGGAGGCCTTGACCCGCGCCCGGCCCCCGGCCATGCGCCGCAAAAGGGCCACGTCCTCCACCGTGGCTCCGCCCGGGCCGAATCCGGTGGAGGTCTTGAGGAAGGCCGCCCCGGCCGCCAGGGCCAGTGCGGAGGCAGCGGCCTTGTCCTCCGCGTCCAGGGCGGCGGTCTCCAGAATGGCCTTCACCGGCCAGGGAGCGGCCGCCTGCACCACGGCGGCCACGTCCGCCAGGAAGTCGTGGTGGCGGCGGGCGGCCAGCAGGTCGCGGTTGACCACCATGTCCACCTCCCGCGCGCCCATGGCCACCGCTCGCCTGGCCTCGGCGGCCTTGCCGCGCGTCTCGTCCAGGCCGGAGGGAAACCCGGCCACGGCCACCGGAATGACTTCGGTTCCCTCCAGGAGCCGCGCCGCCAGGCCCACCTGGGCCGAGTAGACGCAGACCCCGGCGCAGCCGAAATCCGCGGCTTCCTCGCAGAGCCGCCGGATGGCCTCTTCCGGGGTGGCCTCGTCCAGCAGGGTGTGGTCGATGCGCGCGGCCAGGGCCGCCCGCGTCACGTCTGGCTGTTCCATTCTTCCCGACTACCGCAAAACGGCCCTGGAAACCAGCACCAGCCCCCTGGCTTTGCGACGAAGATGTGATAGAAAGCGGAGCATGAAACGCCGTCCTCCCCTCCCTCTGCTGCTGGTCCTGGCCCTGTCCCTTCTGGCCGCCTCCTGCTCCACAAAGGTCAAGGTCTTCGACGACTACACCGATCCCCTGCGGGAAGTGGTGTTGCGGGGCGATGCGGACGAGAAGGTGCTGCTCCTGCCCATCCGGGGCGTCATCACCCACGAGCCGGACCGGGGCGTGTTCACCACCCGCCCCGGCACGGTTCAGGAGGTGGCCGCCCACCTCAAGAAAGCCCGCAAGGACCCGGAAATCAAAGCCGTGGTGCTCACCGTCAACTCGCCCGGCGGCGGGGTCACGGCCTCGGACGTCATTCACCACCAGCTCACCCGCTTCAAGGAAGAAACGGGCAAGAAGCTGGTGGTCTGCATGCTCGACGTGGCCGCGTCCGGCGGCTACTACGTCTCCCTGCCCGCGGACCGCATCTACGCCCACCCCACCACCGTCACCGGCAGCGTGGGCACCATCTTCATCCAGCCGCAGGTGGCCGGGCTGCTGGACAAGCTGGGGGTGGAGGTCCGGGCCTACACCTCGGGCGAGCACAAGGACATGGGCTCCCCCTTCCGACACCCCTCTCCCGAGGAACAACGCATCTTCCAGGACCTCATCGACGAGTACAGCGGCCGCTTCCTGGAGTTGGTGGCCGCCTCCAGGCCGGTGAAGAAGGATGACCTGACCAGGGTGGCGGACGCCCGCATCTTCACCGCCCGGCAGGCCCAATCCATCGGGCTGGTGGACGAGATCGGCTTTCTTGAGGACGCCCTGGACGGAGCCAGGACGCTGGCCGGACTGCCGGACGACGCCCGGGTGGTGGCCTACCGCCGCACGGTCTACGCCGACGACACCGCCTACAACCCCGTGACCAGCGGCCCCGGCGGCCGCGACCCCCGCATTCTGGACCTGGGCCCGGCCGAGGCGGCGCGGAACCTGCAAACCGGCTTCCACCATCTCTGGCTGCCGCAGGCCCGCTAGGAGCCGGACATGGGCATTCTGGACAAGCTGAGCGGCAAGAAGAAGAACGACGGCGGCCAGGACAACGGCTGGCTGCTGCCAGAAGACAGCCGCGACTACGTGGCCGGGCTGTTCGAGAAAATGGAGGAGCCGGTCGATCTGCGATTGTACCTGCGCGCCGATGGCAACCAGCAGTACGCCGATTTCTGCCGCAAATTCTGCCGCGACCTGGCACGGCTGGGGGAGAAGGTACGGTTGGAGGAAATCGACCTGGATTCCGAAGCCGGCAAGGAGTCCGGCATCGCCGAGTCGCCCACCCTGCTCCTCTCCCGCGAGCCGTACAAGTTGGCCTATACCGGCACTCCGGCGGGCGAGGAGGCGCGTGTAATCGTGGACGCCATTGCGGCCATGAGCCAAGGCCGGGACGACCTCTCCGATACCTCCCGGCACGTGCTGGACGAGTTGCGCGACGAGCGGCGGGTGCGGGTTTTCGTCTCCCCCACCTGCCCCTACTGCCCCGGCCAGGTGGCCAACGCCCTGGCCGCCCACATGGCCAAGCCGGAGCTTGTCTCCGTGCAGGTTGTGGAGATCGCCGAGAACCAGGAATTGGCCCGGCGCTTCAACGTGGGCAGCGTGCCGCACACCACCATCAACGAACAACTGGACCTGCTGGGCATGGAGCAGCAGGAGCGGTTCGTCGCCGAAATGGTCTTTCTGATGACCGCCGAGGAGCTGGCCGAGAAGTACGGCGGACACGACCATGACCACGAACACCACCACGACCACGGCCCCCAGGTGGTGGACCGCGACCTGGTCATCGTGGGCGGCGGCCCGGGCGGACTGGCCGGTGCCATCTACGCCGTGCGGGCCGGGCTGCGCACCGTGGTCCTGGAACGCAAGAACGTGGGCGGTCAGGTGGCCGTGACCCCGGTGGTGGAGAACTACCCCGGCTTTTTGAGCACCCCCGGCTCCAAGCTGGTGGAGGTGCTGGCCCAGCACGCCCGGCAATACGTGGACGTGCTGGAGGGCGTGGAGGTCGGGGAAATCAAGGTGGGCCGGGACATCGAAGTGGTCACGCCGGGCACGGTGTACCGCTGCCGGGCGGTGCTGCTGGCCACCGGGGCCACCTGGCGCTTTTTGGGCGTTCCTGGCGAGCAGAAGTTCTACGGGCGCGGGGTGTCCCACTGCGCGGCCTGCGACGCCTACCTGTACCAGGGCCGCAAGGCGCTGGTGGTGGGCGGCGGCAACACAGCCCTGACCGACGCCCTGCACCTGAAGAACCTCGGCGCGGACGTGACCGTGGTCCACCGCCGCGACGCCTTCCGCGCCCAGGACCACTTGCAGCGCTCCATCCAGCGCGAGGGCGTGCCGGTGCACTGGAACACCGTGGTGGAGGAGATGCTGGGCGACGAGGAACTGGAGCGCGTTCGGCTGCGCAACGTGGTCAGCGGGGAGACCTGGGAGGAGGAGACGGCCGGGCTCTTTTTGGCCATCGGCGAAAAGCCCAACAACCAGCTTGCCCGCCAGCTCGGCCTCAAGCTTTTGGACGACGGCTCCATCGAGACCGACCGCTTCGGCCGCACATCCATCCCCAGAATCTACGCCGCGGGCGACGTCACCGGCGGGGTGCGGCAGATCGTCACGGCCATCGGCGACGGCTCCGCTGCAGCCATGACCGTGTTCGAGGACCTCAAGCGCATGGAATCCGACCAAGACGCCACGGAGGCGACAACATGACGGAAATCAACACCTACTCCTTCGGCAACATGAAGGTGGACGGCAAACAGGCCCGCAACGACGTGAAGATCATCCAGGGCCGGGTGAACGACGACTGGTGGCGCAAGGAGGGACACAACTGCGCCCCGGAGGACGTAAAGGACATCCTCCAGGCCGGGCCGGAGGTGCTGGTCATCGGCACCGGGGCCAACGGCGTCATGCGGGTGGACCCGCGCCTGAAGGACGAACTGGACAAGCGCGGCATCGAACTCATCGCCCAGAAAACCGGCGAGGCGTACCAGACCTTCAACAAGCTGGAAAAAGAAGGCCGCGACGTGGCCGGGGCCTTCCATTTGACCTGCTGAAAGGGCCACCCTCGGACACCGGAAAAGCCGCCCCCCGGGTTCGCTCCGGAGGGCGGCTTTTTGTATCCGGCTTGGCGGGTCCCTCGCTGATCCCGCGCCATTCCCCCTACGTGTTCTCGTTCATCTGCTCGATGAGCTGCTGCAGCCGCTGGGCCTGGCGGGCCAGTTCTTCCACCGCCTCGGCGGATTGGCGCGTGCCCTCGCTGGTCTCCTGGGTGACCTGGGAGATGTCCTCCACCGCCCGGTTGATCTCCTCGGAGGCGGCCGACTGCTCCTCGGCCGCGGTGGCGATGGAGCGCACTTGGTCGGCGGACTCGTCCACCAGGCGCACGATCTCCCGCAGGGCCTGCCCCGACTGGTTGGCCAGTCCCGTGGCCTCCTCGATGGACTTGTCCGCTTCCTCCACCGATTCGATGTTGCGGCGAGCACCTGTCTGGATGGCCTTGATGGCGGAGCTGACTTCCTTGGTGGCTTCCATGGTCTTTTCCGCCAGCTTGCGCACCTCGTCGGCCACCACGGCGAAGCCGCGCCCGGCCTCGCCCGCGCGGGCCGCCTCGATGGCCGCGTTGAGCGCCAGCAGGTTGGTCTGGTCGGCGATGTCATTGATGACGTCGATGATGCGTCCGATGCCTTCGGCCTGCTGACCGAGCTGGTCCATCTCCGTCTTGAGCTGCTGGGCCTGCTCGTAGACGCGCTTGATGGCCCGCACCGACTCCTCAACCACTTCCGCGCCCTGGTTGGCCTTGTGGGAGGCGGCCTCTGTGCTCTCGGCGGCCGAGGAGGAATTCTTGGCCACCTCCAGCACGGTGGCGTTCATTTCCTCCATGGCCGTGGCAGTTTCGCCGGTGCGCTGGCTCTGCACTTCCGAGCCCCGCTTAACCTCCTCCACCTGGGCGGTCAACTCGTCCGCCGCGGAGGTCACGCTCTCGGCCACACCCGCGGCGTCCGAGGCGATGGCCGAAAGCTTGTCGAGCAGCTTCTTGACCCGCGCCTCCTGCATCTGGGCCTTCTCCATGGAGGACTCCGCCTCCTTTTTGGCCTGTTCCGCCTCGTAGGCCTGGGCGTCTGCCTCCTCCATCTTGGCCTTGAGGCTGGCCACCATGGACTCGATGGAGCCCTTCACCGTGCCGAACTCCGCCTTGAACTCGCCTTCGCAGGTGGCGTCCAGGTCGCCCGCGGCCACCTTCCCGGCATAGTCGCGCACTGTGTAGAGGGGCTTCAGCACACCACGCTTAGTCAGGGTGAAGCACAGTCCCAGCACCAGCAGCAGAATGGCTCCGGAAATGCCCAGGGTGCGAATCTGCGAGGCGGCCATGTCCTGCTTGGTCTCGGCCAGTGGGTAGCGGACGGAAAAAGCGCCGTGGATGCTGCCCACCTTCCAGCCCTCCTTGGTGCCCCCGGTGACATCCTTGGCACCCTTGGGCTCGCCGTGGCAGTACATGCACTCCGGGGAGAGGCGGATGGGCCGGAAATAGTACACGAAATCGTCGGTGACGATCGTTTTGTCAGCCAGCTTTTCCGCCTTGAGTTCCTTGAGCACGTCCAGTTCGAACGGCGTGGGCTCGTTGGTGGGATTGCGGGGGCTGACCTTGGGCACGCGGAAGGTGTAGCCCGCCTCATCGGCGTTCATGGCCGCGGTCTGGATGGCCGTGATGACCGGCACCGCCTCCATGACCTTCTCCTTGGGCAGCTGGTCCAGGGGCCGGATGACTCCCTCTTCCAGCTTCTGCGACATCTTCTCGCGCGTGGCCTCGGCCATGAGGACGATTGACTCCGCCTTCTCCCGGATGGACTCGATGCTGAGGCTCTGGATGGTCTTGCTTTCCAGATAGAAGCTGGCCGCCAGCAGGAGTATCGGGCCCATGGCCGCGATGAAAAGAATCTTCCATTTAATGCTGAGTTTTCCGAACATTGCGGCGAGGCCCCCGTGCTGAAGCTGTGGTTGTTCAAGCCCGTCACTCCCCGTGGGAACCGGGCCACGGACCACAGCCTAGCCGGTAGGCCTTCTCGCGCAATTAGATTTTCCGGCGCAGGATTATATCTTGCGCCGAGGCCATGGCCGCGAGGCTGAATCGCTCACGACCCGAGGTGAAGGCCCTCGCTCCGGCCTCGGTCAAAGAATGCCTGGACCCCAGCAACTCCACGGCAATCCGGCCCAGAGCTTTCCAGTCTCCCGGCCGGGCCAGAAAGCCGGTCTCCCCCGGCTCGATCTGCTCGGGGATGCCTCCCACGGCGAAGGCCAGCGTTGGGGTGGCCGAGGCCATGGCCTCCAGAATGATGAGGGGATGGTTGTCCGCCAGGGTGGGGTACAGCAGCAGGTCGGCCGCTGCCATGACCAGCCGCAGTTTGGGCTGGTCCAGATAGGGGAAACGCAGCAGTCGCCCTTCCCTGCCGGACTCCCCGCCGCCCGCCATGAGGCACAGGACGTCGGGCAATTCCCCGGCGATGCGCTCCCACACGCCGCGCCAGCGCTCCCCGCCCTTGAACCCGGCCTTCTCCGCGCCATGGGCGGCGAACAGCGCCACCCGCGCCCGTTCGGCGATTCCCAGGGCGTGGCGCGCCTTTGCCCGGGAGGGCCGCTCGTCCGGCCACTCCACCCCGTTGGGAACCACCTCCACCGGGCGCTCCAGAACGCCTCCGGCCAGCTTGGCCATCCAGCGGGAGGGGGCGACGAGCGTGGGGGCCGCGTCCTCCACGGCCGCCAGCGAGGCCTCGGCCAGGGCCCGCGACCCGGCGTGACCACGGGGACAGGGATCGGGGCAGCCGCGCTCGTGTTCCCGGCAATCCACCGGGAAGGGGCAGCCGCCGGTGAACAGGCGGCAGTCGTGCAGGTGGACAACCAGGGGAGCGCCCCGCAGCCCGCCCAGCAGTCCGGGCCAGTCCAGGCTGGAATGCAGATGGAGGATGGCCCCGGATTCCACGGCCCGGGCAAGACGGATTTCCGACGGTTCTCTGGCCAGGGCGTCCGCCCCTTCCTGGGTTTCGGCCATCTCGAAGGTCCGTCGGCAGCGCCAGCCCAGTCCGGGCAGTCCGGCGGCCAGCATGTCCGCCACTCTGGCCGCGCCGCCGCGTGATTCCAGCAGGCTGTGCTGGACCACCAGGGGGGAGCCTCGGCCGGTCACGCCCGCTCCAGCAAATCCTGCTTCAAGGCCCAGACCACCAGGCTTTCCGCCTCATCGGCGCTCAATTGCTGCGTGGCCGCCAGCAACGCGGCCAACTCGGCGCCGTCCATGGGCTTGCGCGCCCGGAACAGCAGCGCCTTGACCAACTCCGGCGTGACCACGTGGGACAGCCCGCCGTAGATCAGTGGAAAGTCGCGGCCCTGATACACCGCCCGGCCGTATCCGCTCCAAACCAGAGTGGTCCCGGTCAGGCCGGATTGGCTGGGAAAGTCGGCGAAAACCCGGCCGTACGGCACGTGCAGGGGGTGCGGGGCGTCGCCGGGCTTGCCCGGGTCCAGCCGCCACAGTTCGTCCCACAGGTCCAGGTGCATCTCCACCACCCGGCTCCAGCCGTATTCCTCGGCCCGGGTCCGGGCGGCCGCGCCCATCTCCCGGCGCAGACCGGGGTCCGTGGCCAGCCGCTCCATGGCCCTGGCCAGGGCGGGCACGTCCACGGCCGTGGTTTGAGAGAGGAGCAGGTGGTATTGATTATCGTAGAGCACCCGGGCCAGGGCGTCGTCCGCCTCGGTGTGCTCGCGGAACAGGGTCGGGACCAGCAGGCCGGTCTCGCCGTCAAGCACCAAATCGCGGTAGCCGTCGTAGTCCGAGGCAACCACCGGCAGGCCGCAGGCCGCCGCCTCCAGCATGGTCAGGCCAAAAGTCTCCTGGGGGTTGTCCGATGGGCTGACGAAGAAGTCCGCCGCCTGGAAGAGGCTCCGCTTCTCCGCCTCGCCGGGTCTGGGCAACACACGCGCGTCCAGCCCGGCGTTGGCCGCCAGTTCGCGCAGGGTGTCCAGAAAGGGTTCGTCCTCCTCCGTGGCCCACCCCGCAAGCAGCAGGGTCAACTCCGTGCCGTCCGCTTTCAGCCTCCGTGCGGCCTGCAACAGCGGCAGCAAGTCCATCTTGGCGTGGTGGGAGAGTCGTCCCAGGCACAGCGCGGCCGGAGCCTCGTCCAGCCCCCATTCCGCGCGGGCGGCGGCGCGTTCCCCATGGCTGGCGGGTTCCAACTCCCCGGTGTCCACTCCCAGGGGCACACGGCGCAGGCTGGGACCGGGAAACCGGTCCTCATCCAGCCCCAGGCCGGAGCGCAAATGGCTGAACAGCCGCCCCACAGCGCTCTCAGCCGCGCTGGAGGTGCAGACGATGCAGTCGCGCGGCGTGGTGGCCGGGGAGAAGTGCGGCAGCAGGGCCTGGGCGTAATCCGCCCGGCTGAGGGAGTGGGTGGTGCCGGTCACAGGAAAAACGGCTCGCGAATGCAGGGCGCGCAGCCTGGGCACGTGGGGCTGGCTGGTCAGGCAGTCGGAAAGATGGAGGCAGTGGAAGGCGGTATCCGCCAGCCTGGCGGGCAATTCCTGCCGGAAGGCCAAACGCAGCCGTCCTTCCTCCACCAGGTCGGGCCGGATCGCCTCCGCCCCTTGCCGGGCGGCTCGCATGGCTTCTTCGCTGGGCAGGAAGAAGTGGTACTCCCGGAAGGGGTCCGCCAGCAGCAGAGCCCGCATGAACCCGGCGTTGGCCACGGTTCTGCCCATGATTCCGCCCCCTTCGAAAAAGGGGTCCAGGGTGGCGAAAATGCCCCGTTTGTCCATGCCGATCAGGAGAGCCACACATCCTCCCCGAAGTCAACGCGGGGGAATGGATGAAAAAAATGGCCCGCCCTTTGCATAACCTCTTGCCATGACAGGCACCCAGCGCCAACGATCTGACAGGAGAGGGGATATGCAACGGGGTGAGACGCCTCGCGTCATGTGGGGGCTCGGACTGGACGAGAGCGACGAGCGGGTCATCGCGGACGCCGCCGGAGAGGGGTACACCCTGCGCGGACTGCCCGGGGGGCGGATTCCCGAGTCAGCCGACGAGTCCGAGCCGTTCCTCATGTGGGTCGGCTCCGGCGCGTGGCGGGACCTGCCGGACGTCGAGCGCGCCCGCCTGGAGGCCTGGGAGGAGACCCAGCGCATCCTGGTGCTGGACTCGGAAGAGCGGAACCTGGACATGGAGATGGTGATGGAGGAAGGCTTCCTCACGGCCGTGCGCACGCCTTTGGAGCGCGATGACGTCCATGACGCCATGCACCGAGCCACGGAAATCACCGCCCTTTACGCCGACATCTTCCGCATGACGCGGGAAATCTTTCTGGAGCGGGAGCTGCTCACCCGCAAGACGGACCAACTCCTCTTCCTCAACCAGATTCTCAGCCGGGCGGCCGAATCCCTGGACGCGGGCACCATCCTGGAGCGCGCACGGGAGGACATGAACCTCCTCTTCGAGGTTTCCGCGGTGCAGGCCTGCTTCTGGCGGGTGGCGGACAGCGAGTCCGTGGAAGCGGAAATACTGCTCTCCCCGCTTGCCCGGGGCTCCTCCCGCGAGGAATGGGTGGAGTACATGCTGGAATCCGCCGGGCGGCTGGCCACGGTGCCTGTTAAGGACTTCCACGTGGAGCTTCTGCCCGGGTACGACGAGGACGGCGCCCCCCTGCCCCCGCCCCGCAAGGAATCCACCGTGCTGCTGCCCCTTCGCTCCGGGTACGAGTGCTTCGGCTGCCTGGCCCTGACCTCCCCCGATGGCATCAAGCTGGCCAAGGACCAGACCCAGACCGTGCGGGCGGCGGTCAACCACTTGGCACTGGCGCTGAAGAACGCCCAACTCTACGACCAGGTCAAACACCGGGCCGACTACGATGGTCTGACCCGCATCCACAACCGGGCCAGCTTCGACGAGCGGCTGGTGGAGGAATTGAAGCGCCACCAGCGCTACAACCAGAACCTTTCACTGCTGCTTCTGGACCTGGACCACTTCAAGCGGATCAACGACGACCACGGCCACCAGGCCGGCGACGCCGTGCTGCGGGAAATCGGGCGGCTGCTCACCAACAGCCTCCGCTGCTGCGACTTCACCGCGCGCTACGGCGGCGAGGAGTTCGTCATCATCCTGCCCCAGACCAGTGAAGCGGACGCCTGGGTACTGGCCGACAGGCTGCGCCAGACCATCTCGCGCAGATCCTTCGACTTCGAGGGCAAGTCCGTCCGCGTGACCTCCTCCATCGGCGTGGCCTCCATCTCGCCGGGCTCGCTCTCCCGGGTGCGGGATCTGGTGCGCGAGGCGGACGAGGCCCTCTACCGGGCCAAATCCAACGGCCGCAACACGGTCTGTCTTTCCAGCGGCTGCAACGAAACGGCCCTGCAGCAGTAAATCGTTCCCTCCCTTTTCCCCGGGGCGGTCCCGCCGTCCCGGGGAAGCTTTTCACAGTGTCCAATCCGGCCTTGACCATCCCGCCTCCGCCGGGCACCCTGCCAGCCTTTCCCACATCACCCGCACGGAGCGAGGCATGTACAACGAACTCCTCTGGCTGGGCTTCGCCCTGCTGGACCTGGCCATGGTCCTGCTCGTCTTCCGCTATTTCGGCAAGGTGGGCATGTTCGGCCTGGTGGCCTTCAACCTCATCGTCTGCAACATCCAGGTGCTGAAGACGGTGGAGATGTTCGGCCTGACCTTCACCCTGGGCAACGTCCTGTACGCCTCCGTGTTCCTGTCCACGGACATCCTCAGCGAGTTCTACGGCAAGGTAGTTGCCCGCCGCGCGGTCTTTCTGGGCTTCGTCGTGCTGCTGCTCACGCTCGTCTACATGCAGCTCGCCCTGCGCTTCGTCCCCGCACCCAGCGACTGGGTGCAGCCGTACCTGGAGTCCATCTTCGGCTTCCTGCCCCGCGTGGTGCTGGGTTCGCTGGTCGCCTACCTCGTTTCCCAGCTGCACGACGTCTGGGCCTTCCACTTCTGGAAACGGCGGACCCAAGGCGGCAAGCTGTGGCTGCGCAACAACGCCTCCACTCTGGTCAGCCAGTTGCTCGACTCGGTCATCTTCTGCACCATCGCCTTCCTGGGCGTCTTTCCGTGGCCGGTGTTCTGGGAAATCCTGCTGACCACCTACGGAATCAAGCTGGTCATGGGGCTTTTGGACACCCCCTTCATCTACCTGGCGCGGCGCATCCGCCCCCTGGAGGTTCCGGACGGGGACGCGGCCTGACCGGTCTGCGCCTGTCGCCAGACGCCGGCGTTTCGGGTATGCTCATTTGAAAACGAAAACTTCTGGAGCCAGCATGCAAACTTGCGAACTGCTCATCATCGGCAGCGGCCCGGCCGGCACCTCCGCGGCCATCTACGCGGCCCGTTCCGGCATCGAGACCAAACTCATCGGCTGCCGGCCCAAGTACGCCGGGGAATACGACATCGACAACTACTACGGCTTCCCCGAGACCATCTCCGGCAAGGAACTGCAAAAGCGCGGCCTGCAGCAGGCCGAACGCTTCGGGGTGGAGGCGGACTGCGATCGGGCCCTGGCCGTGCACGTTCTGGACAACAACCGCTTCCGCGTAAAAACCGAGACCCGCGAGATCGAGGCCTGCGCCCTGCTCCTGGCCACCGGCGTCTCCCGCACAAAACCCGGTATCTCAAACCTCTCGGACTACGAGGGCAAGGGCGTCTCCTACTGCGTCTCCTGCGACGGCTTCTTCGTCCGCGGACGGCCGGTGATGGTGTTGGGCGAAGGCAATTTCGCCGCCAACCAGGCCTTCGAGTTGATGGATTACACCGACAAGGTCACCATCTGCACCCAGGGCAAGGCGGTGGGCATGCACCACGAATACCTGGACAGGCTGGCCCAGTCCGGCATCGAGGTCATCGAGCAGAAGATCGTCCGGCTGACCGGCGACCCCGCCCTGGAGGAAGTGGTTTTCGAGGACGACGAGAGGCGCGCCGTTGAGGGGCTCTTCATCGCCCAGGGTCAGGCCTCCAGCTCCGACTTTGCCTACACCCTCGGCCTGGAGCGCGACGGCGTATTCATCAAGGCGGACAACGAGCAGAACACCTCCATGCCCGGCGTGTTCGCGGCCGGGGACTGCACCGGCGGCTTTCTGCAGATCAGCGTTGCCGTGGGCGAAGGCGCCAAGGCGGCCAAATCGGCCATTGAATACGTCAAGCGGAACTGCCGCTGAAACGCGGGCTTGACAAAAGGGCTGACAACGAATTATATATTCCCGCTCTGCGTTGGCATCGTGTTATGGGCCAATAGCTCAGTTGGCAGAGCCACCGGCTCATAACCGGTCGGTCCCAGGTTCGAATCCTGGTTGGCCCACCATTAAGCGAGATCGGTTTTGCGCGTACTTACCAACATATACGCCGCGCCGGGTATGCGACACACCGGCCCGACGCTCCAGGAAAGGTGCTTCCCGAGGTCCATCCGCCCGGCAAGCACCTTTCTCGTTAGAGGCACATGAGGACAGACGAACTCATCGCCCTCATCGAGGAGACCGCCCCGCCGGGGCGGCAGGAGTCCTGGGACAACAGCGGCTTGCAGGTGGCCGGGGAGCGGGAGGAGACCACCCGCCTGGCGGTCACGCTCGACCCCATGCCCCGAACCATCTCCCGGGCGCTCGACCAGGGCGCCGACTTCATCCTCTGCCACCACCCCCTGGGCATAGCTCCCCGCCTGCCGGACGCACCCGGGCCCTTCCGGGACGTCCTCAAGCTTCTGCTCTGCTCCGGAACTTGGCTTTACGCCGCCCACACCTCCCTGGACACTGCCTTCGGAGGCCCACCCACTTGGCTGGGCGTGGAGCTGGGCCTGCGCGGCCTCGCCCCCCTGGCCCCCAGCGCGGGGTACGAGGGCATGGGGCTAGGCTTTTTGGGGGACCTGCCCGAACCGCTCGACGAATCCGGACTGCTGGTCGCCCTGGCCGACGCGGGGGCTCCCGCCAAGGCCGTGGCCGGAGAGGCGCGCGGTCCCATCCGCAAACTGGCCGCCTGCCCGGGGTCCGGCACCTCGCTCATGGACGCCGCTTTCGCCGCCGGGGCGGACGCCTTCGTCACCGGCGACGTCAAATACCACCAGGCCCAGGAGGCCCGGGGGCTTGTCATCGATGTTGGCCATTTCTCCCTTGAGGAGGAAATGATGCGCCGCTGGGCCGGGAACTTGGCCCGAGCCCTCGAGCCCCGCGGCGTGGAGACGACCTTTTTTCCAGGCTCCGACCCCCTCAGACAGCCCGCTTAGGGGGCCTGAGCCCAAGATCACTGCGCGGCCACCCGCGCGAGGAGACGCGACGCATGTATCAGAAGCAAATCGAACAGCTCGTGGTGCTGCAGCACCTGGACGAGGAGATCGAGGTCCTGGAAGCCGAACTGGAGGCAGCTCCCCAGGAGCTGGCCACACTGGAACAGCGGTACCAGGCCATCTCCTCCCAGCAGGCCCAGGTGCAGGAGAAGGCCGAGCACCTCAAGGAGCAGAAAAAGCGCCTCTCTTCCGAGATCGAAGAGGACAACCTCAAGATCAAAAAGAGCAAGAACAAGCTCATGATGGCCTCCAACACGCGCGAATACCACGCCATGATGCGCGAAATGGACAACATGGAGAAGCTCAACCGCCTGCGCGAGGAAGAAAGCATGACCCTCTCCGAGGAGCTTTCCCGCCAGGACCAGGCCATGGAGCAGCTCAACTCCACCGCCAAGGAGCTTGAGGAAGAGCTGGAAAGCCATCGGGCCAACCTGCAGGAGCGGCTGAACACCGCCCAGGCCAAGCTGGACGACCTCAAGAACAGCCGAGCCGAGTCCGGCAAGATCGTGCCCGCGCCCATCCTGGCCCGCTACGAGTTCATCCGCAACCGCCTGCACAACCCGGTCATCGTCTCGGTGGCCGAGGGCGTCTGCACCGGCTGCAACATCTCCATCCCCCCGCAGACCTTCAACGAGCTGCAGCGCGGGCAGCAGATTCATTCCTGCCCCAACTGCCAGCGTCTCATCTACTGGGAGCAGCACGGCCCTGCCCAGTCCGAGCAAAAAGAGGCCTCCGAGGCCGAGGCGTAGTGGACAGAATCGCCTCCGACCACTAGATAGCGTTGGCGGAAGCCGGACGGGTTGCCGCCGCGGGGGGAAACCCCGGGGAGGAAAGTCCGGGCTCCGCAGGGCGGGACGCTGGGTAACACCCAGGGGGAGCGATTCCCGGAAAGTGCCACAGAAAACAGACCGCCTCCCTAGCCGGAGGTAAGGGTGAAACGGTGGGGTAAGAGCCCACCAGCGGCCGCGGCGACGCGGTCGGCTTGGCAAACCCCGTCCGGAGCAAGGCCAAATAGGAACGCGCTCGAGGCCGGCCCGGCCGAAGCGTTCGGGTAGGCTGCTGGAGGCCGCGGGCGACCGCGGTCCTAGAGGAATGGCAACCGCCCCCGTCCGCGGGGGAACAGAACCCGGCTTACAGTCCGGCTTCCGTTTTTTTCCGCAAAGGCGGGACCCTCGCGAGGGTTCCCGCCTTTTTTATTCCACCCCTTTTCCACCGCCCGCGTCCGGCCGTGCGTCCTCCAGGGTTGACCGTGGGCCCGGCTTGCCGCATTCTGCCGCCATGCCGTCCACGTGGGCCGTTCTGCTGGCTGCGGGCAAGGGCTCGCGGCTAGCCAAGGCCGGAATAGACACCCCCAAGCAGTTTCTCTCGTACCGGGGCGCGCCGCTCTTCTGGCGCTCCGCGCGCGTTCTCGCCGGGTTGCCCGAGTTGGAGGGGCTGGTCTTCGTCCTGCCCCCGGATCAGGGCGACGGCGAGGACCTCATCCGCAAGCTGGAGGGAGAAGCTCCCCTGGGCGTGGCCTGGCGCGTGACGCGCGGTGGCGCGCGGCGGCAGGACTCCGTGGCCGCCGGATTGGCGGAGGTTCCCCCGGATTGCGGGCGCGTGCTGGTGCATGACTCGGCCCGCCCCTTTCTCACGCCCTCCCTCTGCGCCTCGCTGCTGGACGCCCTGGAGTCGGCCGACGCGGCCATTCCCGGCCTGCCTGTGACCGACACAATCAAGGTGGTGGAGGACGGCCTCGCGGCCGAGACGCCGGACCGCTCCCGCCTGGCGGCGGTACAGACTCCGCAGGCCTTCCGCGCGGACGTTCTGCGGCGCGGCCACGAAACCGCCCGGGCCGAGGACTGGGACGTGACCGACGACGCCATGCTGGTGGAGCGGCTGGGTGGCTCCGTGGCCGTGGTTCCCGGCGACCCCGGCAATATCAAGATCACCAACCCCGAGGACCTGCGCCTGCTGGAGGACTCCGTGGCCCCATCCCCCGTGCCCGTGACCGGTTTCGGCTACGACGTGCACAAGTACGGCTCCGGCCGGCCCTTCATCCTGGCCGGGGTGCACATCCAGGGCGCGCCCGAGGTGGTGGCCCACTCCGACGGCGACTGCCTGGTGCACGCCGTCATCGACGCCATCCTCGGCTGCCTGGGCCGGGGCGACATCGGCCAGCATTTTCCGGACACCTCGGCGGAGTTCGACAACGTCCCCTCCAGCGTGCTGCTGGACCAGGTGCTGGAGATGGCCCGCGAGGACGGTACGGAAATCGTCCACCTGGACTGCAAGGTCATCTGCCAGACCCCCAGGATAGACCCCCACAGCCACCTCATTCGCAAGAGCCTGGCCCGCATGCTGGGCATGGACGAGACGCGGGTGAACCTGGCGGCCACAACCGAGGAGGGGCTGGGCTTCACCGGCGAAAAACGCGGCCTGAAGTGCGTGGCCGTATGCACCGCCCTGCGCCCCCTTGCCTGAACCGGCCTCCTTTGGATAGGAAGCCTTTTTTCTTCTCACCAAGGACACTTCCCATGCAGCTCTACAATAGCCTCAATCGACGCAAGGAACCCTTCGAACCCCGCGAACCCGGCAAGGTCAGCATGTACGTCTGCGGCATCACCGCCTACGACGTCTGCCACATCGGCCACGCCCGCTCCGCCGCGGTTTTCGACGTGCTGGTGCGCTATCTCCGCCACGCCGGATACGAAGTGACCTTCATCCGCAACTTCACCGACGTGGACGACAAGATCATCAAGCGGGCCAACGAGGAGGGCCAGTCCTCCCAAGAAGTGGCCGAGAAGAACATCCAGTACTTCTACGAGGACATGGACAAACTCAACGTGCTGCGGGCGGACATCGAGCCCAAGTGCACCGAGCACATCCAGGAAATGATCGACCTGACCTCCACCCTGCTGGACAAGGGGTTCGCCTACTCTCCCCTCACCGGCGGCGACGTCTATTTCCGCGTGCGCGCCTTCGATGACTACGGGCTGCTTTCCGGCCGCGACCTGGACGACCTGCGCGGCGGGGCGCGCATCCAGCCCGGCGAAGGCAAGGAGGATCCCCTGGACTTCGCCTTGTGGAAGCAGGCCAAGGAGGGTGAACCCTCCTGGGACAGCCCCTGGGGCCAGGGCCGCCCTGGCTGGCACTTGGAGTGCTCGGCCATGAGCGAGAAATACGTCTCCCTGCCCCTGGACATCCACGGCGGCGGGCTGGACCTCATCTTCCCCCACCACGAGAACGAGATCGCCCAGACCCGCTGCGCCCGCGACGTGCGGCTGGCCAACTACTGGGTGCACAACGGCTTCGTGCAGGTGGAGCACGAGAAGATGTCCAAGTCCCTGGGCAACTTCTTCACCATGCGCGACATCTACGCCAAGTTCCTGCCCGAAGTGCTGCGCTTCTTCCTGCTCTCGGTGCACTACCGTTCCCCGCTGGACTTCACCTTCGAGGCCATGGAGGAAAGCGAGAAGGGTCTGGCCCGCATCTACAAGGGCATGGCCCAGATGCGCGAGCAGCTCCAGGCCCGCTCCAAGTGGAGTAACACCGAGGCCCCTTCCAGGATGCTGGAGGAACTGCGCGACCACGAGCACAAGTTCGCCGCGGCCATGGAGGACGACCTCAACACCGCCGGTGCCCTGGGCCACGTTTTCTCCGTCATCCGCCTGGCCGGGCGGCTGATCGAGGACAAGGCCCTGCGCAAGAGCAAGGGTGCCAAGGAGATGTGGGAGCGCATTCTGGATGACTTGGCCAAGTGGGGCGAGGTGCTGGGCCTCTTCCAGCAGGAGCCCGCCTCCTTCCTGAACGACCTGCGGGACAAGCGGGCCCAACGCGCGGGCATCGACGCGGACAAGGTCAACGAGCTGCTGGTCAAGCGAGCCGAGGCGCGCAAGAACAAGGACT
Organism: Desulfohalovibrio reitneri; assembly: GCF_000711295.1. NCBI lineage: Bacteria > Pseudomonadati > Thermodesulfobacteriota > Desulfovibrionia > Desulfovibrionales > Desulfovibrionaceae > Desulfohalovibrio > Desulfohalovibrio reitneri. The sequence continues at coordinate 549,267 of NZ_JOMJ01000004.1, read as the reverse complement.
TCGAAGCCTCCGACGCCCTGCGCGACGAGCTGGCCGCTCTGGGCGTGGCCGTCAAGGACACCCCGCGGGGCCAGGAGTGGGACGTGCTCTAGACTTCGGCGGCCCGCCTACACGTGAAGCAAAAAAAAGCGCGCCACCCGGTCCCGGGGGCGCGCCTTTTTTTTGCAACCTTCGGAAAGAAAAATCTCAGGCGACCTTCTCGATTTCGCCCCGAATCCATTCCTTGATAGCCTGGGTAGGCTCGAAAATGCCCCGCATGCGGCCGCTCTCCTTGTAGAAATCCTCCACAAGCTCCTCGGGCAGCTTCTTCTCGCACAGGGTCTCGGAGCCCCATTTGCTCATCTTCATCAGGGCGATTTTAGGCTCATCCCAGGTGTCCACCACGAAGTAGATGGAATATTCGTCCGAGAGGGTGACAGGACGTCGCAGGTCGTCGCGGTAGTTGTTGTTGCCCCATTCCAAATACTTGGTGATGGCGTCCTCCTGAATGAGGTCCCAGTCCACTTCTTCAAGCCAGCTGCGGCAGTCTTCCAGTCCCATTGCTCCCTCCTTTGGCTGTCGTCATGTTGGAATATGCGCATCATGCGGCGGTTTGGCAATCAGCCCGGACCGAACAACGCGGATTGGAAATCCGCCAGGCGGCGGATGCCCTTGGCCCCGGTGCCGGGATGCATGATGGGGCCGTAGCCCAGCCGCTGCGCCTGCTTGAACCGGGTGGCGTGGGCCGCGCAGGGGCGAATCTGCCCGGAGAGGTCCACCTCTCCCCAGAAAACCGCGCCCTCCGGCAGCGGCACGTCGTACAGCGATGACAGCACCGAGGCCACCAGTCCCAGGTCCAGGCCAGGCTCGGCCAATTTCAGCCCGCCGCCCAGCTTCACGTAGACGTCGGCTTGCCCGAAATCGACCTGCAACCGTTTCTCCATGACCGCCAGCAGCAGGTGCAGCCGCCCCGAATCCAGCCCCAGGGCGTTGCGGCGCGGAATGGACAGGGAGGTGGGGGCCACCAGGGCCTGCACCTCCACGGCGAAGGGCCGCCCGCCGTCCACGGCCATGACCACGGCCGTGCCGGGCAGCCCGGCGTCGCGCGCGCCCAGGAAAAAGGTCGAGGGGTCCGGCACCGCCTCCAGCCCCTCCTGGCGCATCTGGTAGACGGCCAATTCGTCCGTGGGACCGAATCGGTTCTTGAGCACCCGCAGGATGCGGAAAACGTGGCGGCGGTCGCCCTCCAGGGAGAGCACCGTGTCCACCATGTGCTCCATGAGCTTGGGACCGGCGATGTGTCCCTCCTTGGTGACGTGGCCCACCAGGACCACAGAACTGCCGGTTTCCTTGGCAGCCTCGATGAGCTGCTGGGAGACGGCCCGCACCTGGGTCACGCCACCGGGCGCACCATCGGCCAGGGAGGAGGCGAAGGTCTGCACGGAATCTATGATGGTCAGGGCCGGAGCGTCCTGGCGCATGGCGTTCACGGCCTCGTCGGCCGAGTTGGAGGCCATGGCCAGAAGCCCCTCGCCCAGGGAGCCCAGGCGCTCCGCCCGGCCGCGAAGCTGGTGCAGGGATTCCTCGCCAGTGACGTAGAGGGCCTTGCCGCCCGCGGCCACCGCTCCAGCCAGCTGCAGCAGCAGGGTGGACTTGCCGATGCCCGGCTCGCCGCCCAGCAACACGGCAGCGCCGGGCACAAGCCCCTGGCCCAGCAGGCGGTCCAGCTCCTCCAGCCCGGTGGGCCGTGCGGGGTGTTGGGAGGCGTCCACCTCGTCCAGCCGCCTGGCGGACGAGGCTGCGGGAACGGCCGCGGACTTGCCCGCGCCGCCCACCGCGACTGTTTCCTGGGAAAGGGTGTTCCACTCGCCGCAGCCAGGGCACTGGCCGGACCAGCGTCCCTCCTGGCGGCCGCAGACGAGGCAGACGAAAACGGTCTTGCGCTTCACGAGCCTACTGGCCCTGCTCCACGTCCTGGGCGTCCACCACGCGAACGCCGAATTCGGCCACCTCTTCCGGCGGCTCGAAGAACACGATGAGGAAGGGCACGCTGTCGCCGGTGGCGAGGTTGGTATTGTCGTTGAGCACGCCCATTTCCGAGGCCAGGGAGGCCTCGATCTCGCTGCGGGAGAGCACCTGGAGCTGGAAGAGGGTGAGGGTGTTGCCGCAGAGCACTTGGCGAGTCTGCAACGGGCTGCCCTGATCGTCGAACAGGGTGACCTCGACCTTGATGAACTCCTTGGGGCGCTCGAACTGGTTGACCGCCGCCCCCTCAACCACGAAAAGGCGCCCGGCCTTCTCGTTGTCCACGTAGTACTGGCGGACGTTCTCCAGAACGATAAGCTTGACCTTGTCCCGGCCGGTGGCTTCCTCTTCGCCCGCGGTCCCCTCCAGCATGGGGCCCACGTAGGGGATGGAAACGTACATGCCGGTGAAATACACGGCGGCCGCGCCGCCGAGCAGCAGGAGGACGATCAGGGGGAGCAGGAGTTTCTTCCCGCCTCCGGCGGTCTTTTTCCCCTTGCCGTCGAAGTCCAGGTCGAGGTCGCCGCTTCCGCCCGCGCCTTCGGCGGGTGGTTCGTCCTGATCGAGCAGCTCCGCCAGGTTTTCGTCCTCGTCCGAGGGCGGCTTGACCTCAAAGACGTTCCGGCATTGAGAGCAACGGACCTTTGCCCCGGATTCGGGGATGTTCTCGTCGGGGAGATTGAACTTGGAGCTGCAGTTGGGGCACTCGACGATCATCAGCGGCCTGCTTTCGTTCCGGGTGGGCTACGGTTTCACCTCGAAGACACCGGGCAACTCGCGATAGTGTTCCCCATAATCCATGCCGTATCCGACAACAAACCCTTCTTTCAAGGGAAATCCGGGAAAGTCAACCTTCAGCTCCACTTCGCGCCGTTCGAATTTGTCCAGGAGGGCGCACAGCTTCACCGACAGGGTTCCGCGCCGGGAAAGGATATTCAGCAGGTATTCCATGGAGCGGCCGCTGTCCACGATGTCGTCCACCACCAGGACGTGCTTGCCCTCCAGGGAGGTTTCCACGTCGTGCATGAACCGCACCTTGCCGGTGCTGGAGGTTCCGCCGCCGTAGCTGGCCAGGCGGATGAAATCCAGCTCCGGTCCGCATTGCAGGTGGCGGACCAGGTCGGCGAAGAACATGAAGGCGCCCTTGAGCACGCAGACACAGACCAGGGGTTCGCCCCGGTAATGGGCGTCAATCTCCCTGGCCAATCCGCGCACGCGGGCCTCAATGGCCTCCGGGCCGATGACGGGAGTGAGAGGACTCACGCCTTCACCTCGCTTCCGTCAAGGTGCATCAGCATGGCGATCTCATCGCATTCAGGGAATTTCAGGCAGTTGAGGCAGTCGGCCCAAACCTTTTGCGGCAGCACGTCCTTCTCCACGCGGGTGAAGCCCAGCTTGTCGAAGAAGTCCACCACATAGGTCAGGGTAAACACCCGGGCCAAGCCGAGGCTCCTGGCCTCCTCGATGCAGGCCTCGGCCAGCTCTCGGCCCAGCCCCAGCCCCTGCGCCTTGGGGTCCACGACCAGGGACCGGATCTCGGCAAGGTCCTCCCAGCAGATGGTCAGGGCGCAGCAACCGCGCACAGCCCCGCTCTCGTCCTCGGCCACGTAGAAATCGCGGATGGAGGTGTAGAGCTGGTTGAAGGACCGGGGCAGCAGCAGCCCCTCCTTGGCGCGGGTGTTGAGCAGGCCGTGCAGGACGCGGGCGTCCTTGACCATGGCTTTGCGGATAGTGAACCCCGAGCTCATTGGTCCCGGTTGAGGGCGGACTCCACCACCCCTTTGAGTTGTTCGTGGTCCATGTAACCTTCCTGGGAAAAGACGCGTTCGCCGGAAGGGGCGAAAACGATTGTGCGGGGCACGCCGCTGATCCTGAATCCCTGCACGGCGTCGCGTTTGGCGAACAGCACGGGGTAGTTCAGTTCGTTGTTCTCCAGGAACAGCTTGACGTATTTTACCCCCTGATCCACCGAAACGCCGAGCATGACCAGATCCTCCCGGTCGTACTCTTCGCGCAGTTTCTTGAGATGGGGTATCTCCTGGCGGCAGGGGGCGCACCAGGTGGCCCAGAAGTTGACCAGCACCGCCTTGCCCTTCTCGGAAGCGATGCGGCGCATCAGGTCCATGTAGCCCACCTGGGGGATATCTCGCTCGGCTGACGCCGGAGCCGACGCGGCCACCGCCAGGAACAGGCCCAGCAGGACGGCGGCCATGGTACGTCGCATTACTGGCACATCGGCCTCCTCACTCGCTGAATTCGGCCGGGACGGGGGCGCGCCTTTCGGGGCGGCCTGACAGGCCGCCCCGAAAGGCGCGTCCGCCCGCGTGGCCGTAAAGGCCCGCGAAAGGACGGGCCGCGTGTGCGAGTCGGGGAAGAGTACCCGAACTCGACCCGCTTGACTAGGCCGTGAGCTGCTTGGCCAGCTTTACCGCGGCCACGGCGTCCGTGGCCCAGCCGTCGGCGCCGATACGCTCGCAGAACGACTCGGTGATGACCGCGCCGCCAATGAGCACCTTGGCCTCCAGGCCCTCGTCACGGACTCCCTTCACCACGTCCTCCATGCGGACCATGGTGGTGGTCATCAACGCGGAAAGGCCGATGAGGGGGGCGCCCTCGCGTTTGGCGGCGGCCACGATGTCCTCCGCCGGCACGTCCTTGCCCAGATCCACCACGGTGAAGCCGTGGTTCTTGAGCATGAGCGCCACGATGTTCTTGCCGATGTCGTGGATGTCGCCCTCCACCGTGGCCAGGATGATCTTGGGCTTGACCTCGGCGGAGTCCTTTTCCAGCAGCGGCTCCAGCCGCTCAAAGCCCTTCTGCATGGTCTCGGCGGAGAGCATGAGCTGTGGCAGGAAGTACTCCTTGCGCTCGTACTTCTCGCCCACCTCCATGATGCCGGGGATGAGCTCCTCGTTGACCAGGGCGAAGGGCTCGCGGCCCTCCTCCAGGCCGGACTCGACCAGGTCCAGCACCTCGTCGCGCGCGCCGCGCACCACGGCCTCGCGCACGGTGGTCGCCTTGGCCTTCTTCACGGCCGCGCCGCCGGAGCCTCCCGAACCGGGCTTCCAGTCGGCGTAGCCCGCGATGAAGGACTCCGCGCCCGGGTCGCGGCCAAGCAGGACCTCGCCCGCCGCCCTGGCCTCCATGAGGGGGCCGGAGGAGGGGTTGGCGATGTAGGAGGACAACCCCGCGCCAAGGCTCATGGACAGGAAGGTGGCGTTGAGCAGCTCGCGGGCGGGCAGGCCGAAGGAGATGTTGGACAGCCCCATGGTGGTGGGCAGGCCCCACTCGCGGCACTTTTGCACCACTTCCAGGCAGGCCTTGGCCGCCTCGGGCTTGGAGGAGACGGTCAGCACCAGGGCATCCACCATGATCAGCCTGCGGGGGATGCCCAGGTCGTCCGCCTGGCGCAGCAGTTCCTCGATGACCTCCAGCCGCTCGGCCGCGGTCACGGGCAGCTTCTTGCCCTTGATGGGCAGCAGAATGAACGGGGAGCCAAGTTTGGCGCACAGGGGTCCCAGCCGCTCCATGCGGCCGGGCTCGCCGGAAATGGAGTTGACCAGCGGCGAGCCCGGCGAGGTCCACAGCCCGGCCTCAATGGCCTCGGGCTTGGTGGAGTCCAGGCACAGGGGCGTCTGGAACCGCTCGGCCAGGGCCTTGGACAGCCCGGGCAGCAGTTCGGCTTCCTCCACCATGGCCGCGCCCACGTTCACGTCGAGAATGCCCGCCCCGGCGTCGATCTGCTCCTCGGCCATGGCCAGGGCGCGGTTGAACTGGCCGCTCTGCAGCTCGGCGGTCAGATCCTCCTTGCCGGTGGGGTTGATGCGCTCGCCGATGACCTGGGAAGGGTAGTCGCCGCCCAGGGGCACGCTGAGCCCGCGCGAGGTGACCACCATGGGGGCGGGACGGCGCGGCTGGTTGCGGGAGAAGGAGGCGGACTCCAGGTGTTCGGACAGGGCGCGGATGTGGTCCGGGGTGGTGCCGCAGCAGCCGCCGATGGTCTTGGCGCCCATTTCCGCGAACTTGCTGGACAGCTTGCCGAACTCCTCGGGGCCGAGCTTGAAGACGGTCTCCCCGCCCTCCAGCTCCGGCAGACCGGCGTTGGGCTGCACGTGCAGCGGCGTTTCCAGCCGCTCGGCCATCAACTCCACCGTCTCCATGATCTGTTCTGGACCGGCGGAGCAGTTGATGCCGATGAGGTCCACGCCCAGGTTCTGCATGGTGTCCACGAAGGTCAGGGGCGAAGTGCCGGTGAGGCTCTGGCCGCCCTCGAAGGTCATGGAGGTGAGCACGGGCAGGTCGCAGACCTCGCGGGCGGCCACCACCACGGCCTTGATCTCGGCCAGGTCGAAGTGGGTCTCCGCCTTGATGAGGTCGCAGCCTCCCTGGGCCAGGCCAGTGATCTGCGCCTTGAAGATGTCCACCAGTTCGCGGAAGGTCAGCGGCCCCATGGGCTCCACAAAAACCCCGGTGGGACCCACCGCACCGCTGACGAATACCGAGTCTCCGGCCACTTCGCGGGCCAGGGCGGCCATGGTTCGGTTGAAGTCGGTGACGTCCACGCCCTCGCCCAGCTTGGGCGCGGAGCCGCCGAAGGTATTGGTGGTGAGCACCGCCGCGCCGCCGGCCATGTAATCGGCATGGGCCGCGCGGATGACGTCGGGCTCTTGCAGACCCCACAATTCGGGCGATGTTCCGGCGGGCAACCCCCTGGACTGCAAAAGGGTTCCATATCCGCCGTCGTAGGGATAAACTCGTCCATCGGTCAGGGCTTTCCTGAAATCAGGCACACGCACTCCCGTGTTTGATGTCTACAAAGGGAAAGGGCTAACCGGGTTGGTCACTCTGCTATACTGAAAAACATTGAAAAGGACAAATTGACGGTTTATATTCCGAGATTCGAGGAAAAGCGACCGGCTTCGCGCCGTTCACTCGACCATTTGAACAGACCGACCACGGGTGGTCACGACATATGAGCGCCAAACGCAGAAAGAAAAACGATACCGCGAACGGCGAGGACTCGCCCGGTGCATCCGGCGAGCATCCCGAGGAGTCCGCGGAACAGGAAATCAACCTTGCCGAGGAAGACCTGGAGGAGACTCCGGACGACTTCCAGCTTTCCAACGAGCTGGCCACCCAGGGAGTGGCCACCAACGACCCCCTGAAGCTCTACCTGCGGGAGATTTCCCGCTTTCCCATGCTCCAGCCCGAGGAGGAGACCGAACTGGCCCGTCGCGTGCGCGACCACGCCGACCAGGACGCCGCCTTCCGCCTCGTGTCCTCCCACCTGCGCCTGGTGGTCAAGATCGCCATGGATTTCCAGCGCCGCTGGATGCAGAACGTCCTGGACCTCATCCAGGAGGGCAACGTGGGGCTCATGCGGGCGGTGCAGAAGTTCGACCCCGAGAAGGGCATCAAGTTCTCCTACTACGCCGCCTTTTGGATCAAGGCCTACATCCTCAAGTTCATCATGGACAACTGGAGAATGGTCAAGATCGGCACCACCCAGACCCAGCGCAAGCTGTTCTACAACCTGAACAAGGAGCGGCAGCGGTTGCAGGCCATGGGATTCGAGCCGACTTCGGAGGCGCTGTCAAAGAAGCTGGGCGTCACCGAGGAGGACATCACCCAGATGGACCTGCGCATGTCCAAGGGCGACATGTCCCTGGACCTGCCCCTGGGCGAGGACACCACCACAACGCGCCTCGACTTCCTGCCCGCCCTGGGCCCCGGAGTGGAGCAAACCCTGGCGGACGACGAGATGGCCGGGCTCTTGCGCCAACAGTTGGACAAGCTGCGCCCGGAACTCAACGACAAGGAACGCGACATTATGGAGCAGCGGCTGCTGGCGGATTCGCCCGTGACGCTGCGGGAAATCGGCGAGAAGTACGGCATCACCCGCGAGCGGGTGCGCCAGATCGAATCACGGCTTCTGGAAAAGCTGCGCACCCATTTGAGCAAGTCCATCAAGGACTTTTCCGAGGAGTGGATCGAATCCAATGAGTGATGCCTTGAAACGGTTCCGCGACGAGGCCGGGGCCATGGCCCGGGAGCTGGGCCAGCCCCGCTTCCAGGCGGAGTTCGCCCATGAACTGGACCACGCCCGCAAGACCTTCTTCGACGACCCGCGCATGCGCAAGCTGCGGGACGACGCCCTGCCCTTCCTCTACGACGACTACGGCTTCGGCATCGAGCATTCCAAGAACACCGCCCTGGACGCTGCCGCCCTGGTGCTGGGCTCCACCACGGACCTGCCGCCGGAGCGCTCCCGGCGCCTAGCCTTTCTGGCCCAATTCGCCGGGCTCCTGCACGATGTGGCCCACCATGAGAAGGACCACCCAGCCGGAGGCGCCGAGTTGTGCCGGGACATCCTGCGCAATCACCCCCTGGAGGACGACGAGCGCGAGATGATCACCCTGGCGATCCGGGGCCACGAGGGCGAGGCGGCGAACCTGGAGTATCCCTCCCCCGAGGCCGAAATCCTGGCCGTTTGCCTGCACGACGCCGAAAGCTTCCGCTTCGGGCCGGATATCTGCGCCGCCACACTGTGGAAATTCACCGACTACCTGGAATCGCCACTGGAGACCCTGCCCCCCGCCTTCGACGAGTCCATGGAACGGGCCGAGGTACTGCGGGGAACCTTCCTCTCCCGGCTGGGTCGGGCCTACGGCCCGGAACTCCTCGACATTGGAATCGCCCTGGCCCCCAGGCTCAAGGCCCGGCTGGAGGAGCTGGCCCTGCGCGAGGGGGCTTCGTGAGGCGTCACTTCAGGCTCTTTTCCGCCCTGCTCCTGGCGGCCGCGCTGTTCGCGCCGGCCTGCGCGCCCAAACAGGCGCAACAGCCCGAGACCGTCGCCTGGCGGATGGACCCGCAAACAGCGGCCTCATACTACTACCTAGTGTACATGCGCGAACTGTCCAAGGGAAACGCCCAGGACGCAGCACTGGCCTTGGACCAGGCCATCGGGCTGGACCCCGACCCGCAGCTCATGGTGGAGGCGGCCGATTTGGCCTGGCGCATGGGGCGCACCGAACAGGCCAGGTCCTACATCCTGCAGGCTTTGCGGGAGGCGCCTGGCAACCGCCTGCTCATATTCCGCCTGGCCGACTCCTTCGCCGCCGAGGGCCGCCACGCCGAGGCGGCCCAGGTGCTGGCCACCTACCTCAAGGAACGGCCAGAGGACGCCACGGCACGGCTGCGACTGGCCCAGGTACTCATCGACGCCGGCCAGCCCGCCGAGTCAATGGACATCCTGCAGGGCATTCCCGAAGGGGAGCGCGGCAGCGAGGCCTTCTACCTCATGGGCCGGGCCAGCGCTCGGCTGAACCGCACGCGCGTGGCCGAGAAAATGTTCAAGCGCAGCATCGAGGAAAACCCGGAGAACATCGCCCCGCGCGCCGAGCTGGCCCTTCTGTACGAGCGGCAGCGCGAGCTGGTTCTGGCGGAGAAGGTCTACGCCGAAATGCTCCAAATGGAGCCGGAGAACGACGAGGTGCGCTTGCGCCTCATTCGTCTCAACCTCCAACTCAACAACGTGGACCGCGCCCTGGCTCTGGCCCTGGAAGGTCCGGAAAGGCAGGATTTCATTCTGGAATCGGCCCGGCTTTTCCTGGCCCAGGGCTTCGGCGGGGAAGCCGCCCATCTGGCCGAGCCCTTGACCACGCGGAAAGACCCCGCGCCCGAGGTGCTGCTCTTCCAGGCACTGCTGGATTTTCAGTGGCGCGACGACCCGGCCGCAGCCCTGCGCTCCCTGGAGCGCATTCCCGATGACGTGGACTTCGCCGGGCGGGTGCTGCACTACAAGGCGCACGCCCTTTTCCTGCTGGGCGATCTGGACAAGGCTTTGGAGCTGACCGCGTTGGGCCAGGAGCAATACCCGGACATCACCGAATTCTGGCTGGTGGAGTCCTGGGTTCACGAGGACCGTGGCGACATCGGCAAGGCCTTGGTGGTGATGAAAGAGGCGGTTTCCCGGTGGCCGGAGAACACCCAGCTTCTCTACCGGCTTGGCGCGCTGCAGCACATGGCGGGCAAGCTCGAGGATTCGCGCGCCAACATGGAGCGGGTCATCGAGCTGGACCCGGACAACGTGGAGGCGCTGAACTTCGTGGGCTACCTGCTGGCTGAGCAGAATCGCGAGCTGGAGCGGGCCGAGGTGCTGGTCCGCCGCGCCCTTGACCGCTCCCCCGGCGCTCCCCACATCCTCGACTCCATGGCCTGGGTGCTCTACCGCCAGGGCCGCCTTCAGGAGGCCTGGGACTACATTCGGCGGGCGGCCGACTCGGCCGAATCCCCTGTGGACCCCACCATCTGGGAGCACTACGGGGACATCGCCAGCGCCCTGGGCAAGACGGACGAGGCCCGCCGCGGATACTCCAAGGCCCTGGAGGCCGGATCCCGCAACGCCCAGGAAGTGCGGGGCAAGCTGCAAGACCTCGACAGGTCCTAAGGGAGACCGCGCCGCCGTGGCCAGACTACCGGCACTCTGTCTCACCCTGCTCCTCCTGGCTGGCTGCGCCGCCCAAAAGCCACCCCTCCCCGAAAAGCCGGAGGGACACCGGGCCGCCTGGCAATCCTTCCGGGAATCCCAGGAAATCCTCTCCGGACGCCCCCGCTCCGTGTCCCTGCGGGCCATTATCTTCCACAGCGCAAAGGGCCGCACGGACAGGCTGCAACTGGAAATATGGGGCAACCTCGACCATCCCCTGCGCCTGGACGCCCAGGCCGGCATGGCGGCCCGCGCCGCGCTGGTGCGCGAGACCGATGTCGGCTGGCTGGCCTTCTACCCCCAGCGCAACGAGGCGGTACGCGGCCGGGACGGCTCGCCCCTGACCATGGGCATCGACGCCCCCTTCTCCCTGGCCGACCTGGCCCGGCTGCTCTTCGGCGAGGCCGGGAGCCTGCTTCCCGAGAGCTATGCCGAGGCCATGGACGACGAGGCCGGTTTCGGGTACGCCTTCGCCCCCGGGGGGGACGTTTCCGGCCTGGTGCTGGACGAACGGGCGCGGCCCGTCCGGCTGACGGGACGAGGCGGGGCATGGAGCCTGCGGCTTTCCTACGACGGCCCGTCCCCCCTGGCCCGGCCGGAGCGGTTGCGGCTGGAGTTGGAGTCCGGGGGGCTGGCCAGGCTGCGGGTCCGCGAAGCCGAACGCAAGGAGTCCCCCTGGCCGGCCGAGGCCCTGGACCTGGAAATCCCACCCGGGGCTCGGCTGATTTCCGCGGACTGGTAAAGCGGTCCGCTTCGGTGTAAGGACCGCCCCTGAGGAGCGTGTTGTGGAACGATTCGGCCCCCTGCGGACATTTTTGCTCGGCCTGCGCGTGCTGGGCAGCGAGCTAGCCTGGCTGCTGATCCTGGCCATGCGCCGCATCGAGATCAAACAGATGCGCAAGCGCCTGGACGAGGAGTATCTTCTGCTGGGCAGGCTGACCAGGGAACGGCCCGAAGGGGACGAGAAACGCGAACTCGCCCGGCGGCAGGTGGATTTCCTCGGCGAGGAGATCGCCATGCTACGGGACGATCTTGACGCCCGCAGGCGGGAGTGGATCGACGCGCGCGTCGCCCGCTGGGGGCTTGAGGAGAAGGCATGCGAGTAATCATCGCCTCGGACCACGGCGGGTTCGAACTGAAACGGCTGGTGCGCGACCATCTGCGGGGCAAGGGCTTCCAGGTGGACGATCTGGGGCCCGAGGAGGCCGTCTCCTGCGACTATCCCCCCTTCGCCAGGGACGTCTGCGAGAAGGTTCTGGAGGACGGGGAGGCGCTGGGCGTGCTGGTCTGCGGCACGGGCCTGGGCATGTCCATGTCCGCCAACCGCGTCCACGGCATCCGCGCCGCGCTGTGCCACAACGAATTTTCCGCCCGCATGGCCAGGGCGCACAACAACGCCAACGTCCTGTGCCTCGGCGAGCGGGTGCTCGGCCCCGGTATAGCCCTGGACATCCTGGAGGCCTTTTTGGGCACGGAGTTCGAGGGGGGACGCCACGCCAAGCGCATCGACCTCATCGACGCCCTGGCCGAAACCGGGGAGACGGCCTGAGCTCGGCGCATTCCGCCGTAATCCGACCAAGCCAAGAAAGGAAAACCGAATATGGATCTCGATCAACAGACCGTGGCCGTCATGAAGGGGCTGGTCATGGACGCCACCCGGCAGGCCGACTCCGGCCACCCCGGAGGCCCCTTCTCCGCGGCCGACTTGAGCTACGTCCTGTTCAAGGACTTCCTGCGCTACGACCCCGACGACGCCACATGGTACGACCGCGACCGGTTCATCCTCTCGGCCGGACACATGTCCACCCTGCAGTACGCCCTGCTCTACCTGCAGGGACGGCTGGACATGGAGGACATCAAACAGTTCCGCCAGTTCGGCTCCCGCACCCCCGGCCACCCCGAGGTGGGCGAGACCCCGGGCGTGGAATGCACCACCGGTCCCCTGGGACAGGGCGTGGCCATGGGCGTGGGCATGGCCGCGGCCGAGGCGCACCAGCGCGCCACCCTGGGCGAGGACATCTGCAACCACTCCACCTACGTGGTTGCCTCCGACGGCGACCTGCAGGAACCGGTAGCCTTCGGCGCGGCCACCCTGGCCGGGCTGTGGGGCCTGGGCAAGCTCATCGTGCTGTACGACGCCAACCAGGTGCAGCTGGCCGGACCCACCTCCCGCGCCGAGTGCGCCGACTACCAGCAGGTCTACGAGGGCATCTGCTGGCACGTGCAGAAAATCGACGGCCACGACCACGAGGCCGTGCGCAAGGCCATCCAGAACGCCCAGCTGCGCACCGACTCCCCCTCTCTGATCATCTGCGACACGGTCATGGCCAAGGGCGCGGCCACCCTCGAAGGCGACTTCGAGACCCACGGTGCGCCGCTTGCCCCGGATGAGATCAAGGCCACCAAGGAAAATCTCGGCCTCTCCGGCGACGCATTCTTCCAGTGCCCCGAGGCGGTGCTGGAGCACTTCCGCGCCAATGACGACAAGCGCCGCGCCGATGTCGCCGCCTGGCGCAAACGGCTGGAAGCCAAGCTGGCCGACGCCGGGTTCAAGGAAACCTGGGAATGGCAAAGCAAGCCCGCCCGGGAACTGACCTTCGACTTCCACGAGTTCGAGCCCGGCAAGGCCGTGGCCACCCGCAAGGCGTGGGGCTCCTGCCTGGAGGCGCTGTGCTCCCAGCTGCCCACCCTCATGGGCGGCTCCGCGGACCTCGACCCCTCCAACCAGACAGTCAAGTTCCGCGAAACCGTGGGCACTTTCACTGCCGAGCACCCGGAGAACCGCTACCTGGCCTTCGGCGTGCGCGAGTTCCCCATGGGCGCCATCGCCAACGGCCTGGCCCTGCACGGCGGGGTGGTCCCCTTCACGGCCACCTTCCTGACCTTCTCCGACTACATGCGCAACGCCGTGCGCATGTCCGCCCTGCAAAAACTGCGGGTGTTGCACGTCTACACCCACGACTCCTTCTATCTGGGCGAGGACGGCCCCACCCACCAGGCCATCGAGCACACCGCCAGCCTGCGGCTCATCCCCAACATGCTGGTCATGCGCCCGGCCGACGCCAACGAGACCAAGGTCTGCATCGAGACCGCCCTGCACCAGGAGGACCGGCCCACCTGCCTGCTGCTGACCCGCCAGGGCCTGCCCACCATCGACCCGGCCGAACAGCCCGACGTGCTCGACGGCCCCCGGCTGGGCGGGTACATCCTCAAGAATTGCGACGGCCCGCCGGAAGTGGTCATCCTGGCCACCGGCTCCGAGGTTTCCCTGGCCATGGAGGCGGCCGAACGCATCCAGGCCAAGGTGCGGGTTGTCAGCCTGCCCTGCCTGGAGCTGTTCGAGGAGCAGGACGAGGAGTACAAGCGGGCTGTGCTCGGCCCCCGCTCCGCCCTGCGCGTGGCCGTGGAGGCCGGTCGTCCCGAACCCTGGTACAAGTACGTCGGTCTGGACGGCCTGGTCCTGGGCATCGACCACTACGGCCATTCAGCGCCTTCCAAGGTGCTGGCCGAAAAATACGGCTTCACTGCGGACAACCTTGTCTCGCTGATCCAAGCACGTCTTGAGCGCGCCTAAGGAGGAAGACGACATGGAAGTGCCAAGCAAAAATCTGGCCCTGGACCTGACCCGCGTGACCGAGGCGGCCTCCCTGGCCTCCGCACGGTGGCTCGGCCGGGGGGACAAGAACTCCGGCGACAAGGCGGCCGTGGACGCCATGCGCAAGTCGTTCTCCTCCCTGGACATCGACGGCACGGTCATCATCGGCGAGGGGGAGAAGGACGAGGCCCCCATGCTCTACAACGGAGAGCAGCTGGGCACCGGCAACGGTCCCCGCGTGGACGTGGCCGTGGACCCGGTGGAAGGAACGCGTTTACTGGCCTACGGGCGACCGAACGCCATCTCCGTGGTGGGCGTGGCCCCGGCCAACACCATGTTCAACCCCGGCCCCAGCTACTACATGAAGAAGCTTGTGGTGCCCGAAGCCGCCTCCGGCGTCATCGACATCGACGCCCCGGCCGGGGAGAACCTGACCAAGATCGCCAAGGCCATGGACAAGGACGTGGACGACCTGACCGTCTTCGTTCTGGACAAGCCGCGCCACGCCAAGCTCATCGATGAAATCCGCGAGGTGGGGGCGCGCATCGCCCTGTTCACCGACGGCGACATCACCGGCTCCCTCATGGCCGTGGACCCGCACTCGGACATTGACGTCATGATGGGCACCGGCGGCACCCCCGAAGGCGTTCTCTCGGCCATCGCCATCCGCATCATGGGCGGCTCCATGCAGGCCAAGCTGGACCCCCAGGGCGGCGGCGAGAAAACCGCCCTCATCAACGCCGGCATCGACACCCGCCACGTGTTGACCGAGAAGGAACTGGTCAAGAGCGACGACCTGTTCTTCGCGGCCACCGGCATCTCCGGCGGCTCCTTCCTGCACGGGGTCAAGTTCACCGGCAAGGGCGCCGTGACCCACTCCATGTCCATGCGCGGCCTGACCGGCACCATCCGCTACATGGAGGCGGTGCACAACTTCCGCACGCTGATGAAGGTCAGCGCCGTCCCCTACGACTAAACCAATCCAGCGCGCCGCGCGGCCGGAAATCCGGTCGCGCGGCGACCATTGATTCCAGGGCCGCATCGGAGTACCCTTCGCCTCGACGGCGAGGGGAAGCTTTCTCTTTTTTTCCGACCGGAAGGCGCTCATGGCCCTGGATTCATCACTTTCCGTGCTGGTTTTCACCGAAAACCGGAAAACTGCCGACTGGATCGCCTCGGTCCTGGGCAAACTGGGACTGAATAAAGTAACCAACGCCTCCACCGCCAAGGAGGCGGCCTCGGCTGTCTCCCAGGGCAAGGGCGGCCTGGTGGTCGCCGAGCATACCGGCGAGGGCAAGGCCGTCCACTCCCTCATCAAGACCCTGCGCGACTCGGCCAAGCACCGAGCCACCCCCATCCTGCTCATCGCCGGAACCGAGGAAAAAGCCCTGGCCGGGTTCGCGGCCAAGGACCCCAAAGCGGACTTCCTGGCCAAACCCCTCTCCGCCAAGGCCTTCGCCCAAAAGCTGGCCGGTCTGGTCCAGAAGAAGCCCCAGCCGGGACCAGCGGGAAAAAACCCCGCGCCGGAACCCGCCTCCGCATCATCCCGAGAAGCCCTGGCCCTGCTGCGCGCGGGCAAGGTGAATGAAGCCAAGGGGCACTTCACCAAGCTCCTCAAGGAGCACGGTCCTTTCGCTGACCTCTCCCTGGGGCTGGCCCTGGCCCACGCCCTGGCCGGGGAAAAGGAACAGGTGAACAGCGTCCTGGACAGTCTCATCGAGACCCGCCCGGACCTTCCCCAAAAAGACGCCGCCACCACGAAAAAAACCGATCCCGCCGAACCCGCTGAAGACCTGCCCGAAGGCGAGGTCAACGGAATCTGGCGTCAGCACAAGCCCAAGGAGCGCCGCCAAAAGGCTTACGAACATTTCCAGCCCAGCCACGATAAGCGGGAGGTATTCCGCCTTTTCGCACCCGACTGGTCCGCCGGTTTTTCCGACAAAAAAGGCACCCTGCAAATGGTGGACATCAGCTTCGGCGGCTGCGCTTTCGAAGCCCCCCGCCCCGCCCTCGAACGCGGCCAGAAACTCGGCGTGGACATATACCGCGACCAGGAAAAAGTCCTGGAGAGCATTCCCGCCACCGTCATGCGAGTGGAGCCGGAAGTCGTCGGCGTCAGGTTCGACGAACTGGAGCGTCGCCAGGAGGCCTTCCTCAACGAAAAACTCCGCGAGGAACAGAAAAAAGGCGCCGCCACTTCCCAGGAATTCCAGTCCAACGCCAAGGACTCTTCCAAGGTCATCAAGCTCTCGCTGTAAGGGGAATCGCGCGGTGTAGGGCACCCCCTTGTCGCCGCAGGAGAACGCCCCCCTCACCCCTCCCATCCTTTGCCCAGGGCTCTTTTCTTGGCTGCCCCGCCCTGAGACGTGATTCAAGAAGCAATTGGTGTTGGACACCGGCCTGATCCGTTCCCCGCGCAACCGCCAGCCCAAGCAAATTCACACCCGGATTCCGCGCTTTCAGTCCCACCGGTGCGACCGGATGCCTCCCGAGCGGCAATCGCCTGCACGGCTTGGAGCCAAGAAACGCAAACAGCGGACACCATGGCTGTTTGAAAGGGGACGGCTATTCCGTCTGAAATGCTTTTTCGCCGCCCCCACGAGCGATAAAACACGTTCGAATCCTCAACTCAACAGCCCATAGCGCTGTTCGTAAATTGCTCGGGTGCCTGGAGTAAAGCATGAAAATTTATTGAGTAATGGCTCGGCTCCTTGAGCAGATCACGAAAAGTTGCACATTTAATTTTAGGATGTTAATGATTAAAAGTTCTTTGAAAACATCACGACGGATTAACAAATGGAGGCGGAATGCCGGATTCAGCCAGCAGCAGTATCTTGGAAAAGGTGTATACCTCCACGAACAACAACGAGCTTGAAGCCGCCTATGATGAATGGGCGGCAGATTACGACGCCCACGTCACGAGTTTTGGATGGAAAAGCCCAGCCGTTGTGGCGGGTCTGTTCGGCCGCTATGTGGGCAACCGCGACGCACGCATACTCGATGCCGGGGCCGGCACGGGCATGATGGGCGAACTGCTCATGATCATGGGGTTCGGCAATCAGATCGGCATCGATCTTTCAAAAGGGATGCTGGATCAGGCCCAAAAGACGGGCGCCTACACGGAATTGCGGCGTATGGTGCTCGGCGAGCCCCTTGATTTCCCGGACAATCACTTCGACGCATGCCAGTCGATCGGCGTGTTCACCGCCGGACACGCACCGGCCGCGAGTTTCGACGAACTGGTGCGCATCGTCGCACCGGGCGGATACATTCTCTTCAGCCTGCTCAAAGACATTTCCGATGAGGGCGGCTTCCAGGCCAAATTCGACGCCCTGGCGAGCGAAAAACGATGGGAACTGGTGGAAAAGACCCCCGACTACTCCGCCTTGCCGTACGAAGATCCCGACATCATACACAATTCCTTCGTATTTCAGGTCCTGGCTTAGAACGAGCCCCCGGGTTTTACCCACGTGCGGGGGAGCGCGGGAAATACCAGCCCTGAAATGGATTGCGGTCCAGCGCGGAAATACCCGCCCTGGATTGCAAGGGCCAAAACTCTTCATCCCCCTTTGATCGAGAGCTCGATCAAAGGGGGATGAAGGGAATAACCACATCCGTTGGTATCGGAGCCAGAATCATCTCCAGCCGCCGCTTCGCCGGGGGTGCCCCCTCCTCCCCCGTCATCTCGACGCGCGGCAACGCGCGATATACGTGCAGGATTATCCTGCCGCGGGTCCAGGGCCGCGCAGGCCCTGGTCGCCCGCAGGACGAAATTTTCCCTGCTCTACTCCCGCACTTCGTCCAGCGCCTTGATGAGCGGTTCCAGACGGGGGCGCTCATTGATGTTGTGGACGTCGATGTGGCGGATGACGCCCTTGGTGTCGATGATGAAGGTGGCCCGTTCGGCGGTGCCGTCGGAACGCAGAATGCCAAAGCGGGAAGCCGCCTCGCCGTGGGGCCAGAAGTCGGACAGGGCCGGGAACCAGACTCCGCCCATTTCCTCGGTCCAGGCGTAGATGGAGGGCAGGTTGTCGGTGGTGATCCCGATGACCACGGCGCCGCGTTTTTTGATCTCCTCCTCGGCCAGGTTGTAGGCGGGCCACTGGGCCGAGCAGACCGGGGTGAAGGCGGCGGGCACGAAGGAAAGGACCACGATCTTGTCGCCCCGGTAGTCAGAGAGGCTGACGGTGCCGCCGGAGATGGCGGGCAGGGTGAAATCCGGAGCCATGTCCCCCACAGCCACCTTGAGCTGGCTGTCCTGCGGCTTAAGGTGGCCGGGGTCGTAGACGGTGGGTTGGGACCAGGCGGTTGTGGCGAGCAGAAGCGCCAGGAGGACGGCCGCGGGAAGGGGGAAGAGCCGATTCGTGTTCATGGCGTTCACTCCATGTGCGACTCAAGCAGTTTGAGGAACGCCTCGGGCCCGGAAAAGCGGCCTTCCTGGAAGAGCAGCACCTCGGGCTCGTCCCCGCGCAGGTCCAGGAACATGTAGGAGGGGGTTCCGGGACGCCCGTAGGCGGTATGCGCCTCGTACTGCGGGTCCACCACCGCGGGCATTGTCAGGCCGTACTTCTTGGTGAAGAGATCGACCTCGTACCGGGTGTTGCCCAGCCCCACGGCCACCATTTCCAGCCTGGGGTCGTGGTCCCGGCTCATCTCGTAGAGCCGTTGCAGGTCCGGGGCCTCGGCCTGGCAGTGCGGGCAGAAGGAGTTGAACAGGACGACCAGCAGGTACGGGGCATCGACCTCGCCGAGGGAGAATTTCTCCACGTCGGGCCGCAGGCCCAGCTCCGCCGGGTTCTCCGGCGCGTGGAGCGTTACATCCGGCGGCGCCTCGCCTTCAGAGGGGAGCGCCAGGGCGGTGCCGGAGAGAAGGCACAGGGCCAGGGTCAAAGCGGTGCACAGGATGGCGATCTTTCTCATGACGATGTCCTCGCGACGACCTCTCCTCCGTAGGAGAGCATGACCTTGCGCAGGGCCTCCTTGTCCGCCTTCCTGCGGGCCAGCGGCTCGCCGCCGGTGGTGGGCAGGTGGTCGGAGAAGGGGGTGCGCTCGGTGTTCTTGTAGAGCACGCCGATGGGGATCTTTTGCTCGCCGAACTCCATGGCCTTTTGCATGGCCTGGTTCCAGTCGGTGGGGTCGTGATCCTCCAGCTTGTAGGTGTGCTCCTTGTACCAGGCGAAGGTGTTGACCTTGTTGAAGGAGACGCAGGGCTGGAAGATGTCCACCAGGGCGAAGCCCTTGTGGTTGATGGCCTGTTGGATGAGGTCGGCCAAGTGGTCCTGCTCGCCCACGAAGCCCCGGGCCACGAAGGAAGCCCCCATGGACACGGCCGCGGCCACGGCGTTGAAGGCCGTGGAGGGCGCGCCGAAGGGCTGCGCCTTGGTCTTGTGGCCCTGCATGGTGGTGGGGCTGGCCTGGCCCTTGGTCAGGCCGTAGATCTGGTTGTCGTGGGTCAGCATGGTGATGTCCACGTTGCGGCGCATGGCGGCCAGGAAGTGGTTGCCGCCCTCGCCGTACTGGCAGCCGTCGCCGGACTCGGAGATGACGACCATCTCCGGGTTGGCCAGCTTGGCCCCCTGCGCGGGGGGCAGGGAGCGGCCGTGCAGGCCGTTGAAGGCGTTGCAGCGGATGTAGTGCGGAGCCTTGGCCGCCTGGCCGATGCCGGAAACGAAGCAGACCTGGTGCGGGGCCAGGTCCAGCCCGGCCAATGCCTGCTTGACCGCCTTGCGCAGGGCGAAGTTGCCGCAGCCTGGGCACCAGGCGGTCTCGAATTCGCCGTAGTCTTCCACGGAAACCATGCAAACCTCCCTATGCCAGGGCGTCGAGTATGTACTTCTTGGTGAAGGGCAGGCCGTCGTAGCGGGCCACGCGCCGCTCGATGCGGAAGCCGCATTCCTTGTGCAGGAGATCGGCGAACTGCCCGTCGTGGTTGCCTTCCACGCCGATGACCTCCCCGGCCCGCTCCAGCCGCTCCATGAATTGATCGGGAATCAGGGGGTAGACCTGGGAGAAGTGGAGCACGCCCACGGACTTGCCCCGCTCGCGCAGCCCGTCCGCCGCCTCCAGGGCGGGGCCGAGGGTGGAGCCCCAGCAGACCAGCAGCGCGTCCGGGTCGTCGTCGCCGTGGTGGTCGGGCGGCACGACCTCCTTCTTCAGCAGGTCCAGCTTGCGCAGCCGCTTGTCCATCATGCGCACCCGCACGCCGTGGTCCTCGTTGATGTGGCCGGACGGGTAGTGCTCGTCCGAGTCCAGCACCACCAGCGCCTCGGAGAACCCGGGCACGGCCCTGGGGGAGACGCCGGTCTCGTCGTTCCAGGCGTACCGCTCGTACTCGCCCGGGTTGTCCGGCTCCAGCACCGGCCCGGCCACCTCCGGCAGGGAATCCAGGTCGAAGGGGTCGATGGCCCGGGTGGAGTCGGCCAGATACTGGTCGGTGAGCACGAAGACCGGTCCCTGGGACTTCTCGGCCTGGTCGAAGGCGCGGTGGGTCAGGCGGAAGCACTGCTGGATGTCGCCGGGCGCGAAGATGGCCCGGGGGAACTCGCCGTGCCCGGAATAGAGAACGAGGTTGAGGTCGCCCTGTTCCGTGCGGGTGGGCAGGCCGGTGGCCGGACCGGGCCGTTGGGCCAGGACCAGCACGAAGGGCTGTTCGATCATGCCCGCCAGGGAAACGGCCTCCTCCATGAGGGCGAAGCCGCCGCCGGAGGTGGCCACCAGCGGGGTGGCTCCGGCCCAGCCCGCGCCCAGGGCCATGTTGGCCGCGGCTATCTCGTCCTCGGCCTGCTCCACCACGATGCCCATTTCCTTGGCGTGCTTGATGAGGGTCAGCGGCACAGAGGTGGACGGGGTCATGGGGTAGAAGGAGCAGAAATCGCAGCCCGCGGCCATGGCCCCCATGGCGATGGCCTCGTTGCCGTTCACCGCCAGCCGAGTGCCGGAGGCCATGGGCGGCGCGGGACATTCGAACAGCTCCCCCTGCCCTTCCTTCCATTCGTAGGCCTTGCGCAGCACTTCCTGGTTCTGGCCGACGACCTCGTCGCCCTTCTTGTGGAAGGTCTCTTCCATAAGCTTTTGCACCACGCCCAGGTCCACGCACACGGCCGAGGCCAACACGCCCAGGGCAACGGTGTTCCGGTAGATTTTCTTGCTCGCCAGCTCGTTGAGGGGCACGCGGAAAACCTTGTCGTACTCCACCTCGAAGGACTCGTCAGCCACCACCACGGCGCGCCCGGAGAGCTGGTCGCGATGCTTGCCGAAAGTTTCCTGGGAGAGGCAGACCAGCACGTCGATCTCCTCGCGCGGGGCCATGACAGGTTCCGGCCCGAAACGGATGGAGTAGGTGTTGTGGCCGCCACGGATGCGGGAGAGATAGTCCTGGGTGACGTGCACCTCGTAGCCGGACCGGACCAAGGCGCTGGTCATGAGGCCGCCCACAGTGGCCAGCCCCTGGCCCGCCTCGCCTCCGATGGTAACATTGACGTCGGACATCATGGCTCCTTATGCGCCGTCGAGGATCTGGTCGTCCTGCCTGAGGGAGAAACCCTCTGGGTCCTCGTAGAAGAACTGCAGGTCGGAGAGCATCATGTACTGCCCGCGCGACT
This sequence comes from Desulfohalovibrio reitneri, assembly GCF_000711295.1. Lineage (NCBI taxonomy): Bacteria > Pseudomonadati > Thermodesulfobacteriota > Desulfovibrionia > Desulfovibrionales > Desulfovibrionaceae > Desulfohalovibrio > Desulfohalovibrio reitneri. The sequence continues at coordinate 527,579 of NZ_JOMJ01000004.1, read as the reverse complement.
CCTGCACCATGCGCTCGGCGAAGCGTCGCTCGACGCCGTCTTCGGCCCCGGCCGCCCAGCCCTCGAAGAAGCGGATGGCCTCGGTGGTCCGCTCCATGCCGGTGTTCACCGCGCCCAACTCGCTTTGGCAGGCGTTGACAGGTCCCTTCCCCTCCACCACGGACTTGACCGAGGGAAGGAGCTCCTCCTCGGGAACGGTGCAGGCCCCGGTGAACGACTCGCCGCCCTTGACCTTCTCGTAGATGTCGTGAATCCGGGCGACCTGGGCCCCGGCATCGTCGCGCAGCGTCTCGAACACCTCCTTGCCCGGTCCGGACTCGCACTTGCCGATGGCCTCGCGGTAAAAGGCCGCGTTCGACTCGATGATCTCAAGCGCCTTGCACAGCAGGTCCTCAACGCGAGAGGCCATGACGGCACCTCCTGGTTATTCCTTTTCGGCGGGCCAGGTGAAGACCCGCGCGCCCAGTTCCTTGTCCAGCATGTAGAGCGCGCCGCCGTCGCCGACCAGCTTCAGCTTGCCCACCAGTTCGTCGAAGGAGGCTTCCTCCTCCACCTGCTCGCCCACGAACCACTGCAGGAAATTGTTGGTGGCGTGGTCCTTGTGCTTGATGGCCAGGTCCACCAGGTCGTTGATCATGGACGTGACCTTGCGCTCATGCTTCAGGCCCTCCTTGAACACGTCCAGGGCGGATTCCCACTCGTGGGGCGGCTCCTCCACGGTCTGCAGCTTGACCCGTCCGCCGGCCTCGTTGACGTAGTCGAAAAACTTGGTGGCGTGGAACAGTTCCTCCGCGGCCTGGTTCTTCATCCACTGGGCGAAGCCGGACAGCCCCTGGTCGTCGAAATACGCGCTCATGGAAAGGTACATGTAGCCGGACCACAGCTCCCACTTGATCTGGTCGTTGAGCGCCTGCTCCATTTCCTTGCACAGCATCGTCGGTATTCCTCCTGAAAGAAGTTGCTATCCATTTTCCGCCAGCATACCGGACCCGGCCCATTTGGCAAGGGGGTATCCTCGGGGAATGGAGCCGGAAAGCGCCCGGAGGGCAATGATTAGTTGAACAGAAAGCCCAGCAGGTACTTGCCGGCGGTGAAGAGAATGACCGCGGTGAGCAACAGCTTGATGAGCCGGGCGGGCACGAAGCGCTGGCAGCGCGCGCCCAGGTATATGCCCACCAGGCCGCCCAGGCCGAAAAGCAGGCCCAGCCGCCAGTCAGGAGCCACGGCCATGCCCGGAAAGAAGGGGGCGATGAGGTGGTAGAAGAGCACCCCGAAGACCGAGGTGACGAAGGTGCCGCACAGGGCGGCCCCGGCCACGGTGTGCACGGGCAGCCCCAGCACGGCCACGAAGAAGGGTGCCACGATGGCCCCGCCGCCGATGCCGTAGACGCCGCCCACCACGCCGACCGCCAGGCAGAGCCCGAACACGGCCGGGGTGGAGAAGGTATGGCGTTCGCCCTCGAAGACGTACTCGCCGCCGCGCCAGTCCAGTCTGGCCCCGGTCACGGCCATGGGGCCGGAGGGCGCTTTGCGCCCTCCCCCGCCCCTGGCCGCGTCGCGGGCCATGCGCGCGCCGATGTAGAGAAGCACCAGCCCGGCGAAAGCCTTGAAGGCCGTGGGGTCCGGCAGCCAGGCCACCCGGACCAGCGCGCCCAGAAAGACTCCGGGCAGGGTTCCGGCCGTGACCGCGATGACCAGCGGCCAGACCATGCGCCCCTCCCGCAGATAGCGGTACACCCCGCCGGGAATGGCCACGATGTTGAAGACCTGGTTGGTGGCGCTGACCGACGGCGCGGTGTAGCCCAGCACGCTGACCTGGAAGGGCAGCAGCAAAAAGGCCCCCGAGACGCCGCCCATGGAGGTCACGAAGGAGACCGCCAGGGCGGTCAGCGGCGGCACCCACAACGGGGTCTCGACCCCGGAGACGGGAAAGAGCAAGCCGGACTACTCCCGCTGGTCGCGGGCCACCTTGTGCACCACAGGACGCACCAGATCGGTCAGGGTCTCCCGCAGAATCTCCGCCGCCTTGCCGGAGCCGGGAACGACCGTGCGCTCCACGGAGCTGTTCAGCTTTTCCTCGTAGACCACGCCTTCCCCGACCTTCTCCACCTTGACCAGCATGGACAGGCTGGAGGTGTAGTCGGTGACGCTCTCCTCCTTGATCCAGGCGTCCAGCACCTCGCCGCGCACCACGTAGTCGGTCATGGGCCGGTAGTCCTCCTCCTGGTAGGCCATGGTGCAGCCAAGCTTCTGGAACTGGTCGTAGAAGGCGCGGCTGACCCACTCGTTGACCGGCTTGGAGGAGTAGATGGAGGAGCCGTCGTTCTTCACGCCGACGGCCTCCCTGTCCCGCGAGTCCTGGAAACGAACCACGGTCACGGAGCCGGGGCAGTCCACGTCCATGGGCGCGGGCTCGTAGCCGAGCATGAGGGTGTTGGGCGAACCGCAGCCCGCCAGCAGAAGAGCCATGGCCAGAAGCAGGGGATAACGAAGAAAACGCATGGTATCTCCTTGGTGGATGGTGTCCTGTCGTACGCTTCCTCTGGTAGCAAAAGAGCGGGAAATATGACAGACCCGGAGGGAGCGCCGCGGGCTTCGCGGCCCTGTTGAATCGAGGAGACGACATGCGGATATACGACAGCATGCTGGACCTTGTGGGCAACACCCCGCTGGTCCGGCTGAACAGGATGGCCGAAGGCCTGGACGCCGTGGTGGCGGCCAAGATCGAGTTCCAGAACCCCTGCGCCTCGGTCAAGGACCGCATCGGCAAGCACATGCTGGAGGCGGCCGAGGCCGAGGGGCTGCTGGCTCCCGGCGGCCTGGTGGTGGAGCCCACCAGCGGCAACACCGGCATCGGGCTGGCCTTCACCGCCGCGGTCAAGGGCTACCGCGTGCTGTTGACCATGCCCGAGAACATGAGCATGGAACGGCGCAAGCTGCTGGCCGGCATGGGCGCGGAAATCGAATTGACCCCAGCGGAAAAGGGCATGCGGGGGGCGGTGGAACGCGCCATGGAAATCGTCGCCGAGCGGCCCGACGCCTTCATGCCGCAGCAGTTCGAGAACCCGCACAACCCGGAAATTCACGCCCGGACCACGGCCGAGGAGATCTGGCGCGACACCGACGGCCGGGTGGACGCCTTCGTGGCCGGTGTGGGCTCGGGCGGCACCATCACCGGCGTGGGCCGGGAGTTGAAGAAGCGCAAGCCCGACACGCGCATTGTGGCCGTGGAGCCCTCGGCCTCGCCCGTGCTGGAGGGCGGAAAGCCCGGGCCGCACATCATCCAGGGCATCGGCGCGGGCTTTGTGCCCGGCGTGCTGGAGCGGGAGATCATAGACGAGGTCATGGGCGTGGACAACGACACCGCCCTGGCCGCCGCCCGCCGCCTCATGCGCGAGGAGGGCATCGTCTGCGGCATCTCCTCCGGGGCCATCGCCCACGCCGCCCTCACCGTGGCCGCTCGGCCGGAGAGCGCGGGCTCCGTCATCGTCTTCATCGTCTGCGACACGGGCGAGCGCTACCTCTCCACCCCCCTGTTCGAGCAGGAGGAGCAGTGACTCCATCCGCTTACAACGGCGTGGTGGCCGAAGTCGCGGAAAAGCTGGCCTCGCCGGACTCCAGCAAGGGGGTCAGCCACCAGACGGGCCGCGACCACCCCATGCCCTCGGTGGACGCGCTGCGGGAGATCATGGAGCGGCTCAAGGCCGTGCTCTTCCCCGGCTTCTTCGGCGACCACGAGATCACCCCCTCCACCATGGGCTTTCACCTGGGGAGCCAGCTGGACCGGGTGATGCGGCTGGTGCGCGAACAGGTGCGGCGGGGCTTCTGCTTCATCTGCGAGCCGGACCGGGAGGAACGGGACTGCCGCGAATGCGACGAGCGGGCCGGGGAACTGGCCGCCGCCTTCCTGCGCTCCCTGCCCTCCGTGCGAGAGTCGCTGGCCGGCGACGTGGAGGCCGCCCACCGGGGCGACCCGGCCTCCCGAAGCCCCGGCGAGACCATCTTCTGCTACCCCTCCATCACCGCCCTCACCCACCACCGCGTGGCCCACGAGCTGCAGAAGCTGGGCGTGGTCATCATTCCCCGCATAATCGGGGAAATGGCCCACTCCGTCACTGGCATCGACATCCACCCCGGCGCGGACATCGGGCCCAACTTCTTCATCGACCACGGCACCGGCGTGGTCATCGGCGAGACCTGCGTCATCGGCCGCGACGTGCGCATCTACCAGGGCGTGACCCTGGGCGCCAAAAGCTTCCCCAAGGACGAGAGCGGCAGGCTCATCAAGGGCCAGCCGCGCCACCCCGTGGTGGAGGACGACGTGGTCATCTACTCCGGGGCCACCATTCTGGGGCGGGTGACCATCGGCGCGGGCTCCACCATAGGCGGCAACGTCTGGCTCACCCGCTCGGTGCCGCCCGGCTCCACCATCCTGCAGCGCGGCGGGAACCTGGAACGGTTCACCCAGGGCGCGGGCATCTAGGCCGCCGAGCGGGCGTTTTTTTCGCCCGCCCGATGGGGCTGAGAGCGCGTTGCGCTCCCATTTCAACCGGACTAGGCGATATACGCAAAGCGAATACGCCTGGAACGGCTGCCGTTCTTCAAGGGCACGCTTTTTGAATATCCATTCATGTATTCGTGTACCCTGAGCCCGAGGAGGTAAGCGATGGCCGAGTACACCGAAGCCGACCTGCCGGTCCGCATCCATCACGGCGAAACCATTGTCCTGCCTGGCACGACGGTCCGGTTCGAGGGAAACGGGGAAGCCAAGGACGTATTCCTGGGCGATTCCTTCGCACCAGCCATCCAGCTTTTCCCCGACTGCGAGTACACCTTCCAGGACGGCGGGCACACCTACCGCTGTCTGGCAGCGTTCGACGACTCCATGGAGGTCGCCCGGCTGGATTAAGGGCGAAATCCGCGTCGAACGGGCACGGCCGGGTCGCATCGCGCGGCCCGGCCGTTCGCGTTTTTCATTTCCGCCCATCCGCAAAGAACGGATTCCCCGCCCTCTCGCGGGAGATGGTTGTGGCCGGGCCGTGGCCGGGAAAAACCTCGGTTTCCGGCGGCAGGGTCAAGAGCCGGGCGCGTATGGCATCCAGCAGCCCCTGGGCGTCGCCCCCCGGCCCCCGCGTGTGGCCCACGGTGCCCCGGAATAGGCAATCTCCGGTGAACACCGATTCCAAGGCCGGAAAGAAGTAGCACAGCGAGCCCGGCGTGTGGCCGGGCACGGGCAAAGCCAGCACGGGCTGTCCCGCCAGGGTCAGCCGCCCCGGCCCGATGCCGCGCATCTCGAATGGCTCCGTGGGCGGTATATCCTCATAGCCCCCGCCCCCCTCGGGGCGGTCCAGCAGAAAACGGTCCGCTTCCGGTCCCAGCACCTCCGCGCCGGTCTCCCGCGCCAGCTCGGCCGCGCCTGCCACGTGGTCGGCGTGCAGATGGGTCAACAGCACGGCCTCGGCGTAGTAGTGGAAGCGAGCGAGGAAGGCCGCTACCTCCCCCGGTTCCAGCCCGGGGTCGATGACCAGGGCGCGACCAGTGTCCCGGTCCGCCAGCACGTAACAGTTTGTCTCCAGGGGGCCCAGGACGAAGGAGTGGATGAGCATGGGAAGGCCTTGGCTCGGTGATTGCTTGGATGACGGGAAACCGGGCCGCCCCGGCAACATCTTCCCCGCAGGAATAGAGCATGATCCACCTCCTCGGCAACTGCCAGACCTCCTTTTTGGCCAACGCCCTGCTGGCGCGCGGCGCGGCATGCGAGCATTTCTGGCAGGCTTCCCCGGCCACCCTGCTGCACTCCCCCGGCCGCGTGCCGCCCGAATTGGCCCGCCGCCTGGCCGCACCCGGTCCGGCCAGCTGTCTGCACAAGCGGGAGTTGGCCAATCAGTTCCACGCCCTGCCGCCGAACCGCGAGTTCCCCGACCTGCTGGTGGTCAGCCTCTTTCACGAAATGGAGCCGCTCTTCGCCCACCGGGACGAGGGATGGGCCGTGGCCCTGGATTCGGCCGCCTGGAACCTGGACCCGGATTTGGGCATGTGGATGAAAGAGAACTTCGTGGAGATGCGGCCCAACCCGGACGGCTACTTCCAACGCTGGTCCGGCTGGCTGGAAAAACTGCGCGAGTCCCGGCCCGGCGTGCCCGTGCTGGTTCTCACCCGGCTGGGGCACCATCCTGCTTTCGGCCCCGAACCATACTCCTACCTGCCTGTCTGGGAACGCTCCTGGCGCGAGGCCCCCCGGGCGCTGGCCGAGTGGGTGGCCGGACTGGACGGCGTGGAAATGCTGGACGTTGAACGGGTACTGGCCGGGGTCTGGCGGCGAGGTGAACAGACCGTGGAGGCGCACTGCCCCTTCCTGCGGCTGACCGTCTCCGGCGACGACGAGTCCGGCCTTGCGGGCATGCGGCGCGACCTGGAGCACGTTGGCACCCTGTGGGGGCCGCTGGCGGACAAGGTCGTCCGCGCGGCTGAGAGCGGCCGTGTGGAATATTCCGGGGACGAATCGGTCCCCGTGGAGTGGTCCCGCCCCTTCCAGCCGGAATTCATGACGGACGAGCTGCGGACCGCCCTGCTCCGCTCCGGCTCCAACTACCACGCCGCCCGCGCCGTGGGCTCCTTCTTCCACGAGCCGGACCGCGACTTCACGGACCTGCTGGCGGCGGAGGGGACTGGCGTGCCCGTCTGCCACACCACCCTGCACATGGTCCGCTCCTACGCCCGCCTCAAGCGCAACCCGGGCGTGGCCGCCTGGTACCGCGCGCACACGCGGCTGGCCGAGGAATACACGGACAACGGCGAGGCCTTCCGCCTGCGCTATCTGCGGACTCTTGAAGAAAGCTTGGCCGAAGTGCGGGCTTTCGCCGGACGCGACGCCGCCTGACCCCGCGAACCGTTCGCCGCCTTGACCCCCGGTCGCGCCCCCTGTCATACAGAGTATGTTCCGCGAATCTTTCCTGGAGGCGCTCCGTGCACGACGTCGTCATCGCCGGGGCCGGGTTCTCCGGCCTGTGGGCCGCCCGTGCCCTGGCGGGCAAGGGGCTGGACGTTCTGGTGGTGGACAAGAACAACTACCACACCTTCCTGCCCCTGCTGTATCAGGTGGCCGCGGCCGAACTGGAGAGCGAGCAGATCGCCTACCCCGTGCGCGGAATTTTCCGCAACAAGGGGGCGCGAGGGGTCAACTTCGCCATGGCCACGGCCATCGGGCTGGACACCGAAGCCAACGCCCTGCACACCGACCAGGGGCGTTTTCATTACCGCCATCTGGTCCTGGGCCTGGGCAGCGTGACCCACTTCTTCGGCGTGCCCGGCGCCGTGGAGCACTCTTTTCGCCTGAAGTACCTGGAGCAGGCCATGTTCCTGCGCAACCACATCCTGGGCCGATTCGAGCGGGCCATGCTCACTTCCGACCCGGCGGAGCAACGGCGCGCCCTGACCTTCACCGTGGTGGGCGGCGGCCCCACCGGACTGGAGTACGCCGGGGCGCTGGCCGAGTTGATCCGAGGGCCCCTGACTCGCGACTACCCCCACCGCATCGCCGGGCAGGCGCGGGTGGTGCTGCTGGAAGCCCTGGACAACGTGCTGCCCGGCTTCCCCGAAAGGCTGCGCGAGGACGCCCTGATGCGGCTGCGGAGAAAGGGCGCCGAGGTGCGGCTGGCAGCCATGGTGGCCGAGGTTGGACCGGACTTCGCCGCCCTGCGCGACGGCTCCCGCATCCCCACAGACACCGTGGTCTGGACCGCAGGGGTGCGGGCGCATCCCCTGCTGGAAACCCTGGGCCTGCCCCTGGCGGACAACGGGCAGGTGCTCTGCCGACCCGATCTGCGGGTGAAGGGGTTCGACAACATCTGGGCGGCTGGGGACTGCTGCCGGGTGGAAGAGGCCGAGGCCCTGCCCATGATCGCCCCGGTGGCAATCCAGCAGGGCCGCCACGTGGGCAGGTCCATCTGGCGGGTGGCCAAGGGCAAGCAAGCCAAGCCCTTCCGCTACCGCGACAAAGGCTCCCTGGCCACCATCGGCCGAGGCGCCGCCGTGGCCCGTCTGGGCAAGCGCGGCTACACCGGCTTCACCGCCTGGGTCATCTGGCTGTTCGTCCACCTGCTCTACCTGGTGGGCTTCCGCAACCGCTTGGTGGTGCTCATCAACTGGGCCTGGGACTATTTCTTCTTCGAGCGCGCGGTACGCCTCATCCTGCCCCGCGAGTGGCTGTGGCATCGCGCGGCGCTCAAGCAGTCCGGCGCACAGAAAGACCCGGAACCGCCCGGACCAGAGAAGTAGGCGGATGGCCTGGTTCGTCTATTTGCTGGAGTGCGCCGACTCCACCCTGTACTGCGGAGTAACCACCGACCTCGACCGCAGGCTAGCCGAACACAACGGCGAACTGCCGGGCGGGGCGCGCTACACCCGCTCGCGGCGGCCGGTGCGGCTGGCAGCCTGGGCGGAGCGGGCGGACCGCTCCTCCGCCTGCGCCCTGGAGGCGCGGGTGAAACGGGCGCGCAAGGCGGACAAGCCGGACCTGCTCTCCGGACCGGGGGAATGAAAAGGGCCGGGAGCGTGACGCCCCCGGCCCTGGTATCTTGCGCTGTGGCGGCTTCGGCCGCTAGTGCATGTTCTGCTGCTTTTGCTCCTCGCCGGACTCCTCCTTGAGCAGGGAGGCGGCCAGCGGGGCGAGGTCCTGGCAGTCGCGCAGGAAGGGCTGTCCCTCGCCGTCCACCAGGGCCAGGCGCAGCACCTCGTCCATGTGCTCCACCGGGATGATCTCCAGGTCGTTCTTGATCTCCTCGGGCACTTCTTCCAGGTCCTTCTCGTTTTCCGCGGGGATGAGGACCCGCTTGATAAGACCCCGGTGCGCGGCCAGCAGCTTTTGGCGCAGGCCGCCGATGGGCAGCACCCGCCCGCGCAGGGTGATCTCGCCGGTCATGGCCAGGTCCTCGCGCACGGGGCGGTTGAGCAGGGCCGAAACCAGGGCTGTGGCCAGGGTGATGCCCGCGCTGGGGCCGTCCTTAGGGATGGCGCCTTCGGGCACGTGGATGTGGATGTCGATCTCCTTGTGGAACTCCGGCCGCAGGCCAAAGAGGTCCGACCGGGAGCGGACGTAGGACAGGGCGGCCTTGGCCGACTCCTGCATGACGTCGCCCAGCTTGCCGGTGGTCTCGATCTTGCCCGAACCGGGCATGAGCACCACCTCCACCATGAGCAGGTCACCGCCGTGCTCGGTGAACGCCAGGCCGTTGGTCAGCCCCACCTGGGGTTTTTCCTCTTTCTTGCCGTAGCGGTGCTTGGGGGGGCCAAGGAAGTCCTGCAGGTCGTCCGGGCCGATCTCCACCCGCTCGACGTCCTCGCGGTCCCCGGCCTTGCTCTCCACGATGCGCATGGCCGACTTGCGGCACAGCGAGGCGATCTCGCGCTCCAGGTTCCGCACCCCGGCCTCGCGGGTGTAGCGGCGGATGAGTTCGGTCACGGCCTCGTCGGGCAGTTCCAGGTTCTCCTCCTCCAGCCCGTGCTGCTCAAGCTGCTTGGGCAGCAGGAACTTCTCCGCGATGTTGCGCTTCTCCGTCTCCAGGTAGCCGGGCAGCTGGATGACCTCCATGCGGTCCTGAAGCGGCGCGGGGATGGAGTGCAGCGTGTTGGCCGTGGTGATGAAGAATACCTTGGAGAGGTCGTAGTCCAGGTCAAGGTAGTGGTCGGCGAAGGTGTCGTTCTGCTCGGGGTCGAGCACCTCCAGGAGGGCGGAGGACGGGTCGCCCCGGAAGTCCATGGACATCTTGTCGATCTCGTCCAGGATGAAAACGGGATTGTTGTACTCCACCCGTTTCAGGGACTGGATGATCTTGCCCGGCAGGGCGCCCACGTAGGTGCGGCGGTGGCCGCGGATCTCGGCCTCGTCGCGCACCCCGCCCAGGGAGAGGCGCACGAAGGGACGGTCCGTGGCGCGGGCGATGGACTTGGCCAGGGAGGTCTTGCCCACGCCCGGAGGGCCCACGAAGCAGAGGATGGGGCCCTTGAGCTTGTCCACCAGGGCGGACACGGCCAAGTACTCCAGAATGCGGTCCTTGGGCTTTTCCAGGCCGTAGTGGTCCTCGTCCAGAATGGTCCGCGCCTTGTCGATGTCGATTTCCACCGGCTTGACGTCGTTCCATGGCAGGTCGAGGATCCAGTCCACATAGTTGCGGACCACAGTATATTCGGCGGAACTGGGCGGAATCTGCTTCAGCTTTTTGAGTTCGCGCATGCCCTTTTCCCGAGCCTCCTCGGGCATGTTCTTTTCCTGCATGCGCTTTTCCAGCTCCTCGGCCTCCTCGGCGGGGTCGTCCTCGCGCCCCATTTCCTTGTGAATGGCCTTGAGCTGTTCGTTGAGATAGTAGTCCCGCTGGTTCTGCTCCATCTGGTTCTTGACGCGGCCCTTGATCTTGCGCTCCAGCGAGGCGATCTCGATCTCCGTCTCCAGGAAACGGTAGGCCTCCTCCAGCCGCTTGACCGGGTCCAGCTCCTCCAGCACACCCTGCTTCTTGTCGAACTCGACCTTGAGGTGGGGCATCAGGGAGTCGGCCAGCCGTCCGGGCTGGTTGAGGGAGGACATGGCCGTGAGAGTCTCCTGGGCCACCTTCTTGTTGACCTTGGCGTACTGTTCAAGGGACTCGTGGGTAGCCCGGACCAGCGCGTCGGCTTCGCCGGACTCGCGCTCCAGATCCTCCAGCGGGTTGACGGCCACCATGGGGAATTCGCCCTCGGCGGGCGTCTCGAAGGAATCGTTGTCCCAGCCCGCGCGCTGTTCGCCTTCGAAGAGCACCTTGATGGTGCCGTCGGGCAGGCGCAGGAGCTGAAGAATCTTGGAGACGGTGCCCACGGGGTAGAGGTCCTCCCCCTCGGGCCGCTCCTTCTCGGGATTCTTCTGGGTGACCAGGAATATCTTCTTGTCGTGGTGGGCCAGAGCGTGCTCGATGGCCTTGATGGAGGCTTCCCGCCCCACGAACAACGGCACGATGGACTTGGGGAACATGACCACTTCCCGCAGGGACATCATGGGAAGGGTCTGCTTTTCTTCTTCGGACTGGCCGCGAAGGCCACTGAACAGCGTTGACATGTATGCTCCTCGGAATGCTGCAATGGGCGGAGGCTGGCCGCCTCCGCCACATTCATCAAACTAATGCCCAGGGTCGCGCTGTCAACGCCCGGCCCCGCGGCCGGACAAACGGCCTTAGGCCGACTTGGCCTCCTGGTGGAAGAACAGCAGGGGCTCCTGCCCGTTATCCACCACGGCGCTGTTGATGACGCATTCCTTGACGTTTTCCAGGGAAGGCAGATTGTACATGATGTCCATCATCACGGACTCCATGACGTTGCGCAGCCCCCGCGCCCCGGTCTTGCGCTCGATGGCCTTGGCCGCGATGGCCTTGAGGGCGTTCTGGGTGAAGGTCAGGGAGACCTTATCCAGCTCGAAGAGCTTGGTGTACTGCTTGACCAGGGCGTTCTTGGGCTCGGTCAGGATGCGCACCAGATCGTCCTGGGTGAGGTCGGTCAGGGACGTCACCACCGGCACGCGGCCCACGAACTCGGGGATGAGGCCGAACTTGATCAGGTCGTTGGGATGGGCCTGGGCCAGCAGTTCACTGGCGGCGTCCTCCCGCTTCTTCTCCACCTTGGCGCCGAAGCCCATGGCTCCGCCGGAGATGCGCTGGGCCACGATCTTCTCCAGGCCGATGAAGGCCCCGCCCATGATGAAGAGGATGTTGGAGGTGTCCAGGCGGATGAATTCCTGCTGGGGGTGCTTGCGGCCGCCCTTGGGAGGAATGTTCGCCTCGGTGCCCTCGATAATCTTCAGAAGCGCCTGCTGCACGCCCTCGCCCGACACGTCGCGGGTGATGGAGGGGGAGTCGGACTTGCGGGCGATCTTGTCGATCTCGTCGATGTAGATGATGCCGCGGGAGGCGGACTCGATGTCGTAGTCCGCGTTCTGCAGCAGCTGCACCAGGATGTTCTCCACGTCCTCGCCCACGTAGCCGGCCTCGGTGAGGGTGGTGGCGTCGGCGATGGCGAAGGGCACGCGCAGCACGCGGGCCAGGGTCTGGGCCAGCAGCGTCTTGCCGCAGCCGGTGGGCCCGGCCAGCAGGATGTTGGACTTGTCCAGCTCGATGTCGTCGCTGACGCGGTCGTGGTAGAAGACGCGCTTGTAGTGGTTGTGAACCGCCACCGAGAGGATGCGCTTGGCCTGGTCCTGGCCGATGACGTACTCGTCGAGCCTGTCCTTGATTTCCGAGGGAGGCAGCAGGGTGCCTTCCTCCCGCTCCTCGGTGACGTTCTCCTGGGCGATGATCTCATTGCACAGGGAGACGCACTCGTCGCAGATGTAGACTTCGGGACCGGCGATGAGACGTTGCACTTCCTCCTGGTTCTTTCCGCAGAAGGAGCAGCGCAGTTCCGCCGGACGGTTGGACTTGGTGGTGGACATGCTTTCCTCTCGGTCCCCGGGTTACCCCTTGCTTTCGTCCCCTGCCTCGCCGCGATGGCTCAGCACGTTGTCGATGATGCCGTAGTCCTTGGCCTCTGAGGCCTTCATGAAGAAGTCCCGCTCGGTGTCGGTCTCCACCTTGGAGATTTCCTGCCCGGTGTGGCGGGAGATGATCTCGTTGATTTCCTGCTTCATGCGCAGAATCTCGCGGGCCTGGATTTCCACGTCCGTGGCTTGGCCCTGGAATCCGCCCATGGGCTGATGGATCATGATGCGCGAGTGCGGCAGGGCGTAGCGCATGCCCTCGGCGCCGGCGCACAGCAGGAGCGCCCCCATGGAGGCGGCCTGGCCCAGGCACAGGGTGGCCACCGGCGAGGAGATGTACTGCATGGTGTCGTAGATGGCCATGCCGGCGGTCACGGAGCCGCCGGGGGAGTTAATGTAGAGGTTGATCTCCTTCTCCGGGTTTTCGGACTCCAGGAAAAGGAGTTGGGCGCAGACCAAGCTGGCGATGTGGTCGTCCACGGCCGTGCCAAGGAGGATTATGCGGTCCTTGAGCAGGCGGGAATAGATGTCGTAGGCGCGCTCGCCGCGCCCGGTGGTCTCGATGACCATGGGAATCTGGGCAAACGACATGGATCAACTCTCCTTGATGGAGTGTGAGTCTACGGGGAAAAGGGCTGGACAGCGGTTCAAGAACACCACAGACAATTGGTAATCATTTCCGCCCGCGGGTTCAAGGGGGAAAAAATCAGCCACCCCGTTCCGCACGCGGAACGGGGTAGCAAGAACCGGGCCGCGAACGCGGCCGGAATATGGGAAGCGGCGGGGGGAGACTAGCCCTCCTCCCCGCTCTGCTCTTCGCTTTCGGAGGACTTGGAGCCGGCCGGGACCTCGGTGACTTCGGCGTTCTCGTAAATCATCTGCATGGCCTTGTCCGCCAGCAGGCGGTCCTTGATGAGCACGTGCAGGCCGGTCTGCTCGGCGTACTCCTTGAGCTGCCCGTAGTCCTGGCCGGACTGCATGGCCATGCGCCGCATCTCGCCGTCGATCTCCTCGGGGCTGACGGTCATCTCTTCCTTGTTGGCCACGGCCATCAGGAAGACCTGGGTGCGGGCGGCCTCTTCGGCCTGGGGACGATACTCCTCCTGCAGGTCCTCGGTGCTCTTGCCGGTGGAGGCCAGGCTCTTGCCTTTGCGCTCCAGCTTCTGCACGTGATCCTGCACCAGCTGGTCCAGATAGCGGTCCACCAGGGTCTTGGGCAGGGGGATCTCCATGTCCCGCATCAGCTTGTCCAGCAGGTCCTTTTGGGCAACGGACTGCACCAGCTGGCGGCGGGACTGCAAATAGGATTCGGTGATGGCCTCGCGCATGGCGGCCACGCTCTCGAACCCGCCGGCCTTGACGGCCAGCTCGTCGTTGACCTCGGGCAGAACCTTCTCCTTGATGCCGCGCAGGTAGACGCGCATCTCGGCGGTCTTGCCGGCCAGGTCCTCGTTGAGGAAGTCCTCGGGGAAGGTGATCTCGCCGGAGTTCTGTTCGCCCGGCTTGAGGCCCTTGACCAGGTCCTCGAAGGCTTCCAGGGCCTGGCCCTGGCCCAGTTCAAGCTGGAAATTGTTGGACTTCAACCCCTCGAAGGCCTTGTCGTCGGACAGGGCGGCGAAGTCCACCATGACGGTGTCGCCGTCCCGGGCCTCGCGGGTCTCTTCCACGTCCTTAAGCTCGGCCATGTTGGCGCGGATGCGCTCAACCACCTGATCCACCTCGTTCTCGTCGGCCTCCACGGCCTCCTGCTCCACCTCGAGCCCCTTGTACTCGGGAAGCTCCAGGGCGGGCGGCACTTCGAAGGTGAAGGAGTAGGTGAACTCCTCCCCCTTCTCCACGGTGTCGGAATCCACCTGGATGCCGGACATGGGGGAGAGCTTCAGCTCGGACATGATCTCGTTGATATGGTAGTTGACCAGGTCCTGGGTGGCCTCGGCCAGAATCTGCTTCTTGAACTTGGTCTCCACCACGGAGGAAGGCACCTTGCCCTTGCGGAAGCCCTTGATGTCCGCGCTGCGGCCATAAATGGCGGTGGTCGCGGACAGGGCGGCGTTGACCTCCTCGGCGGGCACGGTCACATTGACCTTTTTCTCGGTGGGAGTGAGATCTTCGACTTTGTAATCCATGAATATAGGCTCCTTTTGGGGCGGAATTGGTCCTTTGCAGTGAAGCAAGGCCCTATACGCTCCGCAAGGCCCGGCTGTCAAACAGCCAGCGATTCGGATGGAGTAAAGGAGACTGTCCTGTGGTGGCCGGGGCGGGACTCGAACCCGCAAGCCCTGGGGCACTGGTTCCTAAGACCAGCGTGTTTACCAGTTCCACCACCCGGCCGCGCGGTCAGCCAAAGCGAAGGGAAGAAGCCCGGAAAGCGCCTCTTCCGGGGCAGGGCCATTTCACACACTCCCCGTGGGGTGTCAACCGGCATCCCCGCCGCAGGCCCGGACCAGCTCGGCCACCCGCTGCAAAAGCTCCTCAGGATCGGCCGCCAGAATCATGACGCGCCCTCCCCCGCCCTCGAAGGCAAGCACACGGGTTTTCCCGTCCCCGGCGTGTTCATCCAGAAAAGACAGCAGATGCTCGTCGTACTCCCAAGCCACCGGCCCGGCGGTGTCCTCCCGTTCGGCCGGAGGGCGGGGCACCAGCAGCCAGTCCGGGCCGGTGCGCGAGGCCGCGGGCAGGACGGTCTCCCCCGCCTCCAGCTCCAGAGCGGCGTTCACTCCGCCCAGGGAGCGCTCGCAGGCCACCAGCCGCCGCCCCAATTCCTCAGCCGCGCCAAAGGCGGGGCAGCCCGCGGTGAAGATGGAGCCGTCCGGGGCCAAACGCAGGCCGCCCTCCAGGGAGACCACCTGCTCCGGTCCGGCGGGCAGGTTGGGAGCCAGGGCCAGATTGGCCCAGCCGCCGTCAAGAAGCCGCCCCATGCCTGGCAGCGCGGCCAGCCGCCTGGCCAGCCCGGCGCAGCGCTGGGGCAGACGGGCCATCTGCCCGGCCTGTTCCAGGGCGAAACCGTGATGGGCCGGGCCGGGGCCCGCCCCCACCTGGAACGATGCCCGCAGGGCGCGGTTGAGGTACGACTGCGCCCGGCTGATGGCCGAGACCAGGTCCGCGTCCTTGCCCAGCTCCGCGGCGATGGCCGCGGCCAGGGTGCAGCCGGTGCCGTGCAGGTTGGCCGTGGCCACCTTGGGCTGCATCAGGGGCACGGGGTCGCCGTCGCCCTCCAGCAGCCAGTCCGTGACCGCGGCGAACTCGTCGAAATGCCCGCCCTTGATGAGCACCGCCTTGGGCCCCAGCTTGCGGATGCGGCGCAGGGCGGTGAAACACTCCTCGCGGGAAGTGATGGACAGCCCGGCCAACAGCTCCGCTTCCTGGCGGTTGGGGGTCAGCAGGTCGGCTTGGGGCAGAATCTCCTCCTTGAGCGCGCCCAGGGCGTCCGCCTTGAGGAGCCGGTCGCCGGAGGCGGCCACGCTGACCGGGTCAACCACCAGAGGGAAAGAGCGGTCGCGCAGCTTCTCCGCCACCACGCGGATGATCTCAGAGGAAAAGAGCATGCCGGTCTTGGCCGCGCGGATGTCCAGGTCCCCGAGCACGGCGTCCAGCTGCTGGCCCACGAATTCCGGATCCGGCGAGGAAACCCCGCGCACGCCCATGGAATTCTGGGCGGTCAGGGCGGTGATGACGCTGGCCCCGTAAGTGCCCAGCATGGCGAAGGTCTTCAGGTCGGCCTGGATGCCGGCTCCGCCGCCGGAGTCGGACCCGGCGATGGTCAGAATCTGGCAAGGCTCTTTCACGACGCCTCCCGGGAAGGCTTGCCCCGACGCAGCAGCCTGCCCAGACAGGCCGCGGCCAGGGCGATGAGCAGCGGTTCCAGGGGCAGACGATAGCGTATGGAGCCCATGGCCACCAGATGCAGCGCGGTATAATAGGCGAAAAAGAGCCACAGCAGCCCGGTGGTCCGCCAGCGGTCGCGCAGCACCCACAGCGAGGCCAGGGCCAGCAGCAGCACCGGGCCGAAGCTGGCCAGCGCCGCCCACTTGTAGGGCCCCTGACTGAACTGAGGCGCGTTGGGCCAGAGGTTCCAGAAGCGGCGGAACTTGTTCACCGCAATGCCCAGGGTACGGCCGGGGTCCTCGACCATGTACTCCACCGCCTCCCGCTTCATCCACTTGTCCCGTTCAAGCTCGTCCAGCTCGTCCGGCACCATGTCGTTGTGCGGGGAGTCGTCCGGGGGCACGCCGCCGGTGGGGTTCCAGGGGTTGTTGGCGTCCCACAGCACCTGTCCGCCGCCGGTGTTGGTGGCCATGAACTGTCCGAAAACCTGGTAGTTGCGCACCACCCACGGAGCCAGCAGCAGGGCGAATACCACCCCGGCCACGGCCAGCCTGCGCGGGCTCCAGCGTGCGGCAAGCCACTGCCAGGCAGCGGCCACCGGCAGAAAGTAAAAGAGCGTGGGCCGGGTGAGGTGGGCCAGCCCGGCGGTCAGCCCGGTCCGCCAGCCCTGCCCCGGTCGGGGAGCGGAGAAATGCCAGAACAACAGCGCGGTGAGAAAGACGAACAGCGTTTCGGACAGCAGCAGCGCGGTGTAAAAAATGAAGAAGGGGTAAACCGCCACGGCCGCACCAGCCAGGGCCAGGCTCAGCCTGGAGGCGTGCAGCCGGTGGGCCAGCCCGGCCACGGGCAGCACCAGCAGCGCGCCGATTACGGCCTGCAGGGCGCGGTACCCGTCCTCGCCAACCCCCACGGCCTTGCAGGCGGCCAGAAGCACCGGCACCAGGGGCATGTCGTGGGCGTACTTGCCGCAGCCGATGTGCGCCCCGGCCAGGATGTTCTCTGCCGCGCAGAGAAAACGGTTTTCGTCGGGAAACAGCTCCAGCGGATGCACTGCCAGGGCATAGACCAAACGCACCGCCAGCGCGGCCAGCACGCAGACAGCCAGAATGGTGCGGCCGCTCAGCCCAGGAAATTGTACTTGATGATGCACTTCAGCGCCGCCACGCCGTCTTTCCAGTTGATCTTCTTGCCCTCGGCGTAGGTGCGGCCGTAGTAGGAGATGCCCACCTCGTAGATGCGGCAGCCCTTCTTGGCCAGCTTGGCCGTGACCTCCGGTTCGAAACCGAACCGCTTTTCCTTCAGCTCGATGGATTGGATGACCTCGCGTCGGAAGGCCTTGTAGCAGGTCTCCATGTCCGTGAGGTTGAGGTTGGTGGCCATGTTGGAGAGCAGGGTCAGGAACAGGTTGCCCACCCGGTGCCAAAAGTACAGCACCCGGTGCGCCCCGCCCGAGGCGAAGCGGGAGCCGTAGACCACGTCCGCCCTGCCCTGGATGATGGGATCCAGCAGGATGGGGTATTCCTGCGGGTCGTATTCCAGGTCCGCGTCCTGCACCACCACCACGTCCCCGGTGGCGTGCTTGAAGCCTGTGTGCAGGGCCGCGCCCTTGCCCTGGTTGCGCTGGTGCAGCAGCACCTTGTCGATACGCCGCCCCTCAAGCTCCCGCAGCCGCTCGCGCGTGCCGTCGGTGGAGCCGTCGTCCACGGCGATGATCTCGATATCCTGGTGGGGGGAGTTGCGCACCGCCTCGACGATGCCGTCGATGGTGCCGACCTCGTTGTAGCAGGGAATGATGACGGAGAGTTTCATGGCAGGCCTGGAGTAGCCCATGCAACGGGGTCTGTAAACTATCCTTGAGGCGGATTATCAGAGCAGGTGGGGCTGGTTGCACAGCTCCTGGAGGCGGTAGCGCAGGTTCGTGTTGCGCTCGAAGGAGCGGGTGTTCTTCAGGGCCAGGGCCACGGCCTTGTGCCCGCCCACCAGCACCACCAGCGACCGTGCCCGGGTGAGCGCCGTGTACAGCAGGTTGCGTTGCAGCAGCACGAAATGCTGGGTGAGCAGCGGCACCACCACGGCCGGATACTCGCTGCCCTGCGACTTGTGCACGCTCACGGCGTACGCTAGCTTCAACTCGTCCAGGTCGGCCAGGTCGTAGACGATGCTGCGGCCGTCGATGTCCACCATGGCGCCCTCTTGCGGGTCCACTTCCTCCACCAGGCCCAGGTCGCCGTTGAATACTTCCTTGTCGTAGTTGTTGCGGGTCTGCAGCACCC
This sequence comes from Desulfohalovibrio reitneri, assembly GCF_000711295.1. Classification (NCBI taxonomy): domain Bacteria; kingdom Pseudomonadati; phylum Thermodesulfobacteriota; class Desulfovibrionia; order Desulfovibrionales; family Desulfovibrionaceae; genus Desulfohalovibrio; species Desulfohalovibrio reitneri. Next base: position 508,988 of record NZ_JOMJ01000004.1, on the reverse strand, counting down.
TGTCCCCCTGGCGCAGGCGCAGGGAGCCGCGCCGTATCTCCGCCATGCCGGGGCGCAGGGGATTGAGCCCCTCCTGCAGGCGCTCGTTGAGGGTCTGGGTGCCCACCTCGCCCTTGTGCATGGGGGTCAGCACCTGGATGTCCTTGATGGGATCCAGGCCGTAGGCGGCGGGGATGCGGTCCAGCACGCAGGACTCAACCAGGGCGCGCACCCGGGCGGGGTCGTCCTGGCGAATCCACCAGAAGTCCTTCTCCGGCGGGTCGGTCCCGCCGTCCTCCTGGGGAAACTCGCCCTGGTTGACCCGGTGGGCGTTGCGCACGATGCCGGATTGCAAGGCCTGGCGGTAGATGCGGGTCAGGCGCAGGTGGGGCACGCACTCGGAGTCCAGCAGGTCGGCCAGCACGTTGCCCGGCCCCACCGAAGGCAGCTGGTTCACGTCGCCCACCAGGATAAGGCGGCAGGTCAGCGGCAGGGCGCGCAGAAGCGCCACAAAGAGGCCGATGTCCAGCATGGAGGCCTCGTCAACGATGACCGCCTGGGCGCGCAGCTTGCTCTCCTCGTTCTTGCCGAAGCCGCCTCCCGGCTGGAATTGCAGCAGCCGGTGCAGGGTGGAGGCCTCGTGCCCAGCCGCCTCGCTCAGCCGCTTGGCCGCCCGGCCCGTGGGCGCGGCCAGCCGCAGCTTCAGCCCGGCCCGCTCCATGGCCCGCACGATCATGCGGGTGATGGTGGTCTTACCCGTACCCGGACCGCCGGTGACGATGTACGCCTTGTGCGACAGCGCGCCCAGCACCGCCTCCCGCTGCTCCGAGGAAAGCGTCAACCTCGCCTCGCTCTCCAGCTCGGGCAGCATGGACTCCACTTCCGGGGCCAGGTCGCGGCCGCAGGGGTGGTCCAGAAGCGCCTGCACCCGGGTGGCCGCCTCGTTCTCCTGGCGGTAGAAGAGGTGCAGGTAGACGGCCCGCTCCACGTTCTGGGCGGGCAGGGGCATGACCACGACGCGCTTGCGCTCTGCCAGCCGCTCCAGGGCGTCCTCGAAGCGGTCCTCGTCGATGCCGCCCAGCATTTCCGAGACCATGGGGTAGAGGTCTGCGGCTTCCGTGAACAAATGCCCCTGGTCTGAGAGTTGGTGCAGGCGGTAGACGGTGGCCGCCTCCACCCGCTGGGGGCTGTCCGGGGCGAAGCCCAGCCGCTGGGCCATGCGGTCGGCCGTGCGGAAGCCAACGCCCTTGATGCGGTAAGCCAGCTCGTAGGGGTTCTCCTGCAACGCGCCCACCGCGCCGGTGCCGTAAATCTCGAAAATGCGCGAGGCGTAGGTGGTGGACACCTCGTGGCTCTGCAAAAAGAGCATCAGCCCCCGCACCTCGCGCTGCTCGCGCCAGGACTCCTTGATGCCCTCCAGCTTCTTCTCACCGATCTTGTCCACTTCCAGCAGCCGCTCAGGCTCGTCGTCCAGGATGTCCAGCACCCCGGTGCCGAAGCGGGCCACCATGCGCTCGGCCGTGGCCCGGCCCACCCCTTTAATGAGGCCGGATGACAGGAAGCGGATGATGCCGTTCTCAGTGGCCGGATAGGTCTGCACGAAGGAGCTGACCTCGAACTGGCTGCCGAAGCGGGGATGCTCCTTCCAGTGGCCCCACAGCTCCAGCATCTCGCCGGGTGTCAGGCCGCCCATGCGGCCGACGATGGTGATGTCGCCGGGCTCGTCCGGGGAGGACAGCCGGGCCACGGTGAAGCCGGACTCCTCGTTCTGGTAGGAAATGGTCCGCACCTCGCCCTTGAGGCGCACCTCGCCGTCGGGCTGTTGCAGGTCGGGGGCCAGGGCGTGCTGGGAATGGGGGGCGTCGCCGCGCCCCCCTTGGGATTCAGGCAATGACGGGAATCGGCTGGCTCAGGCCACCACGGTTTCGGCGTGGGCGCGGCCCAGGGCCTTGTAGTTCTTGGGGCCCAGCTTGGGGCCGAAGCGCTCGGCGATGGAATCCTCCATGGCCTCGGCCGGGAGGATATCCACGGCCCGCAAAAGCGCCCCGAGCATGGTGGTGTTGGTGATGGGCACCCCCAGCTCCTCCAGGGCCACCTTCTGGGCGTCCACCGTGGCCACGCGCGGCCAGCCGTACTTTCGCTTCAGCTCCTCGGCGGAGCGGTTGGTGTTGACCACCACCACGCCGTCCTCGGCCAGCCCCTCGGCCACGTCCACTATGTCCAACAGGGACGGGTCCAGCACCAGCACGACGTCCGGCTTGTAGATCTTTTCCCGCAGGCGGATCTGCTCGCCACTGACGCGTACGAAGGCCACCACCGGCGCGCCGCGCCGCTCCGGGCCGAAACTGGGGAACGCCTGGGCGAACCGCCCCTGGTCGATGACCGCCTTGGCCAGCAGCTCGGCGCTGGTCACGCCGCCCTGGCCGCCACGTCCGTGGATGCGAATCTCAAGCATGGCCTCACTCTCCCGTGCTGGTTGGTTCCTCGACTACCCTATACCCCAGGAGCGGACGCTTTACAATTTCTGTCGATGCAGAAGCGACTGACGCAGGGTCTCCCTGTCCACGTACTTGACCTCCGAGCCCAGAGGAATGCCCTGGGCCAGCCGGGTCAGCCCCACGGCCGGGAAATCCTTCTCCACCATGTTCTTGACGTAGGAGGCCGTGGCCTCCGCCTCCATGGTGGTGCCCAGGGCCAGGATGAGTTCCCGCACGTTCCCTTCGGCCAGCCGCTCGCGCAGGGCGTCGATCTCCAGCTGCGAGGCGTCCGCGCCCTCCAGCGGGGCCAGCAGGCCACCAAGCACCATGTAGCGGCCGGTGAAGAAGCCGCCCTCCTCCATGCTCAGCAGGCTGTCCCACTCCCCCACCAGGCACAATTGGCTGTCGTCGCGGCCCGGGTCGGCGCAGATGGGGCAGGGGTCGTTTTCCGCCAGGGCGTGGCAGCGCGAGCAGAAGCACAGCGACTCCCGCAGGGTGAGGATGGCCTCCCCCAGGGCGTCGGCCCGTTCGCGCGGCCACTTGAGCAGGGTCAGGGCGATGCGCAGGGCGGACTTGGGCCCCAGGCCGGGGAGCTTGGCCAGCCGCTCGCTGAGATCGCGCAGCGGACCGGGCAGGCTGTCCATGCTAGAACATGCCCGGGAAGTTCATGCCGCCGGTCAGCTCGCCCATCTCGTCCTCCTGCATCTGCTTGCCTTTCTTCTGGGCCTCCTTGCAGGCGGCCAGGACCAGATCCTGCAGCATTTCCACGTCCTCGGGGTCCACCACCGAGGGGTCGATCTTCAGGCCCACGAGGTCGCCCTGGCCGTTGGCCGTGGCCGTGACCATGCCGCCGCCGGCCTGGGCCTCCACGGTCTTTTGGGCCAGTTCCTCCTGCACCTTCTCCATCTTCTTGTGCATCTGCTGGGCCTGGCGCATCAAATCGTTCATGCCGCGCATGGTGTTTTCCTCCGTCTGTTCCGTGCCTAGCCCTGGCCGCGGTCGGGACGGATCTCGATGATCCGCGCGCCCAAGGTGTTCACGACGTGCTTGATGGTGGGATGCTCCTTGATTTCCTCATGAAGCTCCCGGTTGGTCTTTCTGGCCGGCTGCCCGCCTCCCGTCCCTTCCGGCCCCGACGATGGCGGCGGAGGCGGCGGCGAGGCCGCCCGCTCCTCCTCGCCCGGAGGGGGAGCCAAGGGCGGCTCCTCGTCCATGTAGGGCGGCGGCGCGGGAGGCTCCTCGCGCGGGGGCTGGGGCCGCGCCCCGGCGCGGAGACGCTGGGGTTCCGAAGGCTTGGGCGGTTCCGGCGCGGGCTTGGGGGCTGCCTTGGGGGCTGCCTCCGGGCGGGAAGCCTGTTGCCCGGCCGCCTCCGAAGGTGCGGCGGAAGCGCCTGAAGCGCCGGAGTCCGCCTGCCCGGCGGATTGCCCACCGGACGGCGGCTGTCCGCCCTGCCCCGGGCCTTGCCCGCCACCCGGTCCGGGCCCCGCTCTCCCGCGCCGGGACCGGAAAGGTCCAGCAGGCGGGGCATGGAGGCCATGTTGAACAGCAGCAGTTCCAGGGCCTGGGCTGGCTCCAGGGAGGTCAGCACCCGCCGCTGCCCCTCCAGGGTCAGCTGCCAGCAGGCGTGCACATGGCCGGGCGACAGCGCGGCCGCCCGCTTCTTCCATTCCTCCAGCTCCTCGGCCGGCATGTCCAGCAGCTCGGCTGCCTGGTCGCCACCCTGCCCCAAAAGAAACATGTCGCGCCAGCAGGAGGCCAGCTCGCGCAGGAAAAATCCCAGGTCCAGCCCCTGGTCCAGCACCTGCCGCAGCAGCCCGGCCAGGGCGGGGCAGTCCCCCTTGGCCACGGCGTCCACCACGGCGAAGAATACCTCCTTGCCCGCCAGCCCTAATACGCCCCGGATGTCGGCGGCCGTCAGCCGCTCCCCGCCCAGGGCCAGCCCTTGGGAGAGCAGCGACATGGCGTCGCGCACGCTGCCCGCGCCGCGCCTGGCGATGAGGCGCACCGCCTCCTCCTCGTACTCCACGCCCTCGCGGGACAGGAGCCCGGACAAATGCTCCTCCAGCGCGCCCTGGAGCAGCCGCTTGAAGGTGAAGTGCTGGCAACGGGAAATGATGGTGGCCGGGAACTTGTGCGGCTCGGTGGTGGCCAGCACGAAGCAGGCGTGAGGCGGCGGCTCCTCCAGGGTCTTGAGCAGGGAGTTGAAGGCCTCGTTTGTCAGCATGTGGGCCTCGTCCACGATGAAGACCTTGTAGCGGCCCTGGATGGGGGCGTAGCCGATGTCCTCCTTCAGCCTGCGGGCGTCCTCGATGCCCCGGTTGGAGGCGGCGTCGATCTCCACCACGTCCACGGCCGAACCGGCCATGACCTGCCTGCAGTGGGAGCACTGGTTGCACGGCTCGGCGGTGGGGGCGGTCTGGCAGTTGAGCGCCTTGGCCAGGATGCGGGCCAGGGTGGTCTTGCCCACCCCGCGCGTGCCGGAGAAAAGATAGGCCGGAGCCACGGCGTCGGCGGCCGTTGCCCGGGAAAGCACGTTGCGCACGGCCTCCTGGCCGACCACGTCGGCGAAGGTCTGCGGGCGGTATTTTGCGGTCAGGCTCTGGCTGGACATTCGGGAAGGGAAGATAGGACATGGCGGCGGCCCGGTCCAGGGGAAAACCGGGCCGCCGCCTTATGAACAGTGGAGGCTAGATGGTGTAGTAGTCGAGCCAGTGCTCGTACTTGGGGTTCTCGCCCTTGACCACCTTGAAGAACTCCTCCTGCAGCTTGCGGGCCACGGGCCCGGCCTGCCCCTCGCCGATGGTGCGGCGGTCCGCCTCGCGGATGGGGGTCAACTCCGCGGCCGTGCCGGTGAAGAAGGCCTCCTCGGCGATGTAGAGCTTGTCGCGGGTGAAGCGTTCCTCCACCACGGTATAGCCCAGGTCGCGGGCCAGCTCGATGACCGAGTTGCGGGTCAGCCCGGCCAGGATGGAGGTCAGCGGTGTGGTCTTGATGATGCCGTTGCGCACGATGAAGATGTTCTCGCCGCTGCCCTCGGCCACGTAGCCTTCCGTGTCCAGCAGCACGGCCTCGTCGTAGCCGTCGGCCACGGCCTCGGTCTTGGCCAGCACGGAGTTGACGTAGTTGCCGCAGGCCTTGGCCTTGGTCATCATGATGTTCACGTGGTGGCGGGTGAAGGTGGAGGTCTTGACCCGGATGCCCTTGAGCAGGGCGTCGTCGCCCAGGTACGCCCCCCACGGCCAGGTGGCGATGGCCACGCGGATGGGGTTTGTGCCCGGATGCACGCCCATGGCGCCCGCTCCCACGAAGACCAGCGGCCGGATGTAGCCCTCTTCCAGCTTGTTGGCCTTGAGCGTCTCGATAATGGCGTTGTTGATCTCCTCCTCGGTGAAGGGGATCTCCATGCCCAGAATCTTGGCCGAGTCGAACAGCCGCCTGGTGTGCTCCTTCAGGCGGAATACGGCGGAACGGCCGTCGCTGGTCTTGTAGGCCCGAATGCCCTCGAACGCGCCCAGCCCGTAGTGCAGGGTATGGGTCAGCACGTGGACGTTGGCCTCGTCCCAGTCCACCAGCTTGCCGTCGAACCAGATCTTGTCCGCCTTGATGGCCATGAATCGCTCCTTGAAAGGTTGCCGGACACCCCCGCCAGCCCCGTGCCGCAGGGGAATTCAAGCTTGCTACCCCAAGCCTTGAGCCCGGGTCAAGACTGTCGGCGCCCAACACCTCGCACCAACCCAAATCGGGGCGGCCGACCCGATTGCCTCCACCCCCCGACCTGGGGTATCCACAAATAATCCAAGGAGCACATACTCATGCGCGTAAACAAGATTCTCCTGCCGGTCGACGGCTCCACCCACTCCCGCAAGGCCTGCGAGATGGCCATCGAGCAGGCCCGGGCCAACAAGGCCTCCATCATCCTCCTGCACTGCCACAAGCCCGTGCCCCTGGCCCTGGGGCAGCCCAACTTCCAGGAAATGACCGAGTACTACTCCCGCGAGGCCAACGACCTCCTGGCCCCCTTCCGCGAAATGCTGGAGGACTCGGGCATCGAATACCAGGACAAGGTCATCGGCGGCCCCACCGCCTCCGTCATCGTGGAAGTCGCCGAAGCCGAGGAATGCGACCTCGTCATCATGGGCACACGCGGCAAGTCCAACCTGGAAGGACTCGTCCTCGGCAGCGTCACCCACCGCGTCCTGCAAACCTCCCCCTGCCCCGTCCTGGTTGTAAGATAGACCAGACGGACGTTCCTGGCGGGAGTGTGCGCGGCATATATGCCGCGCACACTCCCGCTTTTTTTGGAAAAAAGGAAGATTTCGCCCTTCGGGCGACCAGGGGCTGCGCGCCTCCTGGACCCTGCGGCAAAATAATTTTGCATTTGTATTCGCGGAATTGGGGTCGGTGGCGTGCGAACAGGGAGCGCCCCGGCGAAGGCGCAAACGGAGAAACACTTTAGCGAACAAAACCTCTTACTGATCGCCTGCTCACGCAGTGAAACTATAACCGCTGCGGGGCGTGTTTTGGGCAAGGCGGCTGGTGCGCCGCACACGAAAAAACAATCTTGTGGAAAATGCCTCGCTTTCAGCCCACCTGAAAAACCCATTCCGACAAAATGCCCCTGGCTAGACGGGTGAGAGCGAATATGCCTTGTTGCGGCCCAATCTCCATGGAAACAAAACCACTCATCGAATGGTTTTTACCACATTTGTAGTAATCATCGGCCGCCAAACAAGTCAAACCCAAAGCATTTTCTTTTCGCGTTATCAGCGGACACCCACTGCACGCCATTTCCGTACCTCTTTTACAAATTCAACCACCTAACCCGCCAGGCATTCTGTGGATCGGGATGACAGGCCGGGCAGTTGCTGTTATTCGCGCTTCCCCCCTTATACTATCCAACGGAAGGAGATACGAGATGAACTGGCCGAAAAACAATGACGTGCTCGGAAGCGTCAATCGCGGCAACGCCATCGAATCAGGGCTGTGCACTCTGTGCAGGGCCGATTGCCAAGGAAAGTGCGAGACGTGGCTGTCCTCCATGCGCGGACGCGAAGTCCTGTATCCCCGCGATTTCGGACTGGTCACAGCCGGCAGCGGCAACACCACCCATGTGGGCGTTTCCTACAACTCTCTGCGCATCCAGGGCCTGAACTACGGCGCCATGGGGTCCGCCAAGACGGACGAGGACCTCCTCTTCACCGACGTGAGCCTCGAAACCTCCTTTGGCGCCAGCGAAGAGACCAAGTGCCGCGTCCCCTTCATGACCGGCGCCCTCGGCTCCACCTTCATCGCCGCCAAATACTGGGACGCCTTCGCCGCCGGCTGCGCGCTGGTGGGCGCCCCCATCGTCGTCGGCGAAAACGTCGTCGGCGTGGACCGGGAAGCCGAGCTCAGCAACGGCCGCATCGTCAAGGCCCCGGAGCTGGAACGCCGCATCGACACCTACATGCGCTACTACGACGGCTACGGCGCCATCATCGTGCAGTTGAACGTCGAGGACACCCGCAACGGAGTGGCCGAGTACCTGGCCGACAACTACGGCGACAAGGTCATCGTCGAGCTCAAATGGGGCCAGGGGGCCAAGAACATCGGCGGCGAAATCGAGGTCTCCAGCCTGGACTACGCGCTGTTCCTGAAAAAGCGCGGCTACCTCGTCGACCCCGACCCGGAGAAGCCCGAGGTCCAGGAAGGCTTCCGCCAGGGCGCCATCAAGCATTTCGCCCGCCACAGCCGTCTGGGCTACACCAACCTCTCCACCTACGAGCAGGTGCGCGACGAGTTCTACGACACCGTGAACTACCTGCGGAAACTCGGCTTCAAGCGCATCTCCCTCAAGACCGGCTCCTACGGCATGGAAGCGCTGGCCATGGCCATCAAGTTCGCCTCGGAAATGGAGCTTGACCTGCTGACCATGGACGGCTCCGGCGGCGGCACCGGCATGAGCCCCTGGAACATGATGGAAAGCTGGGGCGTCCCGTCCATCCTGCTGCATGCCAAGGCCCACGAATACGCATCCCATCTGGCCGCCAGGGGCCGCCCGGTGGTGGACATGTCCTTCGCCGGCGGCTTCGCCAAAGGCAGCAACATCTTCAAGGCCATGGCCCTGGGCGCTCCCTTCACCAAGCTGATCTGCATGGGCCGCGCCATGATGATCCCCGGGTTCCTCGGCGCCAACATCGAGGGCGTCCTGCACCCCGAACGCCGCGCGCAACTCAACGGCAACTGGGACAAGCTCCCCGCCGCGGTAGCCGCCTACGGCGGCACGGCCGAGGAGATCTTCACCTGCTACCAGGACGTGAAGGCCAAGGTCGGCAAGGACGAGATGAAGAACGTGCCCCTCGGCGCCGTGGCCATCTGGTGCCTGGTGGACAAGCTCTCCGCCGGGCTGCAGCAACTGCTGTGCGGCGCCCGCAAGTTCTCCCTGCAGGACATCTCGCGCAACGACATCGCTTCCGCCAACCGCGAAACGGAATGCGAAACCGGCGTCCCCTTCATCACCGACGTCATGGACGAGACCGCCAAGCGCATCCTCGACCTCTAGGCGCTTCAGGTAAATACAAATCAGGCAAGGCCCGCGCGGAAACGCGCGGGCCTTGCTTTTTTTTCGTGGGAAGAAGGGAAGATTTCGCCCTTCGGGCGACCAGGGCCTGCGCGGCCCTGGACCCGCGGCAAAGTAACTTTGCATGTACATTCGCGGGATTGAGGTCGGTGGCGCGCGAACAGGGAGCGCCCCGGCGAAGATGCGATTGCGGGGCTATTAATGCCAGTAGTGCATTCTTCCCCCACTACACGCCCGCAGGCTGTTCAAAACAGCACCGGATGTGAGGCGCCGGAAAACGCGCCCCGAGCACTGTAAAAGACGCGAGGGGCATCATTTTTCGCGACAGCGAAGCGGAAGGTGCTTTATGGACTGCCTGCTAGCTCCCGCGTAAATGGTCCGCCACGGCCAGCACGGTGTTCACGTAGCGGCTGGACTGGTTGTAGCGGTAGAGGACACGTTTTTGGCGCCAGCGGGAGTGCATGGAGTTTTTCCAGCCGTTGGCGCGGAGGAAGTTGCCCATGCTGGGCAGGGCGTCTTCCACGGCGAAGAGGTCCACCTTGCCGTCGCCGTCGCCATCCACGCCGAACTCCAGGGCGTTGGAGGGCATGAACTGGGCCAGACCGATGGCCCCGTAAATGGAGCCGGGCATGTGCAGTGGGTCGTACCCCGCCGCCCGGGCGTAGCGCAGCAAGGAGGCAAGCTCTTCGTAGGCCCAGTCCGCTTTTTGGCGCATGCGGCGTTCCACCCAGCGTTTCTGCCCTTTGGTGACGTAGCGGTCCTTCATGTAGGGCTCGACCTGCGCATAGTGGCGGCTGACGGCCATGGAGGCCAAGTTGGAGAGGGCCTTTTTCTCGCCCAGATAGCTGCCCAGGTTGGTCTCCACGGTGAGGATTCCCACCAGAACCTCTCCGGGCGGTCCGTAGTCTCGGTTGACGTTGAGCAGCAAGTCGGCGTGCTCGTCGAAGAAGTCGGTGGCGCGCTTGAGGCGGCCCTCGGTCATGACCGAGGTGTACACGCCGGGCCCATCCTCATCCGGGGAAGGCTCGGGGAAGCGGCAGTCGGCAGGGGCGGGCTGGCTGCAGACGGCCAGCTTGTCGAAGATGTCCCAGGTGACCTGTCCGGTGACCCGCAGCCCCGAAGCGTGCTCGAAGCCGCGCACGGCCCGGCGGGTGCGGGGACCCACGCGGCCGTCCACCGGCCCCGCCGGATAGCCCAGGCGGTTGAGGTGGCGCTGCACGCCCTTGACCATGAGCCAAGCGTATTTGGTGTGGTACAGGACGCGCATCTTGCGCCCCATGACGTCCGGGTCGTAAGCGGTCTGTGGATGGTCGAAAACCCGGCGCATGGCCTGGCGGTCGAAGCCATCCGCCACCAGCCTGTCAACCAGGCCGTCCCATGGGGAATCCTTCCCCGCCGCCGGAGCGGGCGCGGCGAACAACATCGCCAGCACCGCCAGAAAGATCGCCTGCCTTACTCCCGCGTGAAGACCAGTGTTGCGGAAAGCGACACTGCACCAGGAAGGAGCGCGCATGGTGTTCTCCCCCCGGGCTCTGCATGATTGCCCGGAACTGCATGCAGGATGACAGCTTTCGCAGAGGCGGGCAAGTTACATTTGGGCAAAAATCATGCGGCGGGGTCGTGTCCGCGCGGTCTGGACAGACTTTCCGGCACGGTGTGAAAGCCAGCGCACCGCCCACGTTCGCCGTGTTCGCGGTTTATGGGGAAGCTGCGGCACTTGAGCGGTCGATGCGCATGAATCGAGCAGGTGGTTTCCCCTCCGTTGCCGCGATGCAGCCAGGGGCACCCCGCGAAGTGTTTTCCGGTGCGTGGATTGCGCCAAGCTGTATAGAGCACGTAGCTGGCGCGTCGTTCCGGTACGACCAGCCGCAAGATGCGTTCCTGTCCCGCTTCCCTCCAGTACTCCACCTCTTCCAGGGTCAATCTGCCGTGCACGGCGTCGGCCATGGAGCAGCACCCCCCGCAGCGGCGGCAGGCGAAACCAGCCGGGGTGCGGGCATACCCGGCCAGGGCGGCCCCGCGCAGTTCTCCCGCTTCCATGTCCAGCAGAACGGCCGCTTCCTCCGCGGCTCGCCGGGTGTCCTCGGCGCGGTCGCGTTCCAGGTAGTGATAGAAGGGGTTGGGATAGACCACCTCGCCCAGGAACGAGTGGGCGGCGATGCTGAGCACGGTTCCGTCGCGCAGGCAGCGGTCGCGCACGGCGAAGCCCCGGCGCAGCAGGTACTTTTCCAGCACGGACAGGCTGAATCCGCCTGGTACGGGAGCGTTGGTCACGTTTTACCTCGCATGGTCGATATGGGTGGCTCCATGTACCAATCCGGAGAAAAGAGCAAGTCCTTTGACGTTGCCGGAGGCAAGGGCTACATTCCCTCGACCAAATTCACTTTCAAGTCCCAGCAGGAGCAGGCTGTGGAACAGTTCGCCAGGGTGCATCGGCTCCCCCCCTACGTTTTCGCCCAGGTCAACGACCTGAAGATGCGCATGCGCCGTCAAGGCGAAGACATCGTCGACCTCGGCATGGGCAACCCGGATATTCCCACCCCCCAGCACATCGTGGACAAGCTCTGCGAGGCCACCCACAAAGGGGTCAACCACCGCTACTCCGCTTCCAAGGGCATCAAGGGCCTGCGGCTGGCCATCGCCAACTGGTACCTCAACCGGTACGGCGTGGAGCTGGATTCCGATCAGGAGTGCGTGGTCACCATGGGGGCCAAGGAGGGCATGTCCCACCTCATGCTGGTCATGCTCTCCCCTGGCGACGTGGTATTCACCCCGGACCCGGCCTACCCCATCCACCCCTACGCCGCCATCATCGCGGGGGCGGACGTCCGCCGTATCCCCATCGGCAAGGACCGCGACTTCTTCAAGGACTTGGCCGTGGCCACCCACCAGACCTGGCCCAAGCCCAAGCTGCTGGTCATCAACTACCCGCACAACCCCACCACCGAGCTGGCAGACCTGGACTTCTTCCAGGCCATCGTGGACTGGGCCAAGGAGAACGGCGTCTGGGTCATCCACGACCTGGCATACGCCGACTTCACCTTCGACGGCTACACCTGCCCCTCCTTCCTCCAGGCCAAGGGCGCCAAGGACGTGGGCGTGGAGTTCTTCTCCCTGTCCAAGTCCTACTCCATGCCCGGCTGGCGGGTGGGATTCTGCTGCGGCAACGAGGCCATGGTCCAGGCCCTGACCCGCATCAAGTCCTACCTGGACTACGGCATTTTCCAGCCCATCCAGATCGCCGCCACCGTGGCGCTGAACGGTCCCCAGGAGTGCGTGCGGGAGATCATGGACACCTACCAGGACCGCCGCGACGCCCTGTGCGACGGCCTCAACCGGGTGGGCTGGGAGATCGAGAAGCCGACGGCCACGCAATTCGTCTGGGCCAAGATTCCGGAGCAATTCAAGGACATGGGCTCGGTGGAGTTTTCCAAGATGCTGCTTAAGAAGGCGCGGGTGGCGGTGGCCCCCGGCCTGGGCTTCGGCCACTATGGCGACGACCACGTTCGCTTCGCCCTGGTGGAGAACCGCCACCGCATCAATCAAGCCGTGCGCGGCATCAAGAGCATTCTCGGAGGCTAGGGTGAGCGAGCCCATAGTCATCGGGCTGGCCGGCTACGGCACCGTGGGCACCGGCCTGTCCCGCATCCTGACCGACAACGAGGAGTGGATTCGCCGCCGCATCGGCCGGGACATCCGCGTCAAGAAAGTACTGGTGCGCGACCCGGAAAAGACGCGGCAGGCCCCCCTGCCCCCGGGCGCGGAGCTGACCACCAAGTGGTCCGATCTGGTGGAGGACCCGGACATCTCCATGGTGGTGGAGCTCATGGGCGGGCTGGACACCGCCTTCGAGCTGGTCTCCCGCGCGCTGTCCTCGGGCAAACACGTGGTCACGGCCAACAAGCACCTCCTCGCCGAGCGGGGCCAAGAGTTATTCAGCCTGGCCGAGGAAGCGGGCAGGGCCCTCTACTACGAGGCCTCCTGCGTGGGCGGGGTGCCGGTCATCCAGACCCTCAAGGAGTCCCTGGCCGCCAACCGCATCCTCAAGCTCACCGGCATCCTCAACGGCACGGCCAACTTCATCCTCTCCCGCATGTCCACCGAAGGCATGTCCTTTGACGACGCCCTGGCCGAGGCCACCGACCTGGGCTACGCCGAGGCCGATCCCTCCTTCGACGTGGACGGCATCGACGCGGCCCACAAGCTGGTGCTGCTCACCCGGCTGGCCTACGGACGCCACTATCCTTTGGAAAAGCTGGCCGTGCAGGGCATCCGCCACGTGGAGGTGGCGGACATCGAGTTCGCCCGCGAGTTCGGCTACCGGGTCAAGCTCATCGGCCAGGTGCGCGAGGTGGACGGCGGACTGGAGGCCGGGGTCTTTCCGGCGCTGGTCAAGTACACCTACCTGCTGGCCCGCGTGGGCGGCAACTACAACGCCGTGCGCGTGGAGGGCAACGCCTGCGGGCCCATCATGCTGCACGGCCAGGGAGCGGGCGACCTGCCCACCGGCTCGGCCGTGCTGGCCGACATCATGGCCATCGCCAAAGAGGGCAGCGCGCCCAACAACACCGGGTACCCCGAATGCCCCCTCCCGGTGGCGGACATCCTGCCCCCGGACGAATCGCGCAGCCAGTGGTACTTCCGCTTCAAGGTGCGCGACCAGGTGGGGGTCATGGCGGCCATCACCCGCGTCATGGCCGAGCGGGGCATCTCCATCGCCCAGGCCAACCAGAAGGGTGCCGAGGCGGATGAGGACGTTTCCCTGGTCATCATCACCCACCAAGCGCGCGGCGCGGACGTGCGGGCGGCCCTGGCGGACATCGACGCCATGGAGTTCATCAACGCCCCCACGGTGCGCTACCGCATACTCTGATCCCCTTTCCCGTATCGACCATGAAAAAAGGCCGGAGGGTTCGCCCCCCGGCCTTTTCTTTGTGCTTGCCGCGACACAGTCCGTCAGGACCGTATGGAGTCCATGGCCTCGCGCAACTCCGTGGCCACTCGTTCCAGGTCCTCCACCGACTGCCGCGCCCGGTTCATGGACTCGGCCGTCTCTCCGGCGATGCGGTTGACTTCGTCCGTGGAGCGGTTGATCTCCTCGGAAGCCGCGGACTGCTGTTCCGAAGAGGCGGCGATGGCCTGAATCTGGTCGGCCGTGCGCTCCACCATGTCCACGATCTCCTCCAGGGACTTGCCGGACTCGTCCGCCTTGTCCGCCGCGCCCTCGATGCGCTGGATGGCCGACTCGGTGGCCTGGATGTTGCGCTTGGCGCTGTTCTGGATGGCCTGGATGTACTCCGCCACCTGCTTGGTGGAGTCCATGGTCTTTTCGGCCAGCTTGCGCACCTCGTCGGCCACCACGGCGAAGCCGCGCCCGGCATCCCCCGCGCGGGCCGCCTCGATGGCCGCGTTGAGCGCCAGCAGGTTGGTCTGGTCGGCGATGTCGTTGATGACGTCGATGATCTGGCCGATGCCCTCGGCCTGCTCGCCCAACTCGCCCATCTCGCGGGCAAGCTCCTTGGAACTGGTGTTGAGCTCCTTGATCTCGGAGACGACCTGGGAAACCACGTCCGATCCGTTCCTTGCCTTGTCCATGGCGCTCTGGGCCAGCTCGGACGCGCCTGAGGCGTTCTTGGCGACCTCCATGACCGTGGCGTTCATATCCTCCATGGCCGTGGCCGTGGAGTCGGCCAGGCCGCGCTGGTTCTCGGCACCTTCCGATGCCTCCTGCAGGAGCCTGCCCAACTCCTCCGCCCCGGAGACAATCTGGTTGGAGACATCGTCCACCCGCTTGGCCGCTTCGGCAATGACCTCGTTCTTCTCGGCCAGGGCTTTTTCATTGGCCTTCACCGTGGTCAGGTCGTAGAGCATGGCGAAAGCGCCGATGAGGTTGCCGTCCAGATCCTGCAGGGGGCGACGTCGTAGCGCACGAAGACCTCGGATCCATCCTGGGCTTTCGTTTCCATCTCCATGTCGCGGAAGGAGCGGTTCCGGCTCATGGCCTTGCCCGCCACCGTTTCCTTGTTCGCGTCGCCGTAGAACAGCTCCGCCAGAGTCATGCCCTGGTAGTCCTCGGGCTTGCCCGGCTTGCCGAACAGATCCAGGTACTCCTGGTTGACGAAGGTCAGCTTCTCGTGGCGGTCCATGAACAGGCAGGCCGTGGTCAGGCTGCTCTGCAAGCCCCGGGAAAAGCCCAACCCGCGCTTGAAGGCCTCGACCATGTCTCGCAGATGATCGGCCAGCTGCCCGAGCTCGAACTTGAAGCTTCCCTCGAGGCGCGTGGAGTAATCGCCCCCCGCCACCCTGCGGGAAAAGTCCTCGATCTGTTCCACGGGCTTGGTGATCATGCGGCGGCTGATCCAGCCGATGGCTCCGGCGGCCAGCAGAACAGCGAGCACACCGGCCACCAACAGCCGGTTGAACTGCTCGTTGGCCGTGGCCTCAAGCTCCGAGACGTAGGCCGAGACGCAGACCAGTCAGCCGGTGCGTTCCTCCCGGGTGACGCCCATGATCTTCTCGCGCCCCTCCCAGAGGTAGTCCACGAAACCGTCTTTCTTTTCCAGGGCCTCCCGCACGAATCCAAGGTCGCCGAGATCCTCCAGCACCAGGTCCCGGTCGCGGCTGTGGGCCATGAGCCTGCCTTTTGAGTTGAAAACGAAGGCGTAGCCGGTCTCGCCTATGGTGATTGGATCAATAAAGCGCTCGGTGAAGATGTCCCACTTGGGAAACACGGCCACCCCGCCCATGTTTGAGCCGGATGTGTCCTTGACCGCCGCGGCCGCGCCGAGGATATGGATGCCCCCGCCGCTCTTGCTCTTGAGCACAGTTGGCGTGACGAAGGTGTCCGCGCCTTCCACGATGGCCTGGACGTAGTTGCGTCCCGCCCGGTCCGCCCCGGTCAGGTCGGTGCCCTTGGCGTTCCCCCCGGCCAAGACCTTGCCGGTGCGGTCGAAAACGAACATGGCCCAGTAATCGGGGTAGGCTTCCAGAAAATCTTCGAAAACCCGCTGGGTGCGGCTTACGGGAAAGCCCGCCATAAAAAACGTTTTTGACGTTGCGCTGTTTGGAGAGGGAGGTGGCCAAGCTGACCGCGCCCTCGAGATAATTGTCCAGTGACTGGGCCGTGTTTTGGCCCAATTGCTCGATGGCGTCCTTTTGCATCTCCAGGGCCATGCGGCTGGACGTTCCTTGCACGTAGATCAGGATCCCGGCCATGCTGAGCACGATGACCGGAGTCACCACCGTGAGCAATCGGCCGTTTATACTGGCGAATTTCATCAATCCCCCCTTTTTGCAGCCTTCCTGCTGCATCTTTTCGGCTCCCTGCGCCTTTTTCCTTAGAAAAAAGCGTATTGAGACGCATTCAGTACGATTCCCCGCCCACGACTTTCCTTCTCCGCGAAATCATCATAGAGTCCGGGCAAACATATCCATGACCATGCGAATCCTCATCGCCGAAGACGACGACGACGCCGCCCTCTACCTGTCCAGGGCGCTTTCCAGATACGGAACCTGTGACCGGGTGGTCACGGGCAGGGAAGCTGTGAGCCTCTTTCGCGACCGGGCCGAGGACGGCGCCCCGCACGCCCTCTTGCTCATGGACATCATGATGCCGATCATGGACGGACAGGAGGCCCTCAAGGCCATACGAGATGTCGAGGAAGAACTGGGCCTGGTGCACGACAAGCGGGCCACGGCCTTCATGACCACGGCCCTGGACGACCCGGACAACATCTGGCGGGCCCACTTCGACGGCCTGGCCACCGGCTACTTCGCCAAGCCCATCCGGGTGGACACGCTGCTGCGCCGGCTGCGCGACCTGGACATCATCCCCCCGGCGGAGTCCGCCTAGTCCCCATCCTCGCGGCAGCCCTTGCGCGCCCTGTTCGGGTCACCGTGGCGTTCGCCGTCCTGCTCCTCCAGCGGCTCCACATGAATGAGCAGGCTCATTCGCGGCAGCTCCTCGGCCACGCACTCCTGCATGCGCAGGGTCACGTCGTGCGCTTCCTTCACCGAGGTGCTCCCCGGCAACAGCAGATGGAACTCCGCGAAACGGCGGTTGCCTGATTTGCGGGTACGCAGGGCGTGGATGGCGCTGGCATCCGGAGCCACGCGGTTGACCGCTTCGGTCAAGGCGTCGACCTCCTCCTCCGGCAGGGAGCGGTCCATGAGGCCGCCCACCGAACGTTTGAGCAGGCCAGCGCCGGTGAAGGCGATGTTCACGGCCATGGCCAGGGCCATGAGGGGGTCGAGAATGGTGAAGGCGGGCGGCAGAAAATGCTGGATGGTCAATCCGGCCACGATGCCGCCCGATGTCCAGACGTCGGTAAGCAGATGCTTGGCGTCCGCCTCCAGGGTGATGGAATCGTACTCCCTAGCCGCCCGAAGCATGACCTTGGCGGCTCCCCAGTTGATGGCCGCCGCGGTCAGGGCGGCGCCCAGGCCCAACCCCAGCGAGGACAGCGGGCGCGGATCGAGGAAGCGGGCCACCCCGGCCCAGGCGATGCCAACCGAGGCGACCAGGACGAGCACTCCCTCCATGCCGCTGGAGAAATACTCGGCTTTGCCGTGGCCGAAGGGATGCCGCTTGTCCGGCGGCGTGAAGGCCACGCTCACGGCCCACAAGGCCATGAGCGCGGCGGAGAGATTGACCACGGTTTCCGCGGCGTCGGAAAACAGCCCCACGGAATCGGTCAGCAGCCAGGCGGCCACTTTGAGCCCGAGGCCCAGCAGGGACGCGGCCAATGAGACGTAGACGTACTTGCGGACGGACTGCTTCACGGCTTCTCCATCCAGGATATCGCCGGGGCCATGCTAGCTCGTGACCAGCGTTTTGGCAAAGGTCAGCAGGCCGGGGAAACCGTGTACCCGGTGGCGCTGTCCGCCACCAGCCTGTCCAGTTCGCTTTCCGCGAGGGGTTTTGAAAAGAGGAACCCCTGGCCGGACTCGCAACGGAGGTTGGCCAGGGCCGTCATGTGGGAATGCTGCTCCACGCCTTCGGCCACCACTTCCAGTCCCAGGGAATGAGCCATCTTGATGATGGTCTTGACTATCTCCTTGTTCTCGAAGGCGCCGTCCATGTTCAGCACGAAGCTGCGGTCCACCTTGAGGCTGTGCACCGGGAAGCGTTGCAGGTAGGAGAGCGAGGAATATCCCGTGCCGAAGTCGTCGATGACCACCCGCAGCCCCCGGTCACGAAGTTGGCTGATGACCTCCACCGCCCGCTCCGCGTCGGACATGATGACGCTCTCGGTCAGTTCCAGGGTCAGCCTCCCGGGCTCCGCACCGGTGGAGCGCAGCAGGTGGTCCACCTCGTCCACGAAGCCGGGCCGCATGAACTGTGCCCCGGAAATATTGACGCTCATTGTGGCGCCCTCGAAGCCGGGATGGTTGCGCTGCATGGCGGCCAGCTTCTCCGCCGCTTTGCGCAGCACCCAGCTTCCCAAGGGGATGATCAGGCCCGTCTCCTCGGCCACTGGGATGAACTCCATGGGCGAGACCATGCCAAGTTCCTCGTGCCGCCAGCGGGCCAGGGCCTCGAAGCCCTTGATTTCCCCCGAGGCCAGGGAAACGATGGGCTGGTAGTGCAGTTCCAGGGAATTTTCCGCCACCGCCTTGCGCAGGTCCATCTCCAGACGCAACCGCTTGCGGGCCAGGGCACGCATGGCCGCGGAGAACAACTCATAGCTGTTGCCGCCCCGCGTCTTGGCCCGGTGCAGCACAGTATCCGCGTCGCGCAGCACCTCGCCGGCGTTGTTGTAGTCGCCCGAACCCACCACGATGCCCAGGGAGAGATTGAGATAGACCTCGCGGCGGCGAATGCGGAAGGCGCGGGCCATCTCCTCGGTGATGCGCTCGGCCACGCGGATGGCCTCCTCCTCGCCGCAGCAGTCGTCCAGAAGCAGCACGAATTCGTCACCGCCGAAGCGGGACAGGGTGTCCACGTCGCGCACTTGGCCGTAAAGCCGGTTGGCGATGGCCATGAGCAGGTGGTCTCCCGCCACGTGCCCCAGACTCTCGTTGAACATGTTGAAGCGGTCGATGTCGATGTAGATGAGGGCGAAGGAATAGCCGGGATTGCGCTTGGCCCGCTTGAGGGCCATGGACAGATGGTCGAGAAGGAGTGCCCGGTTGGGCAAGCCAGTGAGGCGATCGTGCAGAGCGTTGTGGTTGATCTGTTCTTCCAGTTCCTTGGTGCGGGAGACCTCCTGGTGGCAGACCACGGCCCCGCCCTCGGGCAGCCGCTCCACGCGCATGGTGAACCAGCGGCGCCCCCCGGGCAGGTGCAGGCAGTACTCGGCCTGGAAGCAGTCGCGGCCGCCGGACAGCACCTCCCCGGTTTCCGCCTCGCCCAGCCAGAATTCGCCCGAGGCGTCACGCACGCCCACGCCCCGGAAGGGTTCCCCCACCCTCGGGCGGGTGGGAACACCGTTCCATCCGGGCTCCTCGAAGCCGCGCCAGGCCGCGTTCGCCTCCTCGACGACGCCCTTCGGGTTCAGCACGGCCACATGCACCGGCAACCCGTCCAGCACCTCCATGAAGCGTCTCCCGAGCCCTTCGGCGTCCAGGCGGCTGAGCGCTCGGGAAAGAGAGGCCGTTCCGGCCCCGTTTTCAACCCGATCGGACACTGCACCCTCCTCCGGGCCGAGGATGAACCGAACCCATGTTCAGGTCAAGAAAAAAGGGCCCTTTCAGAATTATGGATTTTGAGTCATCTTGGGTCTTTGGCACGGAACGGAAAAAACCTCGCCACATCCGAGCGAGAAACCCTCGGCTCTTCCCCTCCAGCCAAGCCGGTGCTATCTGGTCGTGAAACCAAAGGGGGATACATGCGTTTGGTGGTGCTGGTAGCCGATGGCATGGGCGACTGGCCCGTGGAGGAACTGGGCGGCAAAACCCCGCTGGCAGCGGCGGAAACACCTGTCATGGACCGGCTGGCCGCGCGGGGGACGCTTGGACTGTGCCGCACGGTCCCCAAGGGTATGCCGCCCGGCTCGGACGTGGCCAACATGGCCCTGCTTGGCTTCGACCCGTCCGTCCATCACACCGGGCGCGGCCCTATCGAGGCGGCCGCCCAGGGCATCGAGGCCGGACCGGACGACCTCATCTGGCGCATGAACTTGGTGCGCGCCGACAATTTCGGCCCGGACGGAATCATGCGCGACTACGCCGGAGGGCACATCTCCACCGCGGAGGCCGCGCCACTGGTGCGGCGGCTGGCCGAAGCGGCCGAGGGGCTGGGCCTGGAGCCCGTGCCAGGGGTGCAGTACCGCCACCTGCTGGTGCAGCGTGGGGGAGCCTCCACCCCGGCCGCGAACGTGGATGCCCGGCCTCCCCACGACATCACCGACCAGCCCATCGGCCCGGACCTTGAGGAATGGGCCAAGGCGCCGGAAATGCTCCGGTTCGTCGAACGAGCCAATGAGATCATGCGCGGTGCGGGCGTCGCGGCCAACGCGGTCTGGCCCTGGGGCCAGGGACGTCCCCTGGCGCTGCCCCCCTTCGCCGAGGCCTTCGGTCTGCGCGGGGCGGTCATCTCCGCCGTTGACCTGGTGCGCGGGCTGGGCCGCGCCTGCTCCATGGAGGTGCTGGAGGTGCCGGGCGCCACCGGCCTGCTGGACACCAACTACCAGGGCAAAGTGGACGCGGCCCTGGATTTTCTGAACCGGGGGGGGGAGTTCGTCTATCTGCACGTGGAGGCCCCGGACGAGTGCGGCCACTCCGGCGTGGCCGAGGACAAGCGCGAGGCCGTGCGCCGCTTCGACAAGCGGATCGTCGCGCCGCTGATGGAATCCCTGGACGACACGGCTTTCCTGGTGACCTGCGACCACCTCACCCCGTTGACCCTGCGCACCCACCACCCCGACCCGGTCCCCTTTCTCCTGTGGAGTCCGGGGCTGGAGGGCCCCGGCGCGGAGGCCTTCACCGAGGACGCTGCAGCCGCCTCCGGGCTGCTGGTTGAGCCGGGACACGACATGCTTGGCTGGGCCCTGCGGCGGCTGGGCGGACGGAGCTGAGGCGAAGCATGGGCCGTAAACCCGGAGCGAACGAGTCCCCCAGGTCGTCCGGGGGCAACCGCATGCCCCTGTTCGTCCTGGTCAGGGATCTACTCATCTTCATCGTTGGGACCTGGTACTTCGAGTTCCATCTCGATTTCAGGCTGCCCGGCGAGAACAACCTGCTGCTATTCTTCGTGGCCATCCCCATCATCTGGGCCACCATGATGCAGATGTGGACATCCATCAGCTACCGCGAGCAAAAGAACGCGCCCATGTACTGGGCCTGCCACCTGCTGGCCGTTGTGCTGCTGGCCAGCTCGGTATTCCTCATCAGCGCCGTGCTCAACACCATCGAGACCTCCCTGGACGCCACCGGCAACATCCTCTTCCACGGCGTTGGCTGGAGCGCCGTGCTGGGCATCATCTATTACGACGTGGTGGACATAAGCCGCTAGAAAACGCGGCCCGACGCGCAAACGGCCCCGGCACGCTCCAGGCGCGCCGGGGCCGTTTCCCCCCTCCCGGCGAACCCGCCGGGAGCAAGCCGCCGCGATCCGTCGCCGATGCGGCGGAGGCGGCTGGCGGCTAGTCGAACTTTTCCATGGCCGCCTCGGTGTCTGTCGCCATGGGGAATACGCTGGAGAAGCCGGAGAGGTCGAATACCTCCTGGATGTAGTCCTTGACCGAGCAGATGACCAGCTTGCCGTCGCTGTTCTTCAGTTCCCGCGTGGCCTTGAGCAGCACCCGCAGCCCGGCGCTGGAGATATACTCCAGGGGGCCGAAGTCCAGCACGATTCTGGTCTTGCCGTCCTTTATCATGCCCATGAGCTGCTTTTCGAACTCCGGGGCCGTGTTGGAATCCAGCCTGCCCGAGACGGCCAGGACGGCCACGTCCCCTTGAGTGGACTCGTTGACCTGCATTACGAACTCCCTTCCTCGCTGAGTGTCTTGGTCAGTATCAGCACGTTGATTCCGTCGCGCCGGACGTATTCCACGCCATCCATCACGTTGCGCACCAGGTGCAGGCCCAGCCCCCCCACGGGGCGATCCTCCGGGGGCAGCTCCAGCTTGGGCATCGGAGCCGTGGTGGGATCGAAAGGCGGGGCGTCGTCCCGTATCTCCACCGTGAGGACGCCCCCCTCCAGACGCAGGCGCACCTCGACGAGGTGTCCGCCCTCCTCCTCGAAGCCGTAGCTGACGATGTTCGTCACCACCTCGTCCAGGGCGAGATTGACCCGGAACAGGCAGGAGCAGGTCAAGCCGTGCATGGCCGCGAACTCCTCCAGCCTGTGCCTGAGCGTCTCCAACTCGGAGAGGCGGTTTTCCAGGGTGAAGACGAACTCGTCCATTTCCGGCTACCGGGGCAGGAGGTCCTCGATGTCGCCGGTCCATTCCCCGGCCTCATGGTCCCCGCGGCCGCCCGCTTCCTTCTGCTTCTTCAGCCAGCACTCCCGCTCCTCGACCATGCGGTCTCGCGCGGCCAGGCGCACGGTGTTGCCGTCGGAATACGTATCGTCGTCCCCGGAGTAGTGCTGCAGGATCAGGCTGATGTCACCCATATCGCCGTCATCGAAGCCCCACTTCCAGGTTCGCAAGGTGCCGAATGCGTTGCCGCGCCATTGCGGGCTGCCGCCGAACCGTTTCTTGTAGGCAGCCAGCAACCGCTTGAAGAAATCCAGGGACTCGTTCTCGTACTTGAGCTTGATACGCACGATACGCCCGGGCTTGGCGCAGTTGCCGTACGTGATGTAGCCCCACTTGAAGCCCGGCAAGTCCGGCACCTCCACCCGGGTGAGGTAGGGGTGGGACCAAGTGCTGGAAGCCGAGGCCATGTTGACCTTGTCCTTGGCTGTGGAAATGTCCTCGCCGAGGGTGATGCCGGCGATGGTCCGCGGCCCGTTGTCCGCGGCAAGGGCGCACACCGGCGAGAATGCCAGCAGCAGGAAGAAAAGAATAAGGGGCTTTCGCATGGCCTCCTCCTTCATACCAGGCTCACGCCGACCTTGCGCACGCAGGCGTCGCAACTTTCGGCGTGCTCGAAGAAAAACCGTTTTTCCCACTTGCGCACCTCGTCCACCACGGCCTCCATGATGCGCGGCAGGACGTCAGGGAACTGCTCCACGGTCTTGACGAACTTTTCGCGCGTCAACACCAGTGCCTCCACCTCGATATCCGCGCGCAGCGAAAAGAGGCGGCGCATTTCGCCGAGCAGGCACAGCCCTCCCAGGAAGTCGCCGGCCTCGTAGGAATTCAGCTCCGTTTCCACGCCGTTATGCTCGCGCAGCAGCGTGGCCCGCCCGGAGAGGATCGAGAAGGCCTGGCCGTCCGACTCGCCCTGGTGGAAGAGCAGGTCTCCTGCGTGGTACGTTTCCCGCACCGCTAAATAGGCCAGCACCTTCAGCGACTCCAGCGGCAGGCTGGAGAAAATGGAAATGTGGCGGAGGTTGTCGAGATTCTGCTGGAACTCGCAGTTCGGGCTCCGGCAGGCCTCGGCCTCATTGTTTTCCGTGGACGAGCTCATGCAATGCCCCCTTCTTGTCCATGAGTTCCTGGTAGCCCCCGATCTCTATGATCTTGCCCGCCTTCATTACAGCCACCTTGTCGTAGTTCTTGATGATGTCAAGGCGGTGCACCACCGCAATGAGCGTGGAGCGGCCCCGGAAGTGGCTTTCCAGAACGTTTTGCACCCTGGTCTGGGACTTGTTGTCCAAGGCGCTGGTGGCCTCGTCCATGAGAAGCAGCCTGGGGTCCTTGAGGAAGCAACGGGCGATGGCCAGCTTCTGGCGCTGGCCGCCGGAGAGCTTGTCCCCCTTGCTTCCCACGTCGAACTCCAGTCCGATGCCCACAATGGACTCCAGCAGGTCCTCCTCGATGAGGAGCTGGATGATGGACTGGGAAATCTTCTCCTGCGCCTGCGGGGATTCGCTCTTGGCCTTGCCGAAGAGAATATTGTCCAGGATTGTCTGGGAGAAGATGTACTCGTCGGCCCTGTAGAAGGAGAAAGCCTCCGGGTTGTCCTTCTCGATGCGCCGGCGGAATCTGCTCCTGGCCTCCAGGAGCATCTCCTCGAGCACCTGCGGCAAGCCGACCATCTTGTGACGGCCGGGAATGAAATTGAGGGCCAGCCGCAGCAGCTTCTCCCGTTCTTCCCGGCGCAGCTCGCCCACCTTGTGCTGCTCCAGTCGGCGGGCCAGGTCGACGTACTCCTCGAACTCGTCCGCCGGGATGGGGCTTTGCTCGAAGAAAACTGCGTCCCTGGGCATGTTGCCCAGGATGTCCACGGTGGAGCGCGTGATCTCCGCGCCCAGGGTCAAAAGCGGCCTGGTCAGTTGCATTTCGTCGAGAAACTCGCGGAACCTGTGATTGGACGGCAGGTTCTCCGTCCTCCACTCCTCCAGGTTGGGGCTGCCGAAGGTGAGGTTGGCGGCCACGCTGGAGTGGCGCAGGTAGGAATCCGGGTTGAAGAACTCCACGTATTCGGCCAGATCGTCCCCGAACTCCTTCTGGAAGCTGGCCCGCACCCGGACGATGCGCTGGCGCAGGTCGTGCTGCCCGTCGTCGTCCAGCACCGCGTTGAGGCCGAAGCGCAACACATCCACGAAGATGCCCGACTGCTGCAGCACGGCGATCTGGTCGTCCAGGGTGGGCATGTTCCCGCCCTCCACCGGCTCCGCCCCGTGCAGTGCGGCCCGGCAGGCGTAGAGCAGATTCTCGCGAATTGTGCCGGTGAAAATGAACGGCGCCTGGGAGACGAAGCCGATGTTTTCCACAATGTCCTGTTTGGACAGGTCGGCCACCTCCTCGCCGCCCAGCTTCACGTGGCCTGTGGTGTACTTGTAGAGTTGCCCAAGGCACAGGGCCAGGGTGGACTTGCCGCTGCCGGAGAAGCCCACCAGCGCAAGATGCTCCCCGGGTCCCAGCTCCAGGTTTATGTTGCGCAGAAGCTGGATGTTCCCCTCCACGGTGAAGCCCATGTTCTCGATTTCGACCCGGGGTTCCAACCGCAGTGGGTCGCGCCCCTCGACCACCAGCCGGTGCTCCGGGGCGAAGTCGAAGTACTCCATGGTGCGGGAGTAGCGCACGGTGGAGTCCTGGTAGACTTGGTAGAACTCCATGAGTTCCTTCCAGGGCTCGAAGAGCTTCTCCTGGGCCGAGAGGAAGGCCACCAGCGCGCCCAGGTTGAACTGGCCCTGGATGATGAGGTAGCCGCCCACCAGGAAGAGCACGAAGGGCGCGAGGTTGACGATGAAGTTGTTCAGCGCCTTGACCCCGAGCTTGTAGAGATTCCAGACGATGCGGATGCGCATCAGCTTGTCCACCAGTTCGCCGAACTTGGCGTTCTCGATGGAGTAGGCGCCGTTGGCGTGGATTTCGTGCACGCCCGTAACCGCTTCGGCCACTTTGGAGGACATCTCGCGGGTGGCGTCCACCCGCTTCTTGTTGGCCCGGTTGGTGCGCCGCTGCAGCTTGGGCACGATGATGACGATGATGGGATAGATGGCCAGGGTGACGCAGGCCATGACCCAGTTGAGGTAGAACAGGTATCCGGCGAAGGCGAAAAGCGTCAGGAGGTTTGTCACCGGCACGGCCAGGGCCATGCCCACGAACTCGCCGGCCGGGGCGATTTCCGTGACCAGGGAGGAAACAACCATGCCCGCCTGCGTCTTGCGGAAGTAGGACAGGGGAAGGGTGAGCACGTGGGCGTACAGGGAGCGGCGAATCTGCGCCAGGGCCCGCTGGCCGAGCATGGTTTGGATGATGTTGATGACGTATTTCAGCCCGCCGGCGAGCACCACGGCCGCCAGGTAGTAGCCGCAGTACATGAAGAGCAGGTCGATCTTGCGCTGGGAGATGGCCTGGTTGATAATGAGCTTCTGCAGCTCAAGCGGAAGCACCCGCGCTCCCACGGTGATGATGATGACAACCAGCAAAAGGATCTGCAGGCGCATGTCGCTCTGCTTGACCCAGGAGTAGAGTGAGCGCTTGGTGACTGGCGTTTCTGAATCTGAGGCCATGCGGTCGCTCGCGTCACGCCCGGCCGGGGCGGTTTGTGGAACGGGCGCTCATATCACCCGGTCTTTTCGGCCTCTTGGTTGTACCTTCTCCGCCGGGGGAAGTCCAAACCCTTTCCCAAACTGCCCTTTCGTTTGACTGCCCCACGCGCTTTGGCTATCCATTCGGCCAGCCGGGATACGCGGGCCGCATGCCCGCTCCTTCTCACACCACCCCGCGGCCCCAGGCCGCGCCCCGCCACGGAGGCTGACATGGGCTGGGCCACCGCCGGGATCGCCCTGGCAGCGTTTCTTCTCTCCCTCGTCCTCACCGGCAAGGTGCTTCGCAACGCTGACGGTCTGGGACTGCTGGACGAGCCCAACGCCCGCAGTTCCCACACCCGGGCCACTCCCACGGGGGGCGGGCTGGGATTCCTGGCCGCCTTCTTCCTCGTCGCCTGGCCCTCGGTGTATCTGCTCCCCGATCTGGGCCGCGCCTCGCCCGGGCTGCTGCTCGTGCTGTGCCTCCCCCTGGCCGGAACGGGCTATCTGGACGACCGCAAGGGACTAGGGGCTCTCCCCCGCTACGCGGTGCAGGTGCTGTGCAGCGCCGGGCTGCTGTGGTGGGCGGGGCTGCCGCAGCAATGGGCCGCTTGGCCGCTGGCCTGGCTGCTGGCGGGTGCGGCCGGACTGGTGGTGGCCGTCACCGCCCTCATCAACTTCACCAATTTCATGGACGGCATGGACGGCTTTGTGGGCGGGGTCTGCGCCGTCTGCTTCGCTTTCCTGGCCGTGTGGTGCGGCCAGCCCGCGTGGTGGTTCCTGGCGGCGGCCCTGGCCGGATTCCTCTTTTGGAACTGGCCACCTGCCAAGATTTTCATGGGCGACGCGGGCTCCACTCCACTGGGACTGCTGCTGGCCTGCGCCCTGCTTCTGGGACTGGACAATGGCAGCCTCCAGGCCCACCACCTCATCCCCCTGCTCCCCTTGTATGGCGACGCGGTATACACCCTTATTCGGCGCACCCTGCGCCTGGAAAACATCTTCCGAGCCCACCACAGCCACATCTACCAGCGCCTGATGCGCTCCGGCCTGCCCCACCGACGGGTCAGCTCCCTCTACATCCTGCTGACCGCCCTCTGCGGCAGCCTTGCTTCCGCCTGGAATGCGCCCGGTGCCCTCGCCGCAGCGGCCGTCTGCCTTGCCGGTCTGCTGTCCGCGGAAATCCGCTGCGCCCGCCGCAAGGTGCCCTTCACCAGGGGCTGAACCGGCGGGCCCCGGGCAAGTCACTCTCCCCTTCCCTCATCACGAAACTTCTTTTTCGCTCACGCATCCAAACATTCGCCTTGTACCGTCTGTGGGATGTACTTCCCCCGGACTTCGTCCCGTGGAGCGGTCACCCCGATGGCGCAGCCAGATCAACCCGGCTTGAGGAAAAGCCGGGGAACTTTGCGCGTAGAGACTCTCAGGCTGTATTCTTCACGCCGCTCCCGGGTGTGGACTCCGCACGGCGACAACTCGCAGGAGAGGGATTCGGCCTAAGCTGCGCCAAGGCAAGTCCTCCACCACTCCTTCTGATTAAAAGTTCGGCTCGAACAGTTCCACACGCCCGGTTTGCGGCAGGTCTTATTCAGCAAAGACACACATCCCCCCGGAACAAAAAAAGCCCGGCGGCCAGAGGCCGCCGGGCTGGAGGGACAGGGTTTGCCCGTGGTTCCTAGGAGTTGAGTTCCTTCTCCTGCGGGAACAGGGGCAGATAGCGGTAGGCCAGGGAGACCACGATGACGCCGTAGGCGATGACCATGATGGAGGGCAGTATCTCGGTCCAGGCGGGCACGTAGATTTCCCAGGTATCGAAGGGCATGACCGGCGCGGCCAGGGAATGCACGGTCATGACGTAGCGATTCAAGGAGATGCCCAGGCAGTTGAATATGCAGGCCGTCCAGAAGAGCGGCTCGTTGTTCCTGAGCGGCTTGGACAGCAGGATGACCGCCGGGATGATGCCAAAGACGCCGATCTCGAAGATGAACTGCCACAGGCCGTAGATGGCCGGGCCGGAGAACATCTCCGAGAAGGTCTGCCCAAGGGAGGGCAGGGTCCAGGTGCCCCAGGCGAAGGTGTCCATAATCTTGAAGAAGAGATACAGCGAGAGCATGGCTCCGGCGATCTTGCCGAAGACCTGCTTGGTCTTCCAGGTGGTCATTTTCCGCCCGGAAAGCTTCTCGATGATCTTGCACATGAGCAGGGTGAAGCAGGGCCCGGAGGCGGCGGCTGACATGACGAAGAGGAAGAAGGTCCACGGCCAGATGAAGAAACCCTCGCGGAAGGCGAAGGGGCGGGCGAACATGACGCCGTACATGCCGCCCAGGGAGCCCTGGTGGAAGGTGGACAGGAACGCGCCGATGCCCGCGAAGAGCGGCATGAACACGTGCATGTTGTGGGCGAAGTGATGCAGGAAGGGAATCCTGTTCAGCTGCTTCTGCTCCATGACCATGGGCAGTACCTCGATGGTCAGGACCAGGAGGTAGCAACTGATGCAGAAGATGACTTCCGTAAGCATGGAGTGGACGTTGGGGTGCCAGAAGCCGAACCAGGAGCGCAGCGGCTGGCCGAGTTCCATGGTCAGAATGAGCATGGCGCCCGAGTAGCAGAAGAAACCGCCTATGACGGCCAGGTTGATGATGTTCTTCAGCTCGTCCACCTTGAGGATGTACTTCAACAGGCCGGAGAAGAAGGCCCCCGCGCCCAAGGCGATGATCGCCAGATCGAAGGTGATGTACAGCCCGAAGGCGAAGTAGTTGTTCAGGCCGGTCACGCCCAGGCCGTTGGCGAACACCACGTAGGCGGCATAGACGCCGGCCAGGAACAGCGCGCCCCAGAAGCCGAGCCAGAGCACGAACTGGAAGAGGGAGCAGCGCTCGGCCCCCTCGGGGAACAGTGGATGGTCGATGGGCTGCGCCTTAGCCATGGCTTCCTCCATGGGCGTTGGTGTTTCCGTGCCCGTGGGCTTCCTCACCGGGCAGGTGGTTGTCCAGCTGCTGCAGCACCCACTGGCGGCGGCTCAGGTAGTAGACCTGGGGATCGCCGCCCAGCTTTTCCAGGAGCCGCTTGGCATGCGGGCTCTTGGCCAGCTTGTGGACCTTGTGGTCGGGGTTCTTCAGGTCGCCGAAGACCAGGGCGCCGGTGGGGCAGAGCTCCACGCAGGCGGGCTGGTAAGCATCCTCGGGCAACTCGTAGGGGTCCTCGTTGTTGGCCCGCGCCTGCTCCCTGGCCATGTTCCAGCGGTGGTGGCAGAAGTGGCACTTCTCGATCACGCCGCGGGGCCGGGTGGAGGTGAAGGGCGTGAGGGTCTTTTCCATGCCCTCGGGCCAGACTGGGTCGAACCAGTTGAATACCCGCACGTGGTAGGGGCAAGCGGCCGCGCAGTACCGGCAGCCGATGCAGCGAGGGTAGATCTGGGAGACGATGCCTCCCTCCTCGCCCTTCTCCGTGGCCACGACCGGACAGACCGGCACACAGGAGGGGTTGCCGCACTGCATGCAGGGCCTGGGAAGATAGGCAACGTCCGCGTCGGGGAACTTCTTGCCGTTTTCCAGGCGGTAAACGCTCAGCCACTGCGTGGTGTGCAGTTTGTCGGGATTGTTCTTGTCGGGGGCGTTGTTGTTCTCGACTTGGCAGGCCACCACGCAGGCGCCGCAGCCGGTGCATTTGTCCAGGTCGATGGCCATCCCCCAGAGGATGGAGAAGTCTCGTTTGGTAGCCATGTTCTGCCCTGTCCTTGCTTAGCTTTTCGCAACCTTGACCGACACCCGGTTCCAGGAGGTCAGACCGTTGGCCTCCGACACCGTGAGCACCTTGTTCACGTTGTCGCCGCGGCCAGCGGAGAACTCGTCCCAGTGGGTGTGGCCGAAGCCCAAGGGGGCGGAGACCACGCCGGGCATGACCGTTTCGTCTATGAGCGCGTAGCCGCTGACGGAGCCGGCGTCGTTGGACAGGGTGACGGGGTCGCCCTTGGTGACGCCGGCCAGCTTGGCCGTTTCCGAACACATGAAGACGGCCATTTTGCCGTTCTGCAACTCTTCATCGCGGAGGGTGGGCAGGTTGAATCCGGGGATGGCCATGGAACCGGTGCCCACGTTGAGGTGCTTCTGCGGAGCCAGGGCCAGCGAACCGCCAGAGGGTTTGGTGTAGGCCGCGCCCTCGGCCAGAACGTCAGTCGCCAGGGAGAGGCCGGTTTGGGCGACCGGGGCCGTGTGCAGCCAGGCCCTTCCCGCTTCCAGCCCCTTGGCCAGATCGCCGCCGGAGGGCTGGGAACCGGCCATGATGGCCTCGGCCGGGTCTTTCCCGCCGGAGATGTAGCCGCCCATGGCGCCCAGGGATTCGGCCCTGCCCGCGAGAACGGCGGCGAAGTCCTTGAACCCGGGATTCTGCCCCAACTTGCCGGCCAGGGAGAGGAAGAGGTCGGTGGTCGGCTTGGCATCCTTCACCGGAGCGGTCACGGGACGGCCAAGGGTGTAGGAGGCGAAGGCCGAACCGTAAGGGGTCATCAGGTCGTCCTGACGCTCCAGGGACATGGGGTTGGGCAGAATGAGGTCCGCCTTGGCCGCGGTCTCGTCCATGAAGGAGGAGAAGCTGACGGTGAAGCCCGCCTTGTCCAGCGCCTCGCCCATGGCCTCGGCCTCGGGCAGGGCGTAACGGGGGTTGGCCTCGTAGACCAGCAGCAACTCCGGCGCGGGCTTCTCGCCCTTGCCCACCCGTTTCAGCCAAGCCACCACGTCTGTGGCCATCAACTCGGAGCGGGTCATGCCGCCGGGCACCACCGCGGGCTGTTCCGGCACAGGCCGCAGGCCGCCGGGCTTGCCCAGGTTGCCGAGCAGCAGGTTCACGGCCATGCCGGCCACGAAGGCCGCGGGTTCGCCGCCTTGGCCGGTGACGCTGCCCATGACCACCAGGGGCCTGCGGGCGCGGGCCAGGGACTGCGCGGCCTTCTTGAGGGTGTCGGCGGAGACCCCGGTGGAGCGTTCCACCTGGCTGGGTGTGAACTTGCTCATGACCAGGGAGCGGAAGGCGCCGAAGTCGGGGGCGTCCACACTGCGGCCCATCTCCATGAGATGATAGGCGATGCCCATGGCCACGGCGGCCTCGGCTCCCGGAGGCGCGGGGTGGTAGGCATCGCAGACCGAAGCGGTGCGGTTCTTGACCGGACCGCAGTAGGCCCACGCGGCGGTGGGCTTGTGCGCGGTGGGATGGCTCGATTCAAAGGCGCTGGCGGTGCGGGTCGGGGTGCCCCAGCACTCCAGGGCGTCGGGCCCCAGGAAGAGGACGTGGTCGGCGTTGTCGATGTCGAAGCCGGGGTGTCCCCGCCCTCCCATGTGCCTGTGCCAAGCCACGGCCGCCAAGTGATGCTCGCTGGGCATGACGTAGTAGTCGTCCGAGCCCAACCCGCGCACCACCGAGGAAAAGACCTCGTTGGCCGTGCCGGTTTCGTCGCCGGAGATCATGGCCGTGGAAGCCCCGGCCTTGCGCATCCTGTCGGCCAGGAGCTTCTCCGCCTCGTCCCAGGAGATGGACTCGAAGCCCTCGCCGCTCTTTTTCAACGGCCCCTGCACGCGGGCGGGCTTGTAGAGCATCTGCACCTCGGAGGCGGGCAGCGAGGGAATGCTTCCCTTGGAAAGCGGATTGTCGGGGTTGCCCTTGACCGTAATGGGCCGCTCCCCGGCAGTGGCCACCTTGATGGGCGCGCCGGACTGGATCAGCTTGGACAGGGCGGGTTTCTCTCCGATGGGGCCGTATTGCAGGCGGGGGATCCAGGGCCAGTTCTGGGTCCAGATGGAGATGTCGTCGGTCAGCTTCCAGGCAAGGGGGCTGAAGGTCACGCCCGCCCCAGCGCCCAGCGCGAAGAGGATGGCTCTGCGAGTAACGCTCATGGTGCAGCCCCCTATTTGTGGCAGACGTAGCAGGCGTTGCTGACGCCGCTACGGGCGTGGCAGCGTTCGCACTCCCACATCTTCATGGTGGTCTTGGTGTAGCCGGTCAGCCGATTGCGGTAGGCCTTCGGGGAATCGTCCGCGTTGCCTATGTCCGGGTGGCACTCGGCGCAGTCCCAGCCGTCATGGGCGATGTGCGAGAAGTACACATTGTCTGGCTGTTCCTGGTAGGTGACCCAGGGCACCTCGACGCCTTTTTCGTAGTACTCGGTGACGAAGTGGTCGATGGCCTTATCGGCCTCTCTGTCGCCACCAGTGGGCGCGAAGTGGCACATGGCGCACTCTTCGTTGGAGGGGTACCCGTTGAAGGAGCCGTCCTCCCGGTAATAGTGGCACTCGTCGCACGCCATGCCCACATCTTCCATGTGGACACGGTGACTGAATTGGACCGGCTGCGTCTCCTCGCTAAACAGCAGTTGCGGGAAGACGAACCAGCCGAATCCCAGGCCCAGCAACAGCCCCAGGAGGAGGAAGGCGATTCCCCCCTGCTCAGATCGTCTTGAACGGTCCATACCCTCGCCTCGTTGTCGAACGTGAAATCCAGGAGGTCCATCCGCGTAAAACCAGGACCCTCTTATCCTCAAGGCGAAAAGGGTGTCAAGGTCTTAGGAAATTTTTCACAGGCTGTGCGGCGAGGGTGTATTTCCAAAAAAAACGGTATGGTATATTGGCCGAAAACAGCCCCCTGACCGGTCCCGCGCGCAAGGCCGTCATACGCTTGACAGGCAGGCCAGCACAAGACTCTCCACGTCCCCCCCTTCATACAAGAAGCCCGCCACTCCGGCGTTTCGCGCCGCCTCAAGGTCGCGCTCGGAGTCCCCCACCAGGAAGCTTCCCGTGGGATCGATAGGATAATCGGTCATCGCTTCCCGCAGAAGCCCTGGACCCGGTTTGCGGCAGGAACACACCCGGCCATAGTCTCCCCTGCCCTTTTCAGGGTGGTGCGGGCAGGCGTAGACAGCGTCCAGGCGGGCCCCGGCCGCGGCCAGCTCATCCTGCATCCAGCGGCTTAACTCGATCAATTCTTCAGGCCCGTAATACCCCCTGGCGATGCCGGACTGGTTGGTCACCAGCAGCACCCAGTAGCCGCGCTGGTTGAGCAGGCGGACCGCCTCCCGCGCCCCCGGTTTCCACTGGAAGTCCTCGGGGCGGTGCACGTAGCCGGTGTCCTCATTGAGCACGCCGTCGCGATCCAGAAAGGCGGCCGGACGCGCCGCGCCCCCGGGGTCGGTGAAAAAAAGCTTCAGGCACCCCTGCCCTTGTGATTTCTCTCCGCTCATCCCACTTTCCTTTCTTCGTTCGCTCCGGTTCGGTTAAGACTGCGGATGGAAACCAGCATGGCCGCGTAGCGCATGGCCTGGAACGCGGAAAACAGGGCCGTGGCCCAAAGCAGTCCGCCCATGTACTGTCCCGCCCCGAAACCAACAAGGGCGACCAGTACTGCCGCCCCATGGTAGCGCAGCAGCAGGTCCTGCCGCTCAAAAGCGGCGAAACTGGTGGATACTGGACCGGCCACGAACATCAGCAGACAGGCCGGGGCCAGCACTGCCGTGACCCGCCCCGCTTCGGTCCATTCCGCCCCAAAGACCGGGCCGAACAGCCACGGAGCCAGCAAGGCGAGCAGCAGATAGCCGGGAACGCCGACCACAAGACTGAACCGCACCATGCGGAAGAGAGGCTGGCCGATGCGCCCCATGCGCCTGACGTCCGCCACCGCCTCGCGGTAGAACATCTGCCCGGCGCTCATGGAAAGCAGGCCCGCGGGGAAAGTGGATGCGCGCGCGGCCAGGGCGTATTGACCGGCCTGGGAATCGCCGAAGAAGGCCGCCGCCAGGATGACTGGGATCTCCACGGCCGCGGCGTTCAGAAGCGCGCCAGGTGCCTCCAGGAGCGCGAAGCGGCGGTAGCGCCGCACCGCCGCCAGCATGCCGAGCCGGTTCGAGGCCGCCAGGGCGCGGATGAGTTCCCCGCCCACCCCCAGGCAGAGCACCCCGACGCCGAGGGCCTGCCCTGCAACATACCCTCCCGCCAAGCCCATCGCGCCCAGCCCCGTCAAGGCCAACACAGCCTGGGACCCCAGGGTTGCGACAGCCATGCCCATGCGGGAAATGCCCATCAGGCGAACCAGCCTGCGGCGATTGGCCATGACTTGCAGCAGTTGCGTCAGCCCACGCAGCAGCACCCCGGCCGGCAGTAGCCAAAACCAGGTTCGCCACTCGGCAGCAACAGTCAGCAACGCCACCCCGGCCAGCACCAGGCAAGCGACGGCCAGGCAAAGGACCGACGAGGCGGCCGTGAGGCCGCGAAGCCTTCGCGGAGAGCGGGGCAGCATGACCGCCTGCTCCAGGCGCAGGCAGGAGGCCACGCCCAGAACGCCGGTCAGGGAGAGGAAGATGGCGAAGCCGCCGTATTCAGCCGGGGTGTAGAGACGGGTAAGAAGCGGCGTGCCCAGCAGCAGCAGGGCTTGCGCCCCCATGGTGCAGAGCAGCACCGGCATGGTGCCGAAAGGCAGGGCGGCGATCTGCTGCTGGGCGAAGCGCATTATGCGAAACATGTACGGACTCGCTGCGGGGCCTGCGATCCGCCCCTCGGCAGCCGACTAGCCGATTTCCGGCCTGGTGGAAAGCCTCGCGGCCGGAACGGCCAGGGCCAGCCCGGCCAGCCACCACAAATGGCGCTGGTAAAGCAGGTCGGTGCCTGCGCTGGCCGCGGCCATGCACACCACGGCGGCGGCCGCGCCAAGCGCCAGATGGGAATCGAAGCTGGGTGGTTCCCTTCCCTTGGCCAGGAGCACACGCACCACCTGGACGAACAGACCGAGAAAGACCGTCAGCCCCACAAGCCCGAGTTCAGTGATCAGCCAAAGCGCTGTGTTGTGCAGGGTGTTCGGGGTGTCGTCCCGACCTTGACGCTCCCTGGCCAGAAAATACCCCAGCCCATTGCCCAGTAGCGGAGCTTTCCGCCAATAGTTCATCGCCTTGCTCATGAGACGTAGCCTGTGCCGCACCCCGCCGTCGAAAACGATACCGCCCCGGGTGATGTAGACCGCCCTGCCGTCGCTTCGGGAAATGCCCATCTTTCCGCCGGCGTCATCATCCTGCTGCTGTTTTCCCGCCATGTTGGGAACCACGTGCAGCCCCAGCACCAGGATTCCGCCAAGCAGCCCCGAGACGGCCAGCCGCAGCAGCATCCGGCCGGAAAACCGCGCGCAGAGAAGGAAGACCGCCCCGGCCGCCAGCCCAAGCCAGGCGCTCCTGGATCCGCTTAGGACAACGCCGGTCAGCAGGACGGCGGAAACCGAGAAATCAAGCCAACGGGGGAACAGCCGTTCCTTTCCCCGGAAAGCAAGATGCAGCAGGGCGAAGAAGGCCAGGGCGCAGCCGAAGGCGTTTGGGTTGACCAGCCAACCCTGCATTCTAAAAAGACCATTCTTCATTTCCAAGATGTAGGCCACGTACGGCACCGAGGACCAAATCACGCTAACTGCCGCGAAGAGAAGAAGCACGCGGAGGCCGTTCCGCAGGGTTGACCGCTGGAACAGGTTGCCCATCCAGGCCCCGGCGAGAAAATAGACCACGAGCACGCCGAAACCGATCCAGCGGTTCCACAGCGCCCATGGGATCAACTCATCCAGCCGCCACCAGGAGATAACCAGACCAAGAGTCAGCACGCACCCCGCGCCGATGAACCAACGCCAGATCGCCGGACTTTCCAGGCGGGGCAAAGGCCTTCCCCACGCCCAGGCCCACGTGGCGCAGGCTGCCGCCACGAACGGCAGCGCCAGGTCGGAAGCCGCCACACGCAGACCCGAGAGGCCCACAGGCAGGGTCACGAGGACCTGCAGTCCCAGGGCCAGCGCAAGCAGCAGCGCCAGGGACCGCCAGTCCCCAGCCGCTGCATCGCGATGAACGGCCCCGGACACCCCCCGGGCCTCGCTTCCAGTACAGGTATTGGACAAAAAGCCCTGGGGCATCAGCCCTGCAATCCCTCGAGAAAATCTTCCAGCACGTGGAACTGGCTCTCCCGCGAAAAATCGGCCACCTTCTCTTCAGGCAGGTCCGGCAGGCCGCCCTCCCGCTTGCGGTGCAGCCACTCGCGCAGCAGGTCCGCGATGGCCGTGGGGTCGGAACTCACCGCCCCCACGTCGCGCTCGCGTATGAGGTCCGCGGCCGCGCCCCGCTCCAGTCCCACTTGCAGAATGGGCCGGCGAGCGCCGAGGTACTCGAACAGCTTGGAGGTGTAAACGCCCCGTTCCTCCGGGGTATTCCACAGCAAAAGCAGCAGCGCGTCCGCCTCGCGCTGGATGCGCAGGGACTCCCTGTGGGAGACCTGCTGGTTGATGGAGACCTGGCCGTTCAGTCCGTGGTTTTCGACCAGTTCCCGCAGCCCTGGCAGGCGGTGGCCGTAAAAATCCACCCGCACCCTGCTCCGTTCGTCTTCGTCCAGCAGGTTAATGGCCTCAAACAGCGGCGAGGGGTCGCGCTTGTTGCGGTAGATGATGCCGGTGTAGACGATGCGCAGGGTGTCCGGTCCGGCTCTGGCCTCGGGCGCGGGGTCCGGGTAGTCCTCCCGGCTGAAACCGTTCATAACCGTCACCGCCGGCTTGCCGTAGCGATTCGCCAGAAAGCGGGTGAGGTCGTCGGACACGCTGACCAGCCCGGAGGCGGTGGACACGGCGCGGTCCTCCATGCGCCGCTCCAGGACGCTCAGGGGCCAGGGGCGGTCATGGTAATGGCTGGCGGTCCACAGGTCTCGGTATTCCGCCACCCAGGGCAGGTTCCTGCCCCTGGTCAGGCGTGCGGCCGCCAGCAGCGACGTGGGCGGCGAAGAGCTGGCGTAGAGCAAGTCCGGCTGGAAGGAGTCAATGAGCGCTCCGCCCCGGCTCAAAAGCCACGGCAGCCAGCCTGCCTGGGCATCGGGAAAATGCACCAGCTTCTTGTACGCGGCCAGTCCGGCCGAGGCCACGCGGCCCAGGAGACCGCGTCCCTCAAACGCGGGGCCGGAGGCGGATGCGCCGCTATCCCGGCGAAAAAGATGGTAGGGCGCGTTGACATCCAGCCACGGCGTACGCAGGCAGCGCTCCTCGGGCAGGTCCGTGGACAGGGATGGGCGCAGCGGAATGGAATTCACCGTAACCACCCGCACGTCGTGGCCGCGACGATGAAAATACTCCGCCATCTTCCCCGCCCGGACCGAGCCCGGCGCGGTGAACGGCGGAAAGTAGAATGAGAGAAATAGAATCTTCATCGTCGGATTCGCCCTGGTGCGACCTGGCAGGTCAAGCGCGGCCCTGTCGCGCGAAACGTCCGGTCTGGCAGCGACCGTTTCGCGTCCCCGCGCCTACCCGCCCGGCTCTATTCCCCATTGTCCCCCCTGGCAAGGAGGGAAAGGCAGTTCTTTCCGGCCGGAAACCAAAAAAACATCCGCACCGTCGGAAAGCCGGGCCGCTGTCTCAGGCCCCGCCTTCCCCCTCCCCATCGTCCTTGCCGGTGCGGCCGTAGATGTCGTCGAAGCGGACGATGTCGTCCTCTTCCAGGTACGGGCCGGACTGCACCTCGATGATCTCCACCTCCATTTTCCCGGGATTGGACAGCCGGTGGCGTCCGCCCTTGGGGATGTCGATGGACTGGTTCTCCACCAGCGGGTGCTCCACGCCGTCCACCTCGGCCTTGGCCGTGCCCCGGATGACCACCCAGTGCTCGCTGCGGTGGTGGTGCATCTGTTCGGACAGCCTGGCGCCGGGCAGCACGGTCAGCCGCTTGACCTTGTAGCCGGGATGCTCCTCCAGCACGGTGTAGCTGCCCCAGGGGCGGTGCACGGTGACGTGCGCCTCCACCAGCTGGGAGCCCCGCGCCTTGAGTTCGTCCACCACCTCGCGCACGCGCTGCACCTGGTCCATGGAGCAGACCAGGGTGGCGTCGCGCGTCTGGACGACAATCAGGTTCTCCACGCCCACGGCCGCCAGCATGCCGCCCCGGGAAAAGAGCATGCTGCCGGAGCAACCCTTTTGCAGCACCTCGCCGCTGGTGGCGTTGCCCTGCTCGTCCTTGTCCGAGAGGCGGTAGATGGCCTCCCAGTTGCCAAGGTCGTCCCAGTTGAACGGGGCCTTGACCACCGCCTGGCGGCCGATCTTCTCGGCTATGCCGTAGTCCAGGCTGATGTCAGGCAGGGCGGCGTAGTCCTCGGTGGGATTGGCAGGGTCCACGGACTCGAACCACGCCGCCAGCTCCGGCTGGTGCTCGGCGACCGCCTCGAGAAAAGTCTCCCTGGAGAAGACGAACATGCCGGAGTTCCAGAAATAATCGCCCGAGGCCAAGTACTCCTTGGCCGTGCCCAGGTCCGGTTTCTCGCGGAAGCCCTCCACCTCGAAGGCCCCGTCATCCAGCTCCCGGCCGTGGTGGATGTAACCGTACCCTGTCTCCGGGGTGTTCGGTTCGATGCCGAAGGTGACGAACCAGCCCTTTTCGGCCAGATCGAAGGCTTTCCCCAGACCATGCTTCCAGCCGCCGTTGTCCCCCACCAGATGGTCCGAGGGAAAGACAGCTGCCAGGGCGCCGGGCTCGTCAACCCTGGTCAGGGCGAGAAGCACCGCGGGCAGGGTATTGCGGCCAAGCGGCTCCGCCAGCACGTTGTCAGGCAGACCGGAGTCCACTTCGGCCAGCTGCTTGCGCACCTCGAAGACGTGTTCCTCGTTGGTCACCACCAGCACCCGCTCCGAGGGAAAGGCCTCCAGCGTCCTGGCGGCGGTCTGCTGCAAAAGCGAGAGGTCGCCGCCCAGGGGCATGAGCTGCTTGGGCATGAGGGTGCGGGACAGGGGCCACAGGCGGGTTCCCGAACCGCCTGCCAGGATGATGGCGTAGCCGGGGGAGCAGGTGTCGTGCTGTTCGTTCATGGATTCCAAATGGAAAAATGTCCGGGGTTCAGGGCCTTCAGCCCGCGAACCCGAAGGGCGTTTCGAACTCCCGCCACAGGGGCAGTCCCTCGTCCTTTTCCGAGAGGATGGGGCCGTCGTCCGGCAACTCGCTCAGTGGCCAGTCCACGGCCAGGTCGGGGTCGTTCCAGCGCAGGCCGCCCTCGCTTTTCGGGGCGTAGGTGGCGTCCACCTTGTACATGAATTCGGTGTCCGGCCGCAGGGTGAGGTAGCCGTGGGCGAAGCCGCGGGGAATGAAAAGCCGCAGGAAGTTTTCTTCCGAGAGGACGAAGCCGCGCCATTGGCCGAAAGTGGGCGACCCTTCCCGCAGGTCCACCACCGTGTCGAAGACAGCCCCGCGCACCACCCAGACCAGTTTGGCCTGGTCGTTGGGCGGAGCCTGGAAATGGAAACCGCGCAGCACTCCGGCCGGGGCGCTCTTGGCGTGGTTGTCCTGCACGAAGCGAGCGTCCACGCCCGCCTCGGCGAAGGCCTCGGCGTTGTAGCTTTCCAGGAAAAAGCCCCGTTCGTCGCGGAATACCCGTGGGGTAATCCGCAACAGGCCGGGTACATCTGTCGGTTCGACTTGCATGCTGGCGGACCCGATTCCTCAAGGACTCGCCCGGGTCTATCCCATGCCCGAACGGGCGTCAACGCGGACACCGCGCCGGGCGGCCCGGGGGACTCGACGGACGAGGCGGCCGGGTGTACTGCAAACACCTGTCATGAGCAACTCGGAAATCGTCATCGTCGGCGGGGGAATCCTGGGGCTGACCCTGGCGCGGGAACTGCTCGGCAGGGGCCGGGACGTGCTGGTCCTGGAAAAAGAGGGCGGCCTCGGCGTCCACGCCTCGGGCCGCAACTCCGGGGTGCTGCACGCGGGCATCTACTACGCCCCGGACTCCCGCAAGGCGTCCACCTGCCTGCGCGGCAACCGGCTGATGAAGCGGTATTGCCGGGAGAAAGGGCTGCCGCTGGAGGAATCCGGCAAGGTCATCGTGGCCTCCGGCGAGGCCGAGCTGGACGTGCTGGACGAACTGCACCGCCGCGCCCTGGCCTGCGGCGCGGACGTGGCCGCCATCGACGAGGCGGAGCTGGCCGAACTGGAGCCCCACGCCGTGACAACGGACCGGGCCCTGCACTCCCGCGAAACGGCCGTGGTTTCGCCCAAGGCCATCCTGCACAGCCTGGCCGGAGACATCCAGGCCATGGGCGGGCGCATCCGCCACGGGGCCAGGGTGGCGGACAGGCGGGGGGACACCGGCCTGCGCTTGGCCGACGGAGAGCTGGTGGGGTTCGACCTTCTCATCAACTGCGCCGGGGCCTTTGCGGAGAAGCTGGCCCACCTCTTCGGCGCGGGGCGGGAGTACCGGGTGCTGCCCTTCAAGGGCACCTACCGCAAGCTGCGCTCCGGGCGGGAAAAGTTCTGCCGCTCCTCCATCTACCCGGTGCCGGACATCCGCAACCCCTTCCTGGGCGTGCACTTCACCCGCTCGGTGGACGGGGACGTCTATTTGGGCCCCACCGCCCTGCCCTGCCTGACGCGGGAGGCCGGGGGCAGCCCCGGCGCGGAGGCGGTCTCCATCCTGGCCAGGGAAGCCAGGCTGTTCGCGGTCAATCCCCGCTTCCGGGCCGTGGCCCTGGCCGAACCGCGCAAGTACCTCACCCGCTTCTTCCTGCGGGATGCCCAGAAGCTGGTGCCGTCCCTGCGGCCGGAGGACGTCGAACCCAGCGCCAAGTTTGGCATCCGCCCGCAACTGGTGGACACACGCACCAACGAACTGGTCATGGACTTCGTCATGGAGGAGGCCGAGACCTCCCTGCACGTGCTCAACGCCATCTCCCCGGCCTTCACCTCCTCCATGGCCACGGCCAGAGACATCGCCGACCGGCTGGAAAGCATAGCCGCATGATGTCTATATTGACATCTGAATTATGATCTGAAAATGTACCTCTTTGCCAAAACTTGCACAGGAAATTATTATTCATCATGAAAACGACTATATTAGTCGGTCCTGAAAAAGGCCTTTCAGATTGAATCAGGCGTACTTTAGTCTGCCCCGACTCCAGGTTCCGAAGCAGAGCCAAGGGGCGAAAAGAGACAAAAAGTGCTTCAGTGTACTGCCCCCGGTTTAGCAAGCCTTTTTTAAGAGAGTCCGCGAGTTGATCAGTTCCTGCTCGGTTGTCACCGGGGTTTTATACCCCAGCGCCGAGTGCAGGTAGCCTTGGTTGTATTCTTCGATCCAGGAGCCCAAGGCTTGGCAAAAGGCCGTCGGGCTACGCCATTCATTAATCCAGACCAGCTCTTCCTTCATGGTGCGCATGAAGCGCTCGGTGTCGGCATTGCCTTTTGGGTTGTTGTAGCTGGTGAAGGCGAGTTTGATGTCCATGACGCGGCAAGCCTTCATGAAGCTCGCCGAGGTCGGCTGGCAGCCGTTGTCGGCCATGAGATGAAGACCGCCGTCGCGCACGCCTTCGGGGAACTGCCTGCCGACAGCCGCGTTGAGCGCCGAGAGCCAATGCCACGCCTTGGCCTGGTCGCCGGCGTAATGGCCGACGACCTTCTTGGTGCGCCAATCAAGCACAATGACCACGTACAGCCAGCCGTAGCCGTCAATCTTGATTTTGGTCATGTCGATACCCCACCACTCGTTGGGTCGCGTGGGCCGGGGCTTGACGCCGGTCGGCCTGCGTTTGGCCTTGAGTCGCAGGTTGGGCTTCACCGTGAGGTCATGCTCGCTCATGAGCCGGTAGACGCGATTTTTGCCGACGACTACGCCGTCCACGAAGCGCAGAAACGCCCAGACCCGACGGTATCCCCAGAACGGATGGTCGGCCTTGATGCCGCGAATG
Source organism: Desulfohalovibrio reitneri (assembly GCF_000711295.1). Taxonomy (NCBI): domain Bacteria; kingdom Pseudomonadati; phylum Thermodesulfobacteriota; class Desulfovibrionia; order Desulfovibrionales; family Desulfovibrionaceae; genus Desulfohalovibrio; species Desulfohalovibrio reitneri. Next base: position 467,233 of record NZ_JOMJ01000004.1, on the reverse strand, counting down.
CGGGCCAGGAGGTCGGCGTTGCGCTCGGCGACCTTTGCATATGGTCCACGCTTCATCCGAACGGCCCGCTTTTTTTTAGCTCAATGGTCAACTCACCGATCAGGCTTTTGAGCTTCATGTTCTCGCGCTCAAGCTTGGCCGTACGCTGTGCGCCGTGCTCGGTCTCGAACGCTTTGTGCGCCTGGGCAAGGAATTGATCGCGCCACTTGTAGTACTGGTTCTGCGAGATGGCGTACTCGGCGCACACTTCGCCCACGGGTCGTCCTCGAAGGCCTTCGAGGACGACCCGAGTCTTCTGCTCCGGGGTCCACTTCCGTCGCTTCATGGCAAACCTCCTGCCTGTTGAGAAGCCACGGACTTCCACTTAAATCAAGGCTGTTTCAAACTGGGGGCAGGATATCAGTCCCCGCATCCACTTCTTGAAGTTGAACGCGGCTGCGGCCATCAGCAGGTTGATCGCATCACCGAGGGCCCCTTTCAGGAAGTTTTTGGCCATGCGGAAGTCGTGTTTGAGATGTCCGATCACCGGCTCGATGCCAGCGCGTCTGCGAAAACGTTGCCTGGCCTTTCGTCTCTGGTAGGGCGTGTCGCTTTTCTTCGGCCGGCCCGGAATCAGAATGCTCGTGTCACCGACTTTTTTGCGCCCCCTGTAACCCCGGTCACAGATGGCCGCCTCGGGGCAGGATTCCGTGATTTGCGAAACTTGCTCCAGAACATCCGGCAGGGTGTGACCGTCGAAAACGTTCTCCTTGAAGGACATGGCTCCTACGATCACACCGGTGGTCTTGGTCCAGGCGATGGAGGCCTTGCGTCCGAACTCGTACTTTTTGTGCTCTTTGCCCTTGCCGATGCAAAGCACGTCCGGTTCGTGCAGGCTGTAGATCTTGTTCTTGTCGGTACGTTTCTGGTCATGGACCCGGCGGAAGAGCTGCATAGCTTCCCTGTGCCTGGCCAACGAATCCCTGGGCAGTTTGCGCTCAAGTTCGCGGATCAGGACGCCAGCCATGGTCCGAATGCGTTTGATGATCTTGCGACTCTTGAATCGCTGGCGCAGGAGGCCTGGCAATTCACGGCGGAAACTGCGGCGCAAGCTGATTCCTTCGAACTCGGCGATGGCCCTGCATCGCTTGATGACCTTGGTCAGAAGCTTCACGTCAGTGGGGAAGGTGATGTTCTTCTCCTGGACCGTGGTGTCCACGGCGATCTCCCGCTCCATGGCGTCGTCGCCGTGCAGACCCACCGAGACCTCGAAGATCAAACGCGCCCCACCCTCGCCGATGCGTTTGCGGAAATAAACCAAGTCCGTGGGGTCACAAGGAAGCCTCCACCGGAAATGCGTCTCACCGCAGAAGGCCTGATAGTAGGGGTTCCGGACCCAAGCCTCAATGACACGCTCGTCGCTCAGATTTTCAAGCTGCTTGAGGATCATGAGCCCGACCATGAGTCTGATGGGCTTTGCTGGACGACCATACTCACTATAGAGGCTAGAAAACTCCTGCTCGAACCTTTCCCAGGGGATGTTCGCTGCAAGCTTGAGCAGCGGGTCCTTGGGATTGAGCTGATCGATGAGGTCCTCGTAGAGGAAATTGCCCTGATCGCTTTTGGCTGGCTTGGCCTTCATCATCACTCCCGAACCGGTGACGGCGCGACCGGTTTCTTGCAGAATCACTACAGTTCCTGGTCGAGAATGATACATTGAATGCTACACTTTGTTAATTCTTTTCAGTGTCATAGATGTTTTTCAGGGCCGACTAAGTATATCAGCGAGCTATCCCTTCCTGAGAGCACAAGCGAACTCGGCGACTCAATTGCCATCATTGATGGATTGTTCTCATCGTTGGCAATTGTCTTGGGATTAGTAGCTGTTTTGATACAAGGAAAGGAACTAAAAGAATCGACCAAAGCCCAAATTGATCAATATACTGCCCTAAAAGAACAGAAGGAACAACAAGACAAGGCAAACCTGTTGAACGCATATACTGCTCAAATTACTTTTTTAAAATTTGAAATGGGGAGGCTTGAAGACACGATACAATCAGAAAAGACTAAACTAGATGAACTGAACAAAAACAAGGAAAAAAATTGTGACCAAATAAAAAGATCGTGGGACTTAATTAAGAACTCAAACAATTTGAAACAAAGACACCTGAACAAGTACAAATTGATAAATGAAGAGATTGAAAAGCTTCTCTCTACGCTTCTCTCAAAATCATTCGTTGACTAATTTGTACGTATACTTCCCATTAATCCACAGATGTCCTCATTTTTCGCACAATTTTTCAGAACATATTACTGCCGATGTTCTATTAATTTCGGAATATTAGCTTAATCGGCCCCGCAATCCCCCTACCCCAATCGGACCACACCGGCTCACTGCTTGGAGCCGAAGACCTTCTTCAGAATCTCCGTGGTGCGGGCGGCCGGGTTTTCGCGGATTTTCTTCTCCTCGCGGGCCAGGGTCAGGAACAGCCCGTCCAGCCCCTTCTCCGTGACGTACCCGTCCAGGTCCAGGGCCTTCATGTCCATGAGGCTGGTGGCCGGGCCCAGGCTCTCAGTGAAGTTCTTGTACTTGCGCGTCACGCCCACCTCATCCGTGGCCTCGTCCACGATGGGCAGGAAGCGGGCGGTCAAGTCGTCGCTGGAGGTGCGCTCGAAGTAGCGCGTGGCCGCGTCGTCCGGTCCTTTGAGAATCTTCTTGGCGTCGTCGAAGGTCATCTGCTTGATGGCGTCGGTGAAGACGTCCACCGCCTCGGGCACGGCCCGTTCGGCCGCCTGGTTCATGCTCACCACGAACTCGTCCACCACCTCGTCCTTGCCCATGGTGCGGGCCACGTCGGCCGCGCTCTGCAGGCTGTCCGGCATGGGGATGCGCACGTCCTCGTGGTTGAGGTAGCCGCCGGGCTGCCCCAGAAAGCCCACGGCCCTGTCCACTCCCACCCGCAGGGCCTCCTTCAGCCCCTCCACGGTCTCCTCGGTGGACAGTCCCGCGCTCTCGATGAGCCCGGTTTCCTCGCCAGCCTCCTTGAGCTTGTCCATCCACCCCGCCCAGGCGCTGGCGGCCAGCAACAGAACCACAAGGACGAGTGCGGACGAGAGGTAACGTCGAATCATGGCTGCGCTCCTTTGTATGGACATATCGAACTCTACCACGCCCGGCCCGGGGGTGCCATGGGGAAAAAGAAAAGAAGGAGAGGGAATGAGAAAGGGCCGGCTCCCGTGCGGGAACCGGCCCTGGAAAATGGCGGAGAGAGAGGGATTTGAACCCTCGAACGGTGTAAACCGTTACACGCTTAGCAGGCGTGCGCCTTCAGCCTAACTCGGCCATCTCTCCGTATGTCGATCCGCCCCTGCCCGGAACGAAGGAACAGTCCCTCTAATTTGCACCGCCTTGGCTGTCAAGGCAAGGCTCAGCCCCATTTCTGCTGCGAGTCGCGGCTGGCCCGGTAGTGGATGCGCATGGGCGCGTGGGGGATGTTGAACTGCTTGCGGAGCTGGTTCTCCACGTACCGCTTGTAGGACTCCTTCACCAGGGAGGGCTGGTTGACGAAGAAGACGAAGGTGGGCGGCTCGGTCTCCGTCTGGGTCAGGTAGTAGAACTTGGCCCGGCGGTACTTGACCTGCGGCGGCTGGTGGCGGGTCAGCACCTCGTGCATGACCCGGTTCAGCTTACCCGTGGAGATGCGGATGCGTGTCTCCTCCATGATCTTCTCGGCCATGGGCAGGATGCGGTCCACCCCCTCGCCGGACAGGGCGGAGGTGAATACCACCGGCACGTGGGAGGCGATGCGCAACTCCTCGCGCACGGCCCGCTCGAATCGCTTGCGCTCCTTTTTGGGCACCAGGTCGGTCTTGTTCACGGCCATGATCAGGGGAACCTTCTCCTTCTCCAGATAGGCCAGCAGCTTCTTGTCCTGCTGGGAGAAGCTCTGCCCGGCGTCCAGCACCAGCACGGAAACGTTCGCCCGGGCGGCGCTCTTGAGCGCCCGCATGACCGAGAACCGCTCAAGGGAATCGGTGACCTTGGCGCGGCGGCGCACCCCGGCCGTGTCCACGAAGGTGTACCGTTTCTCCCCCCGCACCAGCGTGGCGTCCACGGCGTCGCGGGTGGTGCCCGCCTGGTCGGAGACGAGGAGGCGGTCGGCCCCCACCAGGCGGTTGATGAGGCTGGACTTGCCCGCGTTGGGGCGGCCCAGCATGGCTAGGCGGAGCCCCTGCTCGTACTCGGGCTCCTTTTCCCCGGGAATGTCCGCCAGCAGCTCGTTGACCAGGCGGAAACGCAGGTCGCGCATGCCGTAGCCGTGGGCCGCGGAGACCGGGGCCAGTTCGAAGCCAAGGGCGTGGAACTCGGCGGTCAGCTCGGCTTCCTTCTCCGGGCCGTCCACCTTGTTCACCGCAATGAGGGTGGGCTTGCCGGAGGAGCGGATGTGCTCGGCCACCCGCTCGTCCAGGCCTGTCAGGCCCTCTCGGCCATCCACCACAAGGAGGATGGCCTGGGCCTCGGTCACGGCCTCGCGCGCCTGGGCCATGATGCCCTGGTCGATCTCGTCGCCGCCCTCCATCTCCAGGCCGCCGGTGTCGATGAAGAGCACCTCGCGGTCCTCCAGGCGGGCCAGGGAGGCCAGGCGGTCGCGCGTCACCCCGGCGCGGTCGTGGGTGATGGCCGCACTGCGGCGCAGCAGGCGGTTGAAGAGGGTGGACTTGCCCACGTTGGGGCGTCCGACTATGGCCACTGTGGCTGGCATGGTATCTTGGGTCCTTTGCCTTTGCGGGCAAGCAAGTGTAGAGCAAGCGGGGTCGGTCTGGCTACCCGAAAGACCGGCCGAGCGCAAGGGGAAAGGAGAACGCATGGAATACGGGCCTTATTTCCAGGGCAAGCGGGTGCTGGTCACCGGCGGCGCGGGGTTCATTGGCTCCAACCTGGCCAGGCGGCTGGCCGGGCTGGGTGCGTACGTCACCCTGGTGGACAGCCTCATTCCGGAGTACGGCGGCAACCTGGCCAACATCGAGGATCTGGGCGAGATGGTGCGGCTGAACATCGCCGACGTTCGCGACGAGCACGCCATGGAGTACCTGGTGCAGGGGCAGGACTACCTCTTCAACCTGGCCGGGCAGACCTCCCACCTGGACTCCATGACCGACCCCTTCACCGACCTCGACATCAACTGCCGCGCCCAGCTGGCCATCCTGGAGGCCTGCCGCCGGGCCAATCCCTCGGTGCGGCTGGTCTTCGCCTCCACCAGGCAGATATACGGCCGCCCGGACTACCTGCCGGTGGACGAAAAGCACCTCCTGCGCCCAACGGACGTCAACGGCGTGAACAAGATGGCCGGGGAATGGTACCACATCCTCTACAATAACGTGTACGACATCCCGGCCTGCGCCTTGCGGCTGACCAACACCTTCGGCCCCGGCATGCGGGTCAAGGACGCCCGGCAGACCTTCGTGGGCATCTGGATCCGCCTGGCCCTGGAGGGCAAGCCCTTCGAGGTGTGGGGCGGGGAGCAGTTGCGCGACTTCACCTACGTGGACGACTGCGTGGAGGCCATGCTGCTGTGCGCCGTGCGCGACGAGGCGCGGGGACAGGTCTACAACCTGGGCGGGCAGCCCGTGGTCAGCCTGCGGGAGCTGGCGGACATGCTGGCGGAGCTTTCCGGTGCGGAGTACGCCATCAAGGAGTTTCCGCCCGAGCGCAAGCGCATCGACATCGGCGACTACTACTCCAGCTTCGAGAGGATTCGCGACGAGCTTGGCTGGGAGCCCAGGGTGGACCTCAAGGAAGGCCTCTCCCGCACCCTGGACTACTACCGCGAACGGCTGGACAAGTACCTCTAGCCGTATTTCCGCGCCCTCCTGTACGCGCCGCCCGTTTTGCCGTACCCTGCGGGATGGAGGTGCCCCGTGAGCCGTGATTTCGAGACGCTGCCGGAGCTTGTGCGCGCCCTGGGCGAGGCCAGGGAGCGGGACATGCTGGTCTGGTTCGACCGGGACGGCAAGAACGCCCTGTCCTGCGCCAAGGGCCTCCAACGGGCCGAGAAGCTGGCCCGGGGACTGGCCGCGCGGGGAATGGGGCCCGGCGACAGGCTGGCCCTGTTCGCGGACAACGCGCCCGAGACGGTGCTGCTGGTCCTGGCGGCCACGCTGTGCGGGGCGGTGGCCATGCCCGTGGACCCGCAGCTTTCCGGCGACACCCTGGTCCACGTGCTGCGCGACGGAGCGCCCTCCCTCATCCTGGCCAACAAGGACCAGGCCGCCCGCGTGGCCGACCTGGACCCCGCGCCGGAGGCGGAAACGCTGCGCACGGACACCGGCGGCGAGGGCTCCTGGGCCGAGCTTGAGCGGGACGGCGAGGCGGAGCGCGACCTGCCCCGCGTCTCGCCCGGGGACACGGCCGCCCTCTTCTACACTTCCGGCACCACCGGCCCGCCCAAAGGGGTGCCGCTGACCCACGCCAACCTCGCCTACCAGCAGCGCGCCCTCATCCGGGCCCAGCTTGTGCGGCCCGGCCTGCGCATGCTGCTGCCCCTGCCCCTGCACCACGTCTATCCTTTCGTGGTGGGGGTGTTCACCCCGCTGGCCCTGGGGCTACCGGTCATCCTGCCCGGCGGGCTGACCGGGCAGGAGGTGGTGCGGGCCGTGCGCGAGGGCGGGGCCAACATCATCATCGGCGTGCCCCGGCTCTACCAGGCCCTGCTCTCCGGGCTGGACTCCCGGCTGGCGGCCATGCCCTTTCCCGTGGGCTGGCTGCTGCGCGGGGCGTGGTCCCTCTCCACCCGCGTGCGCCGGGCTGGCGGCCCGCGCCTGGGCAAGGCCCTGCTCTACCCCCTGCACCGGCGCATCGGCCCCGGCGTTTCCATCGCCGCCTCGGGCGGCGCGCCGCTGGAGGAGGAAACCGCCTGGCGGCTGGAGGGGCTGGGCTGGAAGGTGGTGGTGGGCTACGGCCTGACCGAGACCTCGCCCATCCTGACCGTCATCCCGCCGGGCGCGGGGCGCTTCCGCACCGTGGGCCGCCCCCTGGAGGAAACCTCCCTGCGCATCGGCCGCGCGCCGGACGCCCCGAAGGGCGCTGGCGAGGTGCAGGCCAAAGGGCCGGGGGTGTTCTCCGGGTACCGCAACCTGCCGGACAAAACGCGCGAGGCGTTCACCGGGGACGGCTGGTACCGCACCGGCGACCTGGGACGCCTGGAGGACGGCTGGCTGTCGCTTGCCGGTCGGGCCTCCACCCTGCTGGTCACGCCGGGCGGGGAGAACGTGCAGCCGGAGACGGTGGAGGCCGCTTTGGACCGTCACCGCCTCATCAAGGAATCAGGCGTCCTGGAGCACGAAGGGGCCATCAAGGCGCTGCTGGTGGCGGACGCGCCCGCCATCCGCCAGGGCGGCGACCCCGACCTGGAGAAGATCGCCCGCAGTTCGGCCCAGGAAGCCGCCCGCGACCTGCCCTCCCACCACCGGCCCACGGAGTACCGCGTCACCACCCGCCCCCTGGAGCGCACCCGGCTGGGCAAGATACGGCGGCACAAGCTGGAAGAACGGTTCGAGGAGGCCGGGCGGGAGGACGCCGGGGCCGATCTGACGCCCATGGACCCCGCGGACATGGACCCGGCCGACAGAGAATTGCTGGAGGACGGCCGCGCCAGGGCCGCCTGGGACCTGCTGGCCGAACGATTCCCCAAGCGCGGCCTGCGCCCTGACTCCGACCTGGCCGGGGAACTGGGGCTGGACTCCCTGGCCTGGCTGGACCTGTCCCTGGAATTGTCCCAGCGCACCGGAACCAGCCTGGACGAGGACGCCATCGCCCGGCTCGAGACCGTGCGCGACCTGTTGCGCGAAGTGGCCTCCGCCAAAGGCGGGGGACGCGGCGCGGACCCGGTGCGGGAGCCGCTTGAGTACCTCACGGAGGAAGAACTGGCCTGGATACAGCCAGCCAACGGATTGCAGCGGGGATTCCACCGCGCCGGGCGCGGCCTGCTGCGGGCGGCCTTCACGGCCTATTTCCGGCTGGAGGTCAAAGGGCTGGAGAACCTGCCCACGGATTCGGGGCCGCTGGTCATCGCCTCCAACCACCTCAGCTACCTTGACGCCTTCGTGCTGGACGCCGCCCTGCCATTTTCCCTACTGCGGCGGACCCACTTCGCTGGCTGGACCGGGGCGGCCTTCGCCAATCCGGTATTCGGCTTCGTTTCCCGGGCCGGGCAGACCTTTCCCGTGGACCCGGCACGCCGCCCCGGCGTCAGCCTGGCATTGGGCGCGGGTGTGCTGGCCCGGGGCCGCGCCCTGGTCTGGTTCCCCGAGGGCATCCGCTCGCGCGACGGCAGCCTGCAGCCCTTCCAGCCCGGACTGGGCCGCATCCTGGCCGCCCAGCCCGCCCGGGTGGTCCCGGCACGCATCCACGGCACGCACCAGGCCATGCCGCCCGGCTCGGCGCTCATCCGGCCCGCCAAGGTCAGCCTGCGCCTGGGCCCGGCCTTGGAATCCAGCCACCTGGCCGATGAAGGCGAAGGAAACGACGAGGCTGAGCGAATTCTGCACGGGTTGCGAGCCAGGATGGAAGCGGCTGGCTGAGGCGCAATGAAAACGGGCCGTGGGGAATTCCCACGGCCCGACAATCATGCGCGGCTTACTCCGGACTCTACTCCTCCAAGCCGTTGACCTCCATCATGTCCTCCCGCATCTCTTCGCCCTTGTCCTTCATGTGCTCCATTTGGTCGTGACTCATTTCTTTCATGTCCATCTTGCCGAAGGAGAAAAGGTAGTCGTGGTGCGAGGCCTGGGCGTGGCAGGTGCGGCAGGACTCCACGTCGCCGGAGGCCTGGATTTCCCCGTCCGAGGTGTACTTGATGTAATACCAGTCGCCGGAGTCCGGGGCGAAGCCGTCCATCTTCTCCATGGCGGTCACAGCCATGAGCTTCTTGTCCTTGTTGTAGTTCTCCTTGACGATGATGGAGCCTGCGGGCAGCGGGACGTCCATGCGCTTGATGGCCTGCATGGCGGTGTCGTTGACGTAGGTGGTCAGATACGCGCCGTGCGGATGCTGCCCCTCGTACATCTTTTCGGTTCCCGGCCACAGTTCCCAGGCGGTGTAGGCCCGTCCCTGTTCCAGTTCGCGCATGAGGTCTTTATCATGGTCGCCGTGGAACATGCCCATGAGCAGGGGGATCGCCAGAAACAGCGCCGTCAACGCGGTCAGGCGGGTTGGGGTGATTTTCATTTCGGCCTCTCCAATGGTTTGAAGGTTGCTTGGTTCATTTCCATGTACTCCTCACCCAGCCCGGATCAGGGCCAGGACAAGGCACCAGACGACAAGGACCAGGGCGGTCAAAATGGACGTGCGTTTGAGCAGGGTGCTGCGCATGGCGGCCTCCGTCAGTCCAGGAAGGTGAATATTTCTCGATGCATGTTGCTATCCGGCACGCCCATGGCGCGCAACGCGGGAACGAACGCGTCCACCATCCCCTTGGGGCCGCACAGGAACCAGCGCCGCTCGGCATGGTCAGTCACCCGCCGCCGGAGCATGTCGGCATCGATGCGGCCGCTTTCACCATCCCACCCCTTGTCGGGACGGGAGAGGACATGAACCAACTCCAGGCTGGGCTGCTGTCCATCCCCGGCCATGGCCGCCAGTTCCTCGGCGAACACCGCGTCATGCAGGGTCTTGTTGGCGTAGAGCAGCACCACGTCCCGCCGCTCCCCCCGGTCGCGCATGGCCCGCAGCATGGACATCAGCGGCGTGATGCCGATGCCGCCCGCCACGAAGGCCAGCTTCTCCCCCTGGTGATGGACGTGGGAGAAACGGCCGAAGGGGCCGTGCACCATGGCCTTGTCGCCGATGCGGATCTGGTCGATGGTGGCGGTGAAGTCCCCGGACTTCTTGATGGTGCAGGCGCGGGCGTTGGGGCGTTCCGGGGAGGAGGAGATTGTCCAGTGGTGTTCCTCGCGCGGCAGCCCACGGTCGCGCAGGAAGGTGACGAACTGGAACTGGCCGGGATCGTGGGGCTGGGGAGCATCCCCATTGGGCGGGGATACTTCCACGGTGTAGACGTCCGGCGTCTCCTCGGTGACCGAGGTCACGCTCCACGGCCTGGACCGCAGCCTGGAAGGCCGGACGAACCGGTGCCAAACGAACACCCCGGCCGCGGTCAGGAAAACGAGCCAGGCAACGGCCTGTTGGGGCGTTTCGTTGAAATCCGCGCCCAGGATGGGGGCGTGCAGCACGACGAGCAGCAGGATGGCCGGGCCCAGAAGATCGTGGACAAGCCGCCAGTTCTCCCAGGACAGGGGCAGCCGGGAAAAAAGCAGGCTGGCCAAGCCGTTGAGGACCAGGAGGGCCAGCGCGATCTTGCCGGTCCAGATGTACCAGGGCAGGTCCAGGGAATAGAGCAGCCGCCAGCCAGCCCCGCTGAGGGCGATGAGCACCGGATGCGCCAGCAGCATGGCCAGCGCCAGAACGGCCATGTTGCGGTGGAAACGCAGCACCATGTCCAGGCCGAAGGGCCGCTCGATAAAGTGGAATCGGGCCGCCAGCACGGGTTGCAGCATGAGGATGGCCGCCCCGGTCAGGGCCAGCATCTTGGCGAGCTCCCGCAGGAAGATGGGATAGGGCTGCTCCACCAGAAAGACGGCCAGGGTGGCGGGCAGAACAGCCAGAAGGATGTAGACGAGAATGAGAGCCGTCCCTCGGGTCATGGGAACTCCAGAGTTTTTCACTCATGCCACCGTTAAAGGAAACCCGGTCGAGACCAAGGGGACGGAAAAGGGATAAAGGGGGTATCCCTTTTGGCGCGGCCGTTCCCGCCAACGAAAAAGGGGGCGCGGTTGAACCGCGCCCCCTTTTTCGTTCTCGGCAAGAGTCCAGGCTATTTCAGCAGCTTGGTCCAGTCGGCGCTGAACTTCTCCAGCCCTTCGTCCAGCTTGGGGTGGCTCAGGTCGAAGCTCCGCCAGTCCTTTTCCGGGTCCAGGTGTTGGTAGGGGATGGCCTTGGCCCCCTCATAGGCCACGGAAAAATCCTGGGGAGGCATGTGCATGCCTTCGTCCGCCCACTGCATGAGCGTCTCCGGCTTGCAGGTGGCGATATCCGCGCCCAGCAGGATGGACTGCAGCAGCTGGTCCAGGTCGCGCAGGCTGGCGGCCAGCAGCAGCACGTGGCTGTCCACCTTGTTGTACATGCGGCGGATGTTGGCGATGAGGTCCATGCCGTTCTCGCCCCGGTCGTACAGCCGCCCCACAAAGGGCGAGACGAACACGTCCCCCTTCTTGGCCCCGCGCGTGGCGGAATGCACCGCGGCGGCCTGGGCCTGCTGGAAGCACAGGGTCATGTTCACGGGGATGTCCTCCTGCAGCGCCCGCACGGCCGCCTCGATGCCCGTGGTGGTGGTGGGGAACTTGATTTGGGCGTTGGGCGTCCAGGTGGCCATCTCCCTGGCCTGCTCCAGCATGCGCTCGGCCGGGGTGGAGTCGTCGGCGTGCACCTCGATGGAGATGGAGCGGCCGGGGATGACCTTCTCGATTTCCTTGACGATGGTGTCGCGGTAGAAGGCCAGCAGTTCCTTCTCGCTGAACCGCTCGCCTTTCTCCAGCCGCTTTTTGGCCTCCGGGTTCTTGGCCACGAAACTGGGGTTGGTGGTCTGGCCGTCCAGAAAGCCCAGTTTGTCCTTCACCCGGCGGGTCTCCTCCGGGTCGCCTCCGTCCACGAATATCTGCGTTGTCAGTCCTTCCGGCCTCATGCGACCTCCTTTACTTTCCGGATGATGGCGTCCTTGGACAGCCCCTGGTGCTCCAGCTGCTCCCGCGAGGGGCCGCTGCGCGCCTTTTTGGTCACCGCCAGCGAATGCACCGGGCAGGGATGCCCGGCCAGGGCGGAGAGCACCGCCTCGCCCAGCCCGCCGGCGGCGTAATGGTCCTCGATGGTGATGATCGCCCCGACCTCCCCGGCCGTCTCCAGCAGGGTGTCCCGGTCGACGGGCTTGACTGAGTACAGGTCGATGACCCGCACGGAAATCCCCTCCTCCGCCAGTTCGGCGGCCGCGTCCAGGGCCTCGTGCAGCGTCACCCCGGCGGCCACCAGGGCGGCCTTGTCCGCGGCGGTGCGGCGCAGCACCTTGCAGCCGCCTATGGGAAAAGTTTCCTCCGGTCCGTAGATGACCGGCGTGCCGCCGCGCGTGGTGCGGATGTAGGCCATGCCCTCAAAACCGGCCGCCTCCTCCACCAGCCGCTCGCAGGACATGGCGTCCGAGGGGTAGAGCACGGCAGAACCAAGCAAAGTTCGGAAGAAGGCCATGTCCTCCAGCCCCATCTGGGACGGCCCGTCCTCGCCGATGGACACCCCGGCGTGGGAGCCGCAGAAAACCATGGACGGCTCCGAATACTGGGCCATGCGGATAAAATCGCTGGCCCGCGACCAGAAGGCGGCGAAGGTGGAGGCGAAGGGCCGCTTGCCCTTGGCGGCGAAACCAAGGGCGGCCCCGGCCATGGCCTGCTCCGCGATGAACATCTCGAAGAAGCGCTCCGGATGGGCTTCCTTGAAGGCGGCCGCCTTGGTGGAGTTACTCACCTCGCCGTCCAGCACCACCATCTCCGGGTGGGCGGGGAAAATGCGCTTGAGGGCGTTGCCGTAAGCCTTGCGGGTGGGCACCTTGTCGCCCATCCCATACTCGGGCGGCTCGATCCCGCCGGGAGAGCGGCGGTTCGGGCGGCGGTATTCGGGGGGAGCAAGCTCCAGCCGCAGGTCCCGGTCCACCTCGCCCAGGTCGGCCACGGCCCGGTCGCAGGCTTCCTGGTCCAGGGCCTTGCCGTGCCAGCCGTTCTTGTCCTCGGCCTCGGCCACTCCCTTGCCCTTGACAGTGCGGGCGATGAGCATGGCCGGGCGGTCGGCCTCCAGGGCGCGGGCGTAGGCGTCGGCCACCTGCTCCAGGTCGTGGCCGTCCTCCACGACGACCGCCTCCCAGCCGAAGGCGCCGACCTTGCGCTCATACACGGCCAGGTCGTGCCCGTGCATGGTCTCGCCGCGCTGGCCCAGCCGGTTGACGTCCAGCACACCCACAAGGTTGTCCAGCCCGTAGTGGGCCGCGAGCTGCATGGCCTCCCACTGCGATCCCTCCGCCATCTCGCTGTCGCCCAGCAACACGAAAACATTGGCGGGCAGTCCGTCCACCCGCTTGGCGTCCAGGGCCATGCCCAGGCCCACGGCCAGCCCCTGCCCAAGCGAGCCGGTGGCCGCCTCGGTGAAGGGGAATGAGGACGTTGGATGGCCCTCCATGCGGCTGCCGAAATGGCGGTAGGTCATGAGTTCATCCTCATCCACCTGCCCCGCCCCGGCCCACAGGGAGTAGAAAAGCGGTGAGGCGTGGCCCTTGGAAAAGATGAGCCTGTCATTGGCCGGATGGTCGCGCTCCTCGGGATCGAAGCGGAAGAAGCGGCGGCCGCCCTTCTCCCCCCACAGCAGCCCGGCCATGAGTTCCACTGCGGAAAGGGACGAGGTGGGGTGCCCCGAACCCGCCTGCGTGGTGGCGGTCAGAATCCAGTATCTGAGCAGTCGGGCCATGCCTTGCAGCCTGGCGATATCTGGCATGCGGTCTCTCCTGATTCGGTTCCGCTTCCGCGAACGGCCGTGGCCGCTTCCGGGGAAACGATCTTATGCAACAGAATATGTAGCACAAAATGACCGGGCTAGGGCAAGGAGGAAATGGACGCGGCAGGACGGCGCTCCCTCCCGCCCTCCGTACAACCCCCGTACCCGATGGTGAGCCGCCGCCACGGCGGGATGCTCAACGAATCGTACCGTTTCCCCGAGACCGCCTTCAGCCGGTCCGCCGATATTTACCCGGAACTTCCCCGGCCCGATACTTGCCGCACGGAACACCGTTCACTTACTGTTGCCTTCATGGGCGAACCCCCATGAACCGGTCGGGCGCGTCCCGTCTTTTTTCTCGCTCCACCGGTTGCCAGCATGGAATTGCCCATATTCCGGCGGAATGAACCAGAAGCGCCTCCGCCGCTCCCCGCTCAGGGCGAGAGCTTCCGCAACCCGAGGAGGTTGGCATGATACGAGGCAAGAGAAACGCTCGACTGGGCCTGGCCGCAGCCGTCCTGGCCGTGTCCGCCCTGCTGCTCGGCGGCCCCGCATTGTCCGGCGCCATGCAGCACGAGATGACCGAAAACGAGCGCATGGGCATCCCCGAAGGCGTGGACCCCATCCACAAGACCTACATCAACGTGGTCACCCCGGAGTTCGAGGAAATCCGGGCCAAGGACGTCAAGGAGAAGGACAAGTTTATGCAGCGCCAGCAAAATCTGCTCGAGCGCCGCTACGACCTCTCCGACACCCCCTCGGACGTGATGATGTCCGCCGGGCGCAAGCCCGTGCAGCAGGGGGTGCGAGTCAAGCTGCCGGACGGCGTTACCTGGGACGAGCTGGCCTCCATGAAGCCCTCGGAGATCAAGGAGAAGGGCCTCTTCCCCCGGGGGTTCCTGCCGCTGCCGCACGTCAAGCACGAAACCGGCGGCCAAGTCTTCCCCGAGGACCACATCAAGGCCATCAAGGAAATGGAGCACAGGGACCTTGAGCGGTTCGACGTGGAGTTCGACCTGCCCAAGCACCTCATCCCCGAGTTCCCGCCGCCCATCTACCTGCAATCCCGCCCCGACCTGGGCGACGTGTCCCAGGGCAAGGTGCTGTCCATCAAGAACTACCACGACATCATGGACGGCATCCTCACCCCGGTGCAGATGGAAGGGCTGCGCCTGCTGCTGACCCCATTCCCGCAGCAGCAGTTCAACCAGACGGACGATCGCAAGTCGGACGAACCCAGCCTGGGCGTGAGCTGCCTGGACTGCCACACCAATGGGCACACCAACGCCGCCTTCCACCTCAACCCGGACATCCGGCCGCACATCGCCCGGCTGCGCCTGGACACGGTCAGCCTGCGCGGCATGTTCGCCCAGCAAATCCACGGCTCCAAGCGGTCCCTGCGCTCCATCGAGGACTTCACCGAGTTCGAGCAGCGCACCGCCTACTTCGACGGCGACCAGGTCACCGCCCAGAAGAAGGGCGTGCACCTGCCCGACCGCACCAGCCAGGTGGCCCTCATGGCACAGATGCAGAACATGTTCGACTTCCCGCCCGCGCCCAAGCTGAACGTCTTCGGCAAGCTGGACGAGGACAAGGCCACCGAGCAGGAACTGAAGGGGCAAAAGGTCTTCTTCGAGAAGGGCAAGTGCGGCGACTGCCACCCCGCGCCCTACTACATGGACCAGACCATGCACGACCTCAAGGTGGAGCGTTACCACAAGGAGGACATGATCAACGGCCAGTTCGTGCACGCCACCGGTCCCATCAAGACCTTCACCCTGCGGGGCATCAAGGACTCCCCGCCGTACCTGCACGACGGCCGCCTCCTGACCCTGGAGGACACCGTGGAGTTCTTCAACCTGGTCACCGGAGTCGATCTGACCAAAGAGGAAAAGGCCGCACTGGTGGCCTTCATGCGGATGCTGTAGGCGGCGGCCCGCGCTTAAACGGCCCCGGTTCCGCCAGGAGCCGGGGCTTTTTCGTTTCGAGAGGAATGGGGCGATGCTGGCCGCCGGGTCGCCCTTCCACCCCGCGTTGCCAGCCCGCGCGAGGGCATGTATCCCAATCGGCGTGGAGAAACCCAAAACCGGGGACGCCATGCTGGAAACCGTCTATCTCGACGTCACGGACATCGGCGGGGAAACCCGCTTCGAGCATGAATCAACCGTGCTGGTGCTGCCGCACATCGACCGGGAACAGGTGGACCGGCTGGCGCCGGTGCTGCAAAGGCGGGCGCTGCATCCGGGGTTGCTGGTGCTGGTGGACGACACCGAACGCATCGGCTTCACCAAGGTGGCCAACCTGATCTTCGCCAAGTCGTCGTCCAAGTATTTCGGCTACCTGGCCCAGGACGTCTTTCCCGGCGACGGCTGGCTGAAATGCGGGGTGGACATGCTGGAGAAGAGCGGCAAGTCCCTGCTGCCCTTCAGCGACGGCCGCTTCCACGGCACCCTGGCGGTTTTCGGCCTGGCGCGGCGCTTCTGGGTGCAAGGCCTCTACCGCAACTGCCTCTTCTTCCCCGGCTACCAGCGCCACTTCGGCGACACCGAACTCTCCGCCATCGCCACAGCCCAGGACCAGATCATCTACAACCCCGGCTGCATTTTGCTGGAAGTGGACTACGACAAACACACCCGCCCCAACCACCCCGAAGACGACGCCCTCTACCGCGCCCGGGCGCGCACTGGCTTCGGCGGGGTGGTCGAGCCGTTCGAGGCGGCGTGAAGACAGCGACAACATCTCTCTTGGACGACAAAGCCCCCGGCTCAATGAGCCGGGGGCTTTGTCATTTCAAAATCTGGCGGAGGGAGAGGGATTCGAACCCCCGGGCCCTTGCGGGCCAGCTGTTTTCAAGACAGCCGCCTTCGACCAGCTCGGCCATCCCTCCGTTTTCAGGGGCGGGCGCGCCCCTGGCGATGCCCTGGGATACGGCAGGATGGCTTCGGCATCAAGCCGGAAGCCGTCCCGCCGCCTCTTTAGGCCGCGCTAGGTGGTGCGCTTGAGCGCCCTGGCGATTGACTCGGTGTAGGGCGGCTTGAGTACGCCCCGATCGGTGATGATGGCCGTCACCAGTTCGTTGGGCGTGACGTCGAAGGCGAAGTTGTACACCTTGCAGTTGTCCGGAACGATGCAGGACTCGTTCGTGGGGTGCGTCACCTCGCGGGGGGTGCGTTCCTCGATGGGGATGTCGTCGCCGGTGGGGGTGCGGGCGTCCAGGGTGGAGGCCGGGGCGGCCACGTAGAAGGGGATGCCGAACTCCTTGGCCAGCAGCGCCACCCCGTAGGTGCCGATCTTGTTGGCCACGTCGCCGTTGGCCGCGATGCGGTCCGCGCCGACCACCACCTTGTCCACCAGCCCCTTCTTCATGAGCAGGGCGCAGGCGTTGTCGCAGGCCACGGTGACGTCCACGCCGCACTTGCCCAGCTCGTAGGCGGAAAGCCGCGCGCCCTGGAGGAAGGGACGGGTCTCGTTGGCCACCACGGAAATCTTCTTGCCCTGCTCCACCGCGGAATAGACGACGCCGATGGCCGTGCCCCACCCGGCCGTGGCCAGGGCCCCGGCGTTGCAGTGGGTCATGACCTTGTCGCCGTCCTCCAGCAAGGCCGCGCCGTTGGCGCCCATGCGGCGGTTTATCTCCTCGTCCTCCACCTGCATGTTCTTGGCGCGGTCCAGCCAGGCGGTGCACAGGGAGGGCAGGCCGATGCCGGGCCGCCCGGCCCAGAACTTCTCCATCTCCTCCACGCCCCAGCGCAGGTTGACCGCCGTGGGGCGGGCCTCCTTGAGCTCGGCCAGCTTGGCGCGCAGCTTGTCCTCCCAGCCCTCGTTCTCGCCGTGCTCCCGCTGCACCTCGCGGGCGCAGAGATAGCAGCCGAAGGCGGCCGTGACCCCGATGGCCGGGGCGCCCCGGATGACCATTTCCTGCAGGGCCTCGATGGTGGTGCGCAGGTCTGTCACCGGGAACCACTCCTCCCGGCAGGGCAGGTAGCGCTGGTCCAGCAGGTAGAGGGTGTCCTTGTCGTCGTCGAAGCGGATGTGGTCGTTGAGCATGATTATCCCAATTTTTTGGCGATGAGCTGGTTGACCAGCTTGGGGTTGGCCTGGCCCTTGGTGCGCTTCATGATCTGGCCCACGAAGAAGCCGGTCAGCTTCTTCTCGCCGCCCTGGTAGCGCTCCACCTCGCCCGGGTGGGCGGCCAGCACCTCGTCCACCACCGACTCCAGTTCGCTGGTGTCGGAGATCTGGGACAGGCCCTGCTCCTCCACCACCTGGGTCGGGGTCTTGCCGGTCCTGAACAGCTCCGGCAAGATTTTCTTGCCGATCTTGCCGGAAATCTCGTCGCTCTCCACCATGCGGACCAGCTCGGCCAGATGGGCTGGCTCCATCTTGCACCCGGCCAGGCTCGTCTCGCAGTCCTTGAGCTCGCGCAGCAGCTCGCCCATGACCCAGTTGGCGATCTTCTTGGGCGCGTCGTACACGCCCACGGCCGCCTCGTAGTACTCGGCCACGTCGCGCTCCGCCGTGAGCAGGGAGGCGTCCTCCTCGGAGAGGCCGTACCGCTCCTTGAAGCGGTCGCGCTTGGCCATGGGCAGCTCCGGCAGTTCGCCCCGCCAGCGCTCCAGCCACGACTCCTCCACCGTCACCGGCAGCAGGTCCGGGTCGGGGAAGTAGCGGTAGTCGTGCGCCTCCTCCTTGCCGCGCATGGACACGGTGATGTCCTTGTCCGCGTCGTAGAGGCGGGTTTCCTGCACGATCTCCTCGCCGTCCTCCAGGCAGTCCTGGTGGCGGGCTATCTCCGCCTCGATGGCCCTGCCAACGTTGCGGAAGGAGTTGATGTTCTTCAGCTCGGTGCGGGTGCCGAACTCCTTCTGCCCGCGCGGGCGGATGGAGACGTTGGCGTCGCAGCGGAAGGACCCCTCCTCCATGTTGCCGTCGCAGATGCCCAGGTAGACCAAGATGGAGCGCAGGGCCTTGAGGTAGGCCACCGCCTCCTCCGAGGAGCGGATGTCCGGCTCGGAGACGATCTCGATGAGCGGGGTGCCGCAGCGGTTGAGGTCCACGTAGGAGGCCCCCTCGCCCGGGGAGTGGATGAGCTTGCCCGCGTCCTCCTCCATGTGGATGCGCGTCAGGCCGATGGTCTTGCGCTCCCCCTCCACCTCGATCTCCACCCGGCCGTGCTCGCACAGCGGCTCGGCGTACTGGGAGATCTGGTAGGCCTTGGGCAGGTCCGGGTAGAAGTACTGCTTGCGCTCGAAGGTGGACACGGGATTGATGGTGCAATCCGTGGCCAGTCCCATCTTGCAGGCGTATTCCACTGCCCCGGCGTTCATGACGGGCAGCACGCCGGGCATGCCGGAGCAGACGGGGCAGACGTTGCTGTTGGGCTCCTCGCCGAAACGTGTGGAGCAGGCGCAGAAGAGCTTGGTCCGCGTCAGCAGTTGCGCGTGGACCTCAAGCCCTATGACCGCTTCAAAATCGGGCATACGGACTCCTTGAAATATCGGTGCCGGCAGTCATACCCGCCGGACGCCCCTTTCTCAACCTTTGCCGTACAGGGCGGGGTTGAGGGTCGGGTCGTTGTACATCTTGAACTGGAAGTAGACCTTGGGCCGCTTGCGCCCCGCCTCGTACTCCCCCACTAGGTCGCGGCCCGCGGCCAGCAGGTCGCCGCGCTGCTCCTGCAGCACGGCCAGCTTTTCCCGACAGGAGCGCAGGTGTTCCTCGCTCACGCCTGTCCGCTCGGTCTGCTCCCGCATGTGAAAAATTTTCAGGGAGATGATGGACAGGCGGTCCATGACGCTGCCCAGCGTCTCGGTGTTGTGCCGGTGGGCCGCGTCCGGGGGCAGGATGTCGTTCATGAGGATCACCAGCCGCTCGTCCATGGCCTCGATGAGGTCGTTGCGCTGTTGGTTGAGGCGGTCGATGCGCCGCTTGCAGTCGGCGATGACCGTGTCGTCCACATCGGTGCGGCGGGCCTCGTCCTCCACGTGCCACAGTTGGAAGTTGGTCCAGTGCTGGCGCATGGCCAGCCCCAGGAATTCCGGCCCCGGGCCCCCGCCAGTCTCCCATTCGCCGTCGGAGGGTTCCATGTGGTGCCACACGGCGGTATTTTCAAGCTGGGCGTCGGCCGCTTGGGTCAGCAGGTCGGCTATTTCCTTGGAAGTCATCGTTCCTCGGTAATGGTTGGCGGCTCGGCCGTCCTGCTGACCAGCAGGTAGGTCCGGGCCGGGTTCTTGATGCGGAAGGCGCGGTATCCGGCCAGCTCGCCCGAGCCGATGTAGTAGTCCAGGCGGCGGCCCTTGATGACTCCGCCGGTGTCCTGCGCCAGCCCCAGGGAAAAGACGCGCCGGCGCGGCATGTCCGGGCCGGTTGGCAGGTCCACGGTGAAGGGCAGCACCGAGCCCAGGGGCAGCAGCTCCGGGTCGGTGGCCAGGGAGACCATGGGGGTGACCGGCGCGCCGAAGCTGCCCGTGGGCATTTTCTCGGCCAGGTGGAAAAAGACGTAGGAGGGGTTCTCGGCCAGGATTTCGCGCATGGCCTCCTCCCCCATGGCGTCCAGCGCGTCGCGGATGCCGTCGCGGTGCACCTGGCCCCGGTCGATGAGGCCCCGCTCCAGCAGCTTGTGCGTGGAGGAGTCGAACTGGCGGCCGTTCTTGCCCGCGTAGAGGATGGGCTTGCGGGAGCCGTCCGGCAGGCGCAGGAAGCCGGAGCCCTGCACCTGCAGGTGATAGATGTCCCAGGGATGCTTGGCCCAGGCCAACTCCAGGTCCCGGCCCTTGAGCGCGCCCCCCAGGTCGATGGCCTCGCGGTCGTAGTACGGCACCGGGCGGCCGTCCTCCATGCGGTAGGCCAGCCGCTGTCCCTCCCAGCGGGGATGGAAATCGCCCAGCTTCAGGGTGCGCAGGTCGTCCGGCTTGCCGTAGATGGGGTATTCGTATTCGCCGGACGGCTTGAGCGCGGCCTCCACCTCCGGCGAATAGTAGCCGGTCATGAGCGGCTCCGGGGCAAGCTCGTACCAGACGAATCCGCGCGAGAGCACCTGCGGGTCGTGCTCGAGCACCGGCAGCACTGTCAGCAGGTGGGCCAGGGTGGCCTCCATCTGCTTCCAGGTCAGGCGCAGCCCCTCGCGGTCCACGGCCGTCTCGTCCGACGGTTTGGAGCGCACGTACTTCAGAGAGGCACGCAACGGCTGGCGCAGTTCGGCCCAGGAGTCCATGTTTTGATCGGCCGGGTCCATGCGCTTCACGAAGCTGGCGGCCTTGCGCTGGGACATGCGGATGAAGCCCTCGCGCTCGGGCGGCTCCACCTCGGGCGGCTTGGGAGTGGGCGCGCACCCGGCCAGCAGGGCCAGGCAAAGAAGCAGGGGAAGAACGAATCGTCGCGTCATGATCACTCGCAGTCGATGGCCGAATCGCAGAACTTGCCCACGCCGTACTCGCGGCGCCGGAAGAACTTGTCCGGGCTGGGCCCGATGATCTGCATTTCGGGATGGCGTTTCTGCATGTCCAGGGCGATCTGCATTTCCTTGGTGCAGCCCGTGGAGTACGTGGCGTCCTTGCCGGTCCAGAAGGGGGGCACCTTGCGGCCCATGAGCTCGAAGCTCTTCTCGATGTCCTCCACGGTCTGGAACCGCCAGACGTCGATGAGCCCGGAACGCTGCACCATCTCCCACATATACATCAGGTCGTCGGCGTCCATGCCTTCCACGAAATGCTCGCCCGGATTGATGATGTAGACGTTGTCCAGGCGGCGGCGCAGATAGTCCACGAAGGTGTCCAGCACTTCCAGAGCGATCTTGGTCTGGCCGGGGATGGAGCCGATGACCGCGGAGTAGAACATGACCGTCTTGCCCCGCTCCTTGGCCCCGCGCATTTCCGAGATGATGGAGCGGGCCATGGCCGCCAGGGAGGACTCGGAGAACTTGTGCACGTGCTCCGGCTTGGGCCGGTAGTCCAGACGGAAGACGCCGTCGTCATCGCGACGATAGCAGAGGATGTCGCGTGTGAAGCTGGTGTGGGTGTCCAGCAGGCGTCGGCGATGGGAGTCGCCCTTGGCCATGACCAGGTCGCATTCCTTCCAGGCCCGGGCGAAGGTCACAGAGGTGCGATAGAGGTTCAATTCCTCGCGTGTGCCGTCGGAGATGACCAGGAAGCTGTGCGCGCGCAGTTCCGCCAGCAGTTCGTTCTTGCTCATCCTGGGCTCGGGAAGAAAGCGGGCTTGGCGAAGCTGTCCGGCAAGCACCGGGTCCTGATCCCAGTCCCAGAAGGCGGGCGAGAGGAAGTGAAAGCCCTCCTTGACCGCCATGATGACCTTGTGCCCCTGGCGCACCAGGGCGCGTATCACCAGCAAGTCCAGGATGAGCCCGCCGGATGTGTCCGGCAGGAAGAGGATGCGCAGCTCCCGGTTCTGGTCCGAGCCGAAGAGGTCGCGCAGCTCCTTGAAACAGGAACGCTCCTGGGTCACTTCCCGCCGCACCTCGTCCGGGGAGGGGGCCTCGCCGTCCCGCCAAATGGCCTGGCGGGTGGACAGGGACATGAGCCGGGCAAGCTCCAGCATGTCCAGCTCGAAGCGCATGGAGGAAATGGACTCGCAGGCCGGCAGGGTCTCCGGGCACTCGCCCAGGACCCGCTCCATGCGCTCGGTCTTCAGGGCGCGGAAGGCTCGCTCGTTGGCCTCCTGCCGCCGTTCGCGGTAGGGATCGACTTGGCCGCTGAGGGTCAGGAACATGGTCACGAACCGCTTCATGAGCCGCGAGGGGATGATGATGGGCGAGGCCTTCACCATGCGGTACTTGTGGCGGCACAAGCCCAGGATGCGGCGGCGGGTTTCCCGGTCCGGCACGTTCTCGCGCAGAAGGAGCACCAGCGTCTTCCACTTGGAAACGTACTCCGAGGTCAGCTCCGGATCGAGCCAGTTGTTGAGCAAAAGCCCCAACATGCGGTCCGAGCACGGGGAGTAGAATTCCTCCTCGCCCAGCACCACCATGAAGCGAAGCTGCTCCGGGGAAGCGTTCTTCTGCGGATCAACGCCGTACTCCAGCCCGTTTTCCGTGGTGAAGTGCAGAAGCCATGCGTCCAGGCCGGGGGAATGGCCGAAATGCAGCCGCTCCGGGCTGGTGACATTGGTGAAGTCGCGCACCTAGAACTCCCTCAGAAAGCCTTTGTCCACCAGGGTGGAGAAATAGGTGTTGCGGTGCAGCCGCACCAGTCGCAGGGGATGGCTGGACCGGCGGATGCGCACCTCGTCGCCGGGACGAACCGGCAGGGCGTCCTGGCCGTCCTCCGTCAGAAAAACGTCGCAGGAGGGCTCCTCGCTGCACAGCCCCACCTCGCGGTCCGGCGGCAGGAGCATGGACTTGAAGTAATTTCGGAAGGGGCAGACCGGAGTGAGGCAGAAGGACTGCACCTCTGGATGGATGAGCGGGCCGCCCGCTGAAACCGCGTAGGCCGTGGACCCGGTGGGGGTGGAAACGATGAGGCCGTCGGCTCGCACCGAGGCGATCTTCTCCCCGCCGAAGCGAACCCCGACATGGATGAGCCGCGCCATCCGCCCCCGGCCGAGAACCAGGTCGTTGACCGCCCTGCCCCTGTGGACTGTCTCGCCGCCGCGCGTCACCGAGTAGCCCAGCGCCAGCCGCTCCTCCACGAAGTACCCCCCCGACAGCAGGCAGTCGAGCTCGTCTTGCCAGCGGCTGGGGCAGACCTCGGTGAGGAATCCCACCCGTCCCATGTTCACGCCCAGCATGGGCAGGTCCAGTCCGAGCATGGAGCGCGCGGCGGAAATGAAGGTGCCATCGCCGCCAAGCACCAGAACCAGGTCCGGCCGCTCCCCATTCATCTCCGGGTCGTGCGCCTCCCGCCGGCGGTGGATCATGATGGAGGACTCCACCCCTCGGCCGGAAAGCCAATATCCTACCTCGGCGGCCAGGCTCCGGGCCTCCTCGCGGCCTTCGCGGACCACCATCATGACGCGTCGCACGGTTTGTGGCATGGCTTGAAGATGTAGTAGATTGCCTGCCCGGGTTCAAGCCGAACCCGCCGCGCGGCGGGCCTTTGCGAACATGATTTTTTTTCGCCCCAGCCTAAAGATTCAACCCGCCCGATCCGATAAAGCCTGCGAAAGGGGTTCGTACACATGCTGGTCAACCCGTATCAGGTCAAACACATGCTGCGCACCTACGGCAAGCAGCTCGTGAACGCCCGTCGCCTGGCCCGTTTCCAGCGGCAGATGCGGGGTGCGCCTGTGGACGACCAGATCAGCATTTCCCGCGAAGCCAAACGCCGCGCCCTGGTGGAGAAAGTGGCCAGGGAAATCATCGACAACCTGCTGGTGGCCGGCGCGGAAAATCCGGTGGTGGACGAAATCCGCCAGGAACTTGAGCGGCGCTTCGAGCATCGCCTCGTGTTCGAGTACCCGTTTATGGAACAGGAGTTGCAAATATTCAAGGAAACCGAGGATGGCCCCGTCCGCCTCGGGCCCGGCGAGATGCAGGACGTGCTCTCGGAGTTGTGGGGACTGACCATCGAAAAGGTGGACGAGACCATGCTCTGAGGCACCCCCCTGACAGCCGCGTCCGAATGTACTATAAAGAGTGGAAGCGGCCGGGTCGATAAGACTGGCAAGGAGCGGAAGGAACCCGCTCCGGGGAGACGGAACCAATGCACATCAAGAATCTTCTCATCGGGAACACCCCGTACGAGACCAAGAAGGTCGACAAGCCGGACAAGCCCGAAGGAGCGGAGAAAACCCGCAAGGCCGATTCCTCCGGCAAGGGCGACCGCATCAATCTTTCCGAGGAGGCCACCCTGCGCAGCCAGGCCATGCGCGAGGCCCAGTCCGCCGAAGATGTACGGGCCGAGAAAGTGGCCATGCTCAAGAAGCAGATCAGCGAGGGCACCTACCAGCCAGACAACCAGAAGATAGCTGAAAACCTGGTCAAGGAAGACCTGGACCTCCTCTTCTAGTTCCGTCACTAACGGGGGGTATCCGTTCCTCCCGCCTTCCCCCTTGCCTGAAGCCTCGCCCCCGCGACCACGGGGGCGAGGCTTTTTCATGGCCCCCTCGGCTTGCCCGGTTCTGGCTTTCATGTCATTTTTTTCGGCCCGAGCGACCACCATCAACCATGAGTCAGACATGAAGAAAGCACTCATCACCGGCGTCACCGGCCAGGACGGCGCCTATCTGGCCCAGCTGCTGCTGGAGAAGGGGTACGAGGTGCACGGCATCAAGCGCCGCGCCTCCCTCTTCAACACCGACCGCATCGACCACATGGTCAGGGATCCGCACGACCCCGAGCGGCGGCTCATCCTCCATTACGGGGACCTGACCGACTCCACCAACCTCATCCGGGTGGTGCAGCAGGTGCGGCCGGACGAGATTTACAACCTGGCCGCCCAGAGCCACGTCAAGGTCTCCTTCGAGACGCCGGAGTACACGGCCGACACCGTGGCCATGGGCGCGTTGCGCCTGCTGGAGACCATCCGCATCCTCGGCCTCACGGACAAGACCCGGTTCTACCAGGCCTCCACCTCCGAGTTGTACGGCAAAGTTGTGGAGTCGCCGCAAAACGAGAACACCCCGTTCCATCCCCGCTCGCCCTACGCCGCGGCCAAGCTGTACGCCTACTGGATCACCACCAACTACCGCGAGGCGTACAACATCTTCGGCTGCAACGGCATCCTCTTCAACCACGAGTCCCCCATCCGGGGCGAGACCTTCGTCACCCGCAAGATCACCCGCGCCCTGGCCCGCATCAAGCTGGGGCTGCAGGAGCGGCTCTACCTGGGCAACCTCGACGCCAAGCGCGACTGGGGCCACGCCCGCGACTACGTGCAGATGATGTGGCTGATGCTGCAGCAGGAGGAGCCCGAGGACTACGTCATCGCCACCGGCGAGCAGCATTCGGTGCGGGAATTCGTGGAACTGGCCGCGGCCGAGGTGGGCTACGACATCGAGTGGCGCGGCGAAGGCGTGGAGGAGAAGGGCTACGATCGCCGCAGCGGCAAGCTCATGGTTGAAGTCGATCCCCGCTACTTCCGCCCCACCGAGGTGGAAACCCTGCTGGGCGACCCGACCAAGGCCAAGGAGAAGCTGGGCTGGAGCCCCAAGGTGCGCTTCGGCGAGCTGGTGGCGGAGATGATGCGGGCCGACCTGCGCGAGGCCGAGCGCGAGGACCTGTGCCTGCGCAGCGGTTACAAGCCTTACAACGACCTGGGATGAGCATGGACCTTTCCGCCCCCATCCACGTGGCCGGACACCAGGGCTTGGTGGGTTCCGCCATGGTGCGCGCCCTGCGCGACCGCGGCGCGGAAAACCTCATCCTGCGCACCCACGCGAAGCTGGACCTCACGGAGCAGGCCGCGGTACGGGAATTTTACCGGGAAACCAGGCCGCGCTACGTCTTTCTTGCCGCTGCCAAAGTCGGCGGCATCAAAGCCAACGACACCTACCCCGTGGAATTCCTGCGCGACAACCTGCTCATCCAGACCAACATCCTCGACGCCGCCCTGCGCGAGGGCTGCGAGAAGGTGCTCTTCCTGGGGTCGTCGTGCATCTACCCCAAGCACGCGCCCCAGCCCATTCCCGAGGACGCCCTGCTCACAGGCCCCCTGGAGCCCACCAACCAGTGGTACGCCCTGGCCAAGATATCCGGACTCAAGCTTGGCCAGGCCATGCAGGTGCAGTACGGTTTGCCCGTGGTCTCCCTCATGCCCACCAACCTCTACGGGCCGGGTGACAACTTCGATCCCGAGGGCTCCCACGTCATCCCCGGGCTCATGCGCCGCTTTCACGAGGCCAAGGAAACCGGGGCGGACAAGGTCGTGGTCTGGGGCACGGGCTCGCCCCTGCGGGAGTTTTTGCACGTGGACGACCTGGCCGACGCCTCCCTCTTCCTCATGGACAACTGGGAGAGCGACGAGCACGTCAACGTGGGCACGGGCGAGGAAGTCAGCATCCGCCAACTGGCGGAACTGCTCAAGGACGTGACGGGATTCGCGGGCGAGATCGTCTTCGACGACACCAAGCCGGACGGAACCCCGCGCAAGCTGCTGGATTGCTCCAGCCTCTTCGGCCTGGGCTGGCGGCCGTCCGTCAGCCTCGAGGAAGGCCTTCGCTCCACCTACGAGTGGTATCTGAACGAGTTGGGCGCCGGAAACATCCGGGGCTGAGGAGCCGCGAGCCGCGGCGGGGGAAGCGCGGGAGTATCCGCCCTAGATGTTGTCCGGGTCGCCGCCCGGCGCGTTTTCCAGGTCTTCCTTGGGCAGCCGGTAGTGGCTGGGGAAGCGGGGGTCGGTCTGCGGGACCTGCAGGCCGATGCGCGAGGCGGAGTTGATGAGGACCGGGCCGGTGAGGTTGAGGGTGGTCTCCTCGGGCTTGCCCTGGGGAATGGAGACCGTCACCAGAACGGCCAGTTGGCGCAGGGAGTCGATGCGCAGGATGCGCTGCTCCGCGTCGCCGATGTGGATCTCGTAGTTTTCCAAGAAGGCGTAGGGGTCGGTGACCACCAGCCCCAGCTTGGAGTCGCCCAAACATTGCAGCAGCATGAAGGGCGAGTCATCGCGAATCTTCAGGAGCGCGAAATCGCGCTTGCGCTCGAATCCGATGAGGCCCTTGGGGAAGGTGATGACGCGCTCGCGCTCCACCGTCCGCTCGCCCAGGCGAGTCCGCACGACTATTTCGTTTTTCCCGGCCATAGCTCCGCCGCCGCCAAGAGGTCGTTGTCCAGCGCCTCAAGGGCCTCCCGGTTCTGCTCCTTGACCTTGACGTAGAGCTCTTCCCGGTAGACCGGCACGTCCTCGGGCACTTCCAGACCGATCTTGATCTGCTTGCCCTTGACGCTGAGGACGGTAATCTTTGTGTCGTCGCCCAGATGGATGGATTCCCCCGGACGCCTAGTCAAAATCAGCATGCGCGCTCGTTGTGTCCTTGTGGCCGCTGTGGCCGGAAGGGCGGATAATGGACCGGCGAGCCCGAGGCGTCAAGCCGGAAACGAATTCCACCCGGGGGACTACACGAAATTCACCAGGGTCATCTTCATGATCATGCTGGAGCTCTTCAGCACCGACTCGTAGGCGATTTGCTGCTGGGCCAGCCTGGTCATGAGTTCCCCCACGTCCGCGTCCTCCACCTCGCTTATGCGCTCCTCCTCGTCCACCTTCAGCCCGTCGAGGATGCTCTCGGAGATGCTCAGACGGTTCTCGCGCCCGGCCACCGAGGCGGTCTGGTTCATGACCTGGTTGTGGGCCTTCTTCAAATCCTCCAGCACTTGCTGGATGCCGTCCTGGTTATTGGTCTCGGTGTAGGCCACCAACTTGCCCATGGCCTCGAAAAGGTTGCGCCCCACGTCGTCGGCGAATGCGACGGCCGGGCTGCCGTTCGGGTTGGCGTTGCTGATGGTTGAGGGGTCGGCGTAGACCCCGCCGAAAATGTCAGTGCCCACGTTGTTGATGGTCACTTTCTGGTTCTGGAAAATCTGCAGGTCGATGTCCGCGGTGCGCGGATTGATGACGAACTGCGCCCCGGCCGAGGGGATGCCGCCGTTGGACCCCAGATGGAGCACTCCGCCCGGGATGTCCAGGGTGGCGTTGGAGGCGGCCGTTCCGTTGAAGGTATTGCCGCTCTTCCAGCTGCTTCCGCCGTCCACGCTGTAGGAGTAGGAAACGTTGGACAGGGTGGTCGCGGAGTCGATGCGAACGGCCACCGAAGAGGAAAAGACCCCGGCCGCGCTGGCCTGGGCGTTGCCGTCCGGGCCGAAGGCGTTGATGTCCACGCCGTCGCCGTCGTCGCCCATGTATTCCGCCGTGGGCCGCACGTAGAACCAGGTGCCGTCGGTGTCGTTGGTGTTCGCCTGGTCGGTGGTTGTGACCTCGGTGGTCTGGTCCAGAGTCACCTGGGCCGTACCCAGGTCCAGGGTGGCCTGCCCGCCGGAGCTGGATACCGAAGCCGTCTTGAAGGTATCGCCTCCGTCGGTGGAATAGCGCACTTCAAGGTTGGGGTCGTCGAGCTGGAGATTGGTGCCGCCGCCGGGATTGGCGGTGTCGGTGAACTGCACCAGCATGGTGCGGTCCGCCTGGCCTGTGACCTTGAAGGCGGTGTTGTCCAGGGTGAAGTCGTTGGCCATGAGCCACAGCCGCTCCCTGTAGGCCGGCTGGTCCACCTTGTGACCGGCGAAAATGGAGCGGTCGTCGTAGGAGGTGTTGGCCAGCCCCACCACCTGCTCGAAGATCTGCCGCACCTCGTAGGAAATCTCCTCGCGGTTCTCCTTGGTCAGGGTGCCGGTGGAGGCCTGCTCGGCCAATTCCTTGGCCCGGGTGATGATGGTCGAAGTCTGGATCAGGGTTTCGTCGGCCAGCCCCAGCCAGCCCTTGGCCGTGTCGATGTTCTTCTGGAAGTTCTTGATGCCCTGCAGCGAGGAACGCAGATCCAGCACGCGCGCGGTGCCCACGGGGTCGTCCGAAGGGCGGTTGATCCGCTTCTGGCTGGAGGCCTGCATGTTGGACTCCATGAGATCGGTCAGGGACCGATTCATGTTGTTTATGAAGTTGGTGAAGAGCTGTTGCTGGGTAACGCGCATCATGGCGAAAGGCCCTCCACTATTGCTTCAGGCCCAACAGGGTCTGCAGCATCTGGTCGGCGGTGGTGATGAGCTTGGCCGCCGCGGTGTAGGAATGCTGAAACTTGATCAACTCGCTCATTTCCTGGTCCAGGTTGACGCCGGAAACCTCCTGCTGTCGCTGGTCAAGGTCGTCTGACAGAGCCTTTTGGTAGGTGAAGTTGAACTCGGCGTTGTCCGTATCCGCGCCCACCTCGGCCACCAGGGAGTTGTAAAAGCTGCCCATGCTCTCGTTGACCGTGCCCGCGTGTAGGGTGGAGATGGTGACTTTGGAGGTTGACAGTCCGGCGATGCCCTGGGCCGTGGTGTTGTCGCCCGGGTTGGCCTCGCCCGCGCCGTTGACGTGGCCCGAGTTGATGTGGGCCATGTTTTCCACGGCGTTGGGGTTCATGGACATGTCGCGGGCGGAGGAGCCCTGGAAGAAGCTGTTCAGTCCAAGAGCGGCGTACAGTCCGGTGGTGTCCTGGCCGAACTCGAACTCGTAGCCGTCCTCGGCCTCGATCTTCAACTCGTGGTTGACGATGGAGGCGGAGAGCGAGCCGCTGAAGGTGTTGTTGATGGCGTCGCGCACATCTTCCAGACTGTGCGTGGAGGGATCGAACGCGCCGTTGCCGCTGAAGTTCAGGGAAGCGCTGGAAGCGATGTTGCCGGTGGTCTTGTCGTAGACGTGCATCATGGCCGAGCCGGAGGACAGCCGGGAACGGTAGTCCAGCCCCGAGGAGTCGGACCCCAGCGCGGTGGTGTTTGAGTTCACCGAATACGTGCCGGTGGCCGCCTCGAAGTGCTCCAGGCCCGCGCCCTGGGAGTGCAGACGATTGGTCTCCCAGACCAGGGTCTCGGCCAGGGTGTCCAGCTTGTCGCGGTAGCGGCCGATGTAGTCGTCGCGGAAATTGAAGTAGCCGGTCAGCGACCCGCCGGTGAGGCGGCGCTCGTTCTCGGTGCCGTTGAAGCGCAGCTGCGGGGTGATGTTCTCGGCAGAGGAGGTGTCGCGGTACCAGTACAGCCCTTCCTTGGGCACCACCTGGAACTTGTCCCCCGCCTGCATGGTGGTCGTGGGAGCGGACTGGGGGTCGCCCTGCTGGCCGAACCAGATGTCCAGCCCGCGAACGGTCACGCGGTCGCTCTCGGGGCGCGCGGAGATGAGCAGGTCGTCGCCGCTTTCGTCCTTGAGGAAGGTTTGGCCGCCGTCCAGGGAGACGCGCATCTGGGCGGCCGAGGAACCGCTGGAGACGTCGCCGGACTTGACCACCTCGAAGGTGTACTCGAACTCGTCCGAGCCGGAAAAATTGATCTCGCCGTCGAAGTCGGAGCCGGGGGAGAGCATCTCGAAGCTCTTGGAGGCCTCGTACTTCAGGGAGTAGGTTTCCTGCCCGTCCACCAGGGCATGTCCGGCGTGGGTCAGCACGGTGTAGTCGCCGCCGCCGTTGTCGATGGTCTTGATGTCCATCTTCTCGGCCAGTTGGCGCACCAGCTTGTCCCGGCGGTCGTACAGCTCGTTGGGATTGTTTTGCCCGGGCACCTCGCGCTCGTTGATCTGCTTATTGATCTGAGCGATGTTGGCGATGATCTCGTTGGCTTCGGTGACGTCCTGCTGGATGTATTTACCGGCCTGCTCCTGCAACAGGTCCATCTGCTGGTCGGCCGATCCCATGATGCTCAACAGGTTCTGCGTCTCCGAGAGCAGGGACTCGCGGGAGGGGTAGGAATCCGGGTTGGCGGCGAGGTTGTCCCAGGAGGTGAAGAAGTCGGACATGGCCTGGTTGAGGCCGTTGCCGTCGGACTCGTTGAAAAGCGAGTCGATGCCGCGCAACTGCTCGTGCAGGTTCTGCCACCGCTCCCGCTTGCTGGCCTTGTCGTTGTAGGAGCTTTCGATGAAGGAGTCGAAGTGGCGGACCACTTCGGCCGCGTTGACGCCGGTGCCTATCTGCCCCGGCTTGTAATCAATGGATATGGCCTCTTCGAGGCGGACCGTGCGGCGGCGGTACCCTTCCGTGTTGACGTTGGCAATGTTGTTGCCCGTCGTCTCGATGGCCGTTTGCGAGGCGAACAGCCCACCTCGGCCGAGATCCAGAAGGGAGTTGATGCCGGGCATCTAGTACCTCCCGCGGAGCAGGGAGGGGCCGGACTTGCCCCCGGCGTAGCGGCCGTTGCGCGCGTAGACGTCCTGCCGCTTGGGCTTGACCTGGTCGTGCAGGAACTCGATGAGTTCCTTGGACTGGTCGTACAGGGCCAGGGCCAGCTTGTTGTTGCGGTCGGCCTGGCGGGCGCACTCCTGTTCCGCGAGGTCGATGTCCCGCGTCAGGTCGCGCAGGGGCTGTGCCGATTCGGCCGGAAGGGTGTCGATCCAGCCGAGCAGGCGCTCCATGCCCTGCTTCTGCAGGGTCATTTTCAGTTCCACGCGCTCGGCCGCGATCTGGCGCATGAGCTCCTGGATGGACATCTCCACGCCTGTCACCCGGCCGGGCTCGCCCGCCTTGAGATAGGAAAATTCTTCCTCGAGAAGCTGCCGCAGGGTGCCGAGGGCGCCACGCTGGCGATGCAGATTGGACTGAACCGTCTCGATCATGTGGTCTTCTCCTCATCCGCGTTCCCCGCACCGTCCGTGGCCTGGGATGCCCTGGCCAGTCCGTCCGAGGCCCAGTTTTCCGGCCGGGCCCCGGGGCGGTCGTTTCTGCCGCCGGGCGGGGTGTTTTCAGGAGAATCTGCAAGGCTCTTGCCAGAGCCGTCCGCCGAACCGGCCTCGGCGGCTATCCGTCCGGCCAGTTCATCCACCCGCCGCCGCACCTCCTCGCGGCTGAGGTCCGCCGGGTTGACGTGGTTTTCCCCCCCGCCGCCGGGAACGCCCGGCACGTCGTCCAGGGAGGGCAGCCCGCCCAGCCGGTCCGGTCCGGCCAGGGAGCGCACGTCAGCCTCCTGCGGGGAGGCCTCCTGCTTGAGCCGGGTGGCCAGCTGCTCGTAGAGCATGTCGGCCAGGCCGATGCCGCCCGAGTTGGCGAACTTCTTGGACAGTTCGTTGTCGAACATGGAGAGGTACTTGTCCTCGTACTTGGAGTGGAGGTACCCCTCCTTGGGGATGGTGGAACGCATCTGGTTCCACAGCTTGTTGATGAAGATGGCCTCGAAGTCCTTGCAGGCCTCCTGCAACTCCGCCTTGCTCGCCTTGCCCTGCTCCAGTTTGTCCTTGAGCTGGGTCATGCGCGCCTGGCGCACGGCGAATTCCGTGTCCGTGCCCTCGCCGCCGGGAAGGTTGGGGGACAGGCCCGCACCGATGAAGCTGGGCATCTAGATAACCTCCAGTTCCGCCATGAGCGCGCCGGCCTGCTTGAGGGTGCGCAGGATGGAGATGAGGTCGCGCGGGGTGGCCCCGATGGCGTTGAGGCCGTCCACCAGCTCGCGCAGGGTGGCCCCCTCCATGAGGATAAGGCGGTTGTTCTCCTCCTCCACGCCCAGTTCGGTCTCCGGCACGGCCACTGTCTCGCCCTCGGCGAAGGCGCGCGGCTGGGAGACCTCGGCGCTCTCGGCGATGACCACTTCCAGATTGCCGTGGGCCACTGCCACGGTGCCCAGGCGGACGTTCTGGCCCAGCACAACCGTGCCGGTTTTTTCGTCCACCACCACCTTGGCCTTGCCGTCGGGACGCACCCGCAGGTTCTCCAGGGAGGCCATGAGCGGCACCAGCTTGCCCTTGAAGCGGTCTGGAACATCCACGTCGATGGTGGAGATGTCCCTCGCGGAGGCGAACTCGCCGCCCAGGCTGCGGTTGATGGAGCGCACCACCTGCATGGTGGTGGAAAAATCGGCCATGTTGAGGTTCACCGTCATGGTGTCCATGTCGTTGAATTCAAAAGGCACGCCCCGCTCCACGGTGGCCCCGTTGGGGATGCGGGCCACGGTGGTGGAGTTCTTCTGCGCCTGGGCCGCCTCGCCCTGGGCCAAAAAACCGCCCAGCGTCAGCGCGCCCTGGGCCACGGCGTATACTTGGCCGTCCACGCCCTTGAGCGGGGTCATGAGCAGGGTGCCGCCGAAGAGGCTTTCGGCGTCGCCCAGGGAGGAGACGGTGACGTCGAGCTTGCTGCCCGGCCGCACGGAGACGGGCATGTCCGCCGTGACCATGACCGCGGCTACGTTGCGGGAGCGCAGCTGGTCCTGGTCCACGCGCACGCCCATCTTGTCCAGCATATTGACCATGGACTGGATGGTGAAGTCGGAGCCCCGGCGGTCGCCGGTGCCGCCCAGCCCGACCACCAGGCCGTAGCCGACAAGCTGGTTGGAACGGACGCCCTTGAAGGAGGCGATGTCCTTGAGCCGCACGGCCCCGGCTTCGGAAGCGAAGCAGGCGGCCAGCGCGGCCAGGAGCAGTCCGGCCGCCAACGCGGCGGCGATGTTGCGGGGAAAGGCCTTTGTCATGTTCGCACCGTCCCGTTGCCTAGAAGGGCCAGATGTTGTCCAGCACGCGGATCATCCACCCCGGCTTCTGCTTGTCCGCCAGCACGCCCTGGCCGAAGTACTGGATCTTGGCGTCGGCGATCTTGTCCGAGGTGATGGAGTTGTCCGAGGCGATGTCCTGCGGCCGCACCAATCCGCGCACGATGAGAACCTGGGTCTCGTCGTTGATGCGCATCTCCCGCGCTCCCTCGATCTGCAGCATGCCCGAGGGCAGCACGTCCACCACGCGCGCGCCCAGGGTGGCGGTTAGCTCGCTCTCGCGGGTTGTCTCGCCAGTGGCGGAGAACTCGGAGTTGGACTGCACCTCGGCCAGGGGATCGTCGCCCGGAGCGCCGTTGAGGCCGAAGGAGGGAATGCCGAAGGGTGTGGCCCGCACGTTGCCCTTGTTGAAGAAGCTCTGCACCTGGAGGTTGAGGTTGCTCGCCCTGTCGGCGTCGGTCTCGGCCTCATGGGTGCCCTCGGAGGTCTCCACCACCTTCACGGTGACGATGTCCCCCAGCCGCCTGGCCCGGTTGTCGGCGAAGAGATTCTCCGCCTGGCCGGTGCCGAAAAGGGAGCCGGGGTTTTCATCCTGGCGGGTGGGCTCGCCCGGGGGCGGGGTGAGCACCGGCGAAGGCTCCGGCGAGGTGTCGGCCGGGGCGCAGCCGGACAGCAGCGCCGGGGCGGCCACCACGGCGGCCAGCACCAGGGAAAGGATGGTTCGGGGAAGGATATGCATGGGGTTTCTCCCTATTTGACGACCACGGTGCCGTCGTCCCAGACCTGGGCCCGCACCTTCCTGCCTGACTGCAGGTTGCGTACCATGATCATGTCGCCGAAGGTCCCTTCGGTCTCGGCCTCGGCCCGGGTTCGCAGGGTCACGTTCTCGCCGCGGTACTCCAGCCTCACCTTCTCCCCGCGGGCGATGAGGGGCACGCCCTCCAGATCATCCTCATAGATGACCATGCCCCGGCCGATGGAGCGGGTGACGCGCAGGGGCAGGCCCTCCATCGAGGCGGGTTCGCCGTTGAAATAGGCGGCGTTCTTGCGGTCGTGGCCAACCATGTCCATGGTCAGCACGTCGCCGGAGTTGAGGGGCTGTCCGGCCACTGGCACGTCGATCCATCGGTCCACGAAGGCCCCGGCCACGATGGAGCGCAGCTCGCGGCCGTCGGCCGTCAACGCCTTGATGCGCAGGTTCACCCGGCCGGGCTCCAGTTCGTCCGGCTCCTGGACCTTCAACTCGGAAAAATCACCCGGCAGAAACACCGCGTCCGGCAGGCGCAAATTGCGCAGCTCGATCTCCCCTTCCATCCCGGAGAGGCGCTTGGTCAAAAAGTCGACGACCACGTCGCGCAGCTCTTCCTCCCGCACCACGTAACCACCCCGCTGCAGGGTCAGCCCGCCCTTGACCGAGACCACCGAGGCCTCGTCCCCCAGCGCCCGGCGCATGAGCCAGCGGAGCTGGTCCGGGTTGATGACCACCTTCCGCCCCTGCTCGGGCGCCTTGGCCACGCGCGTGTCCGCCAGCCGTTCCCAGGTCTTGTCGGGAATCGGTCCGAAGGGGGCGGCGATCTCCCCCAGTTCCACCACGCCGTCCTGAACGCAGGCGGCCCGCATGGTGACCACGGCCCACTCGCGGCCGCTGGTGGCGGCGGAAGCCATGCCCCCCCAGGCGGCGACGGCCAGCGCCAGGGCTAACGGAAGAAGGAAAAGGGAAGCCGGGAACCGCTTCATGCCTCCTCCGCTAGCGCTTCACCTGGATGGCGGTTTGCAGCATGGAGTCGGAGGTGGTGATGGCCTTGGAGTTGATCTCGAAGGCGCGCTGGCCAACGATGAGGCTGACCATCTCGTCCACCAGCTCCACGTTGGAGCCTTCCAGGAAGCCCTGGGCCAGGGTGCCGTACTGGTCCTCGCCCGGCGTGCCGGCCGTGGCCGGGCCGGAGGCCTGGGTCTCGAAGTAGAGGTTGCGGCCCACGGAGTTGAGGCCCGAGGGGTTGACGAAGGTGTACAGCTCCAGGTCGGCACCGGCCAGTTCCTGTCCCTGGGCGTCCAGGGCGGAGATGCGGCCGTTGGGCGTGACCACCACGTTGACCGCCTCCTCGGGCACGGTGAACTCCGGCTGCAGGGGGTAGCCGTTGGCCGTGACCAGGGTGCCCTCGTTGTTCAGCTTGAAGGAGCCGGCGCGGGTGTAGGCGTCCTGGCCGTTGTAATCCACCAGGAAGAAACCGTCACCCTCGATGGCCATGTCCAGCGGGTTGCCGGTGTTCTGGAAGTCGCCTTGGCTGAAGTACTTGTGCACCGTCACCGGACGCACGCCCATGCCCACCTGCATGCCCGTGGGCACGCGGTTGCCTCCCTCGTTGAGGGTGCCCGCGATCTGCAGGGTCTGGTACATGAGGTCCTCGAACTCGGCCCGGCTCTTCTTGAAGGCCGTTGTGTTCACGTTGGCCAGGTTGTTGGACAGGGTGTCGATGTGGGTCTGCTGGGCCACCATGCCGGTGGCCGCGGTCCACAGTGAGCGCATCATGGCTCGAATCCTCCCTAGGTTGTCTTGCTGCCAAGCTGGATGACCCGCTTGTCGATCTGATCCGTGTTTTGCATGATCTTGCTGTAGGCCTCGAAGGAGCGCTGGGTCTCGATCATGCGCACCATCTCCGTGACCACCTCCACGTTGGAGGATTCAAGATATCCCTGGTTGATGGTGGCCTCGACCACCGGCGTGTCCTGCCCCTCGGGCACCACGGCCTGGGCGGTCTGCAGCTGTTCCGCGCCTTCCGGCGCGCGGAAGAGGTTGTTGCCCACCTTCTCCAGCGCCCCGGGGTCCTGCGGCCGCACCAGGTCGATCTGGCCCAGGGTGCGGTCCCCCACGCGCACATTGCCCGCGGCGTCGATGCGCACCGTCTCGCTGGAGGGCAGCTCCAGGGGGCCGCCGCCCGCCAGCAGTTGATTGCCGTTACTGTCGATGACCTGGCCCTGGGCGTTGCGGGTGAAGTTCCCGTTGCGCGTCAAAAAGGTGTCGCCGGTGTTCTGGTCCCGCACTTGGAAAAAACCCTCGCCCTGGATGGCCAGGTCCAGAGGGTTTCCGGTGAGCTTCAGCCCCCCCTGGGTGAAGTCCGTGCTTTGCTCCGACAGCCTTGGCCGGGTCTTGAGCTCCGCGTCGGGCCACAGCTTGTCGGCCTCCATGTGCGGCCTGGCGTCCACCACGGAATCATGGGCGAAACGGAGGAAGGTATCCTCGAAGGTGACGCTGTCCTTCTTGAAGCCCGTGGTATTCACGTTGGCCAGATTATTGGAGATCATGTTCATCTTGTGCTCGTTGGAGAGCGCACCGAACAAAGCTGAGAAAATGCTGTCCTGCATGAGCTGCGGTCCTCCTCGGCCAAATTGGATGCAAAAGCTCTGCCAAGCCGCGCGGGAAAGTAAGACCTTCTATCCGCCCGGCGAGTCCGCACCGCCTCGACCAAGCCGTGGCTACTGGAAACACGGCGCACACAGGCTTTCCAGGCATGCTCCGCGCCACCGGGGCGTCGGCGCGGCCAGGAAGCCTCTAGCCCCGGCACGGGCGGGCCCTCCCACGCTTGACATCGATTGGAAAGGTGTTAGAAGAACCCGTTTCCGGAGAGCGGGCGTAGCTCAGCTGGTAGAGTACAAGCTTCCCAAGCTTGGTGTCGCGGGTTCGACCCCCGTCGCCCGCTCCACTCCGAATCCGGTTCGCCTGTCCGGTTCGGAACGCTTTCGGTCGCGCGTGCGGCGCGCGGATCTTCGGAGGTGGCTCAGGCCGCCTTTTTTATTTTTTACAGGTTGACGGATTGCATCGCGATGGAATTGAACCGGCAGGAACTGACCAGCACCCTGGAGGAACTGTTCGCCCCGGCCCTGAAGGCTCTGGGGCTCAGCCTGTGGGGACTGGAACTGGGCACCGCCCACGGCGGACAGGTCGTCCGCGTCTACGTGGAGAAGGAAGGCGGCGTGGAGCTCGACGAGTGCGCCGAAGCCTCGCGCCACCTCAGCGCCATTCTCGACGTGGAGGACCCCGTGCCCGGTTCCTTCAGCCTGGAGGTTTCCTCGCCCGGACTGGAACGCCCCTTCTTCTCACCCGGGCAGCTCGCCGACCACGTGGGCGGGACCGTGGAGATGAAGCTCGCCGAGCCGCTGCCCGGCGAGGGCGACCGCAAGAAATACACCGGCCCCGTGCGGGCCGTCGAAGACGAGGCCATCCGCCTGGAGGCGGACGGCCGCGAACTGGTTATTCCCTGGTCGTTGGTGAAGTCCTGCCGCCTGAAAATTCAGGATTGGGACGCCCTGACCAGGGGCAAGCAACATTAACAACCGCCGGCCCGGCAGGCGGGCCGACGGAGGGGTCACCATGAGCAGCGAACTCAAGAAGGCCATCGACCAGATCAGCAAGGACCGCGGCATCGATCGCGACCTCCTCGTGGACACCCTGGAGGAGGCCGTGCGCTCCTCGGTCATGCGCAAATTCGGCGACACCATCGACGTCGAGGTCAATTTCAACGACGAGACCGGGGACATCGAGGTCTTCCAGTTCAAGATCGTGGTCGACGAGGTCGAGGACCCCAACACCGAGATTTCCCTGGAAGAGGCCAAAGAGCACGACCCCACCGTGGAGCTGGACGACGACCTGGGCTTCAAGCTCGACGTGCACGACCTGGGCCGCATCGCCGCCCAGTCGGCCAAACAGGTCATCATCCAGCGCATGCGCGACGCCGAGCAGGAGATCATCTACGAGGAATACAAGGACCGCGTGGGCGAGATCATCTCCGGCATCATCCAGCGCCGCGACCGCACCGGCTGGATCATCAACCTCGGCCGCACCGAGGCCCTCCTTCCCCGCGAGGAACAGATCCCCAAGGAGCGCTACAAGCGCGG
This sequence comes from Desulfohalovibrio reitneri, assembly GCF_000711295.1. Taxonomy (NCBI): domain Bacteria; kingdom Pseudomonadati; phylum Thermodesulfobacteriota; class Desulfovibrionia; order Desulfovibrionales; family Desulfovibrionaceae; genus Desulfohalovibrio; species Desulfohalovibrio reitneri. Next base: position 428,744 of record NZ_JOMJ01000004.1, on the reverse strand, counting down.
CGACCGCGTGCAGGGCTACGTCATCGAGGTGCTCAAGGAGGGCCGCGGCCCGCAGGTCATTCTTTCCCGCTCCCACCCGGACTACATGGCCGCCCTGTTCAAGCGCGAGGTGCCCGAGGTGGCCGACGGCACCGTGCGGCTCATGGGCGTTGCCCGCGACCCGGGCATCCGTGCCAAGGTGGCGGTTCTCTCCCGCGACCGCGACGTGGACCCCGTGGGCGCCTGCGTGGGCATCCGGGGCTCCCGCATCCAGCAGGTGGTGCAGGAGTTCCGTGGCGAGCGCATCGACATCGTGGTCTGGAAGCCGGACATCGCCGACTACGCCCGCAACGCCCTCTCCCCCGCGGTCATCACCCGCATCGCGGTGGACGACGAGGAGCAGCAGCTGGACGTGGTGGTGCCCGACGACCAGCTCACCCTGGCCATCGGCCGCAAGGGGCAGAACGTCAAGCTGGCTTCCAAGCTGCTGGGCTGGAAGATCGACATCTTCACCGAGACCCGCTACGGCGAACTGCACGCCGCCCGCGAGGCGCTTGAGCAATTGGCCTCGGTGGTGGAAATGAATGTGGACCGCTTCCTCTCCGCCGGCTTCGAGTCGCTGGAGCAGATTCACGAGGCGGACGACGAGACCTTGCTCGAGTCCATCGAGGGCCTGAGCGAGGAGCACCTGGGCAACCTGCGCAGCGCGGTCAAATTCCTGATGCCACGCGTGGAGGCCGCCATGGCCGCCGAGGGCGCGATCGCTCCGCTGGAGAACGTTTCTCTGGAGGGCGAGGACGTCGAGACCGGCGGGGAAGAAGCCGCCGGGGAAGAGGCGGAGACGGCCGAACCCGGCTCCGGTGAAGAGGAAACGGCGGAATCCGCGGAAGCGGAAGCCGATTCCGGGGAGGAGCGGTCCTGAGCAAGGGAACACACGTTCCCCGCAGGACCTGTCTGGCCTGCCGGGGAACCAACGACAAAAGAGATCTTGAACGCCACGTCCTCGCGGAAGACGGGACGTTGACGCCCGACCCGGAGAAGCGGTTGCCGGGGCGGGGATATTACAGTTGCCGCGCGGAAAGCTGCCGGTCTCGCTTGGCGGGGATGGCCGGAAAGCTGAAGAAACGGAAAAGGGGGTAGCAGATGGCGAAATTGAGGGTCAAGGACCTGGCTGCCGAGCTGAGCGTCGGCAACCGGGAGGTCTTGCAGGTCCTGCGAGACCTGGACATCCCGGTGAAAAGCCACATGAGCAGCCTGGAAGACCAGCAAGTGGATTTGGTGCGTCAGCGCCTGTCGCAGAGCGGCGGTTCCGCGGAAGTGACCACCAAGGAGATTCAGCCCGGCGTGGTGCGCCGCCGCCGCAAGCGGTCGCGCGCAAAGGCCGGGGAAGCCCCCGAAGCCCCCGTGAAGGCTCCCGAGCCCGAAGCTCCGGTCGAGGAGCCTCCGGTGGAGGCCGAGGCCGAAGCGTCCGCCGCCCCGGAGAAGCCCGAGGTTCCGGTCGAGCCCGAAGCCCCGGCCCAGGCCGAGGTCGAGAAGGCCGCCGAGGCGGAAGAGCCCGCGCCCAAGCCGCGCGGGAAGAAGAAGGTCGAGCCCGTGCAGCAGACGGCCCGCATCATCACGCCCGCGGGTGTGGAGCCCCCCGCCCCCGAAGCTCCCGAAGCCCCCGTGGAAGAGGCTCAGCCCGAGGAGGCCCCCGAGGCTCCTCCGGCAGAGGCCGAAGCCCCCGCCGAGGAGGTTGCCCCCGCCGCCGAGGCTGCCGAGCCCGAGGAAGCCCCCGCCGAGCCCGAAGCCCCCGCCGAGGAAGAGGCTCCAGCCGCCGAAGCCCCCGCCGAGGAAAAGAAGGCCGAGAAGGCCGCCAAGGCTGAAGAGGCCGAGGACGAGGACGCCAAGAACAAGAAGACCGAAAAGTTCAGCGGGTCGCAGGTCAAGGTCATCGCCCGGCCCGACCCCAACGAGAAGCCCGCCAAGCCCTCGCGTCCCGCCCGCCCCGCCGGCGGCCGCCCGCCCCGCGAGGGCGCCGCTCCGGGTGGAGGCGCCGGACGCCGCAAGGACCGCCGCGTGGTGGAGTTCAAGGACACCCCGGCCGCGGAACCCGGCAAGGGCGCCGCTCCCGCCCCCGGACAACAGCAGCAGCCTTCCGGCCGCCGCAAGGACGCCCGGGGGCCCAAGGGCAAGAAGGGCCGCAAGGGAGCCCAGCAGGGCCAGCGCCCCTCCCGCTTCGAGGAGCTGGAGGCCGCGGCCAAGCTCGGGCCGCCGCCCAAGACGCAGCCCACCACCGCGCCCATGAAGGCCCAGAAGCGCAAGCTGCGCATCGAGGACGCCATCCGCGTTTCCGACATGGCCCACCAGATGGGCGTCAAGGCCCCCGAGCTGATGCGCGTGCTCATGAGCATGGGCATCATGGCCACCATCAACCAGTCCCTGGACCTGGACACCGCTTCGGTGGTGGCTTCCGAGTTCGGCTACGAAGTTGAGCGCGTGGGCTTCTCCGAGGAGGAATTCATCATCCCCACCGAGGCGGACAAGCCCGAGGACCTCAAGGCGCGCCCCCCGGTCGTGACCATCATGGGCCACGTCGACCACGGCAAGACGTCCCTGCTGGACGCCATCCGCAGCTCCGACGTCACCGGCGGCGAGGCCGGCGGCATCACCCAGCACATCGGCGCCTACCACGTGACCACCGGCCGGGGCGACGTGGTGTTCCTGGACACCCCAGGCCACGAGGCCTTCACGGCCATGCGCGCCCGGGGAGCCAACGTCACGGACATCGTCATCCTGGTGGTGGCGGCCGACGACGGCGTCATGGACCAGACCCGCGAAGCGGTGAACCATTCCAAGGCCGCGGGCGTGCCCATCGTGGTGGCCGTGAACAAGATCGACAAGGAGGACGCCGACCCGGACCGTCCCCGGCGCGAACTGGCCGACATGGGCCTTGTGCCGGAGGAATGGGGCGGCGAGACCATCTTCACCAACGTCTCCGCCAAACAGCGGCTGGGCCTGGACGAGCTGCTGGAGCTTCTGCTCCTGCAGTCCGAGGTCCTGGAACTGCAGGCCAACCCGGACAAGCCCGCCCGCGGCCACATCGTCGAGGCGCGGCTGGACCGGGGCCGGGGACCGGTGGGCACCCTGCTGGTGCAGGAGGGCACCCTCCGCGCCGGCGACGCCTTCGTCTGCGGCCTGCACTGGGGCAAGGTGCGCGCCATGTTCGACGACACCGGCAAGCGCATCAAGGAAGCCGGTCCGGCCATGCCGGTCGAGGTGCAGGGCTTCGACGGCGTGCCCGAAGCGGGCGACGAGTTCGTGGCCGTGGCCGACGAGAAGGTGGCGCGGAAGATCGCCGACGACCGCCAGACCAAGCAGCGTGAGCGCGAACTGGCCAAGGAGTCCAAAGTCACCCTGGAGTCCTTCCTCCAGTCCCGCCCCGACCAGGAAGTGCAGACCCTCAACCTGGTGCTCAAGGCCGACGTGCAGGGCTCCCTGGAGGCCATCAACGAGGCCCTGGTCAAGCTCTCCACCGACAAGGTCAAGGTGGACATCATCCACACCGGCGCGGGGGCCATCACCGAGTCGGACATCCTGCTGGCCTCGGCCTCGGACGCCGTCATCATCGGCTTCAACGTCCGGCCCACGGCCAAGATCAAGGAAGTGGCCGAGCAGGAAAACGTGGACATCCGCTTCTACGACATCATCTACAAGCTGGTGGACGACATCAAGGCGGCCATGACCGGCATGCTGGCCCCGGTGGTCTCCGAATCCTACCTGGGTCAGGCCGAGGTGCGCGAGACCTTCCACATCTCCCGCATCGGCACCGTGGCGGGCAGCTACGTCACCGACGGCAAGATGAAGCGCGACGCCAAGATCCGCCTGCTGCGCGACGGCGTGGTCATCCACACCGGCGAGCTGTCCTCCCTGAAACGCTTCAAGGACGACGCCAAGGAAGTGGCCAAGGGCTACGAGTGCGGCATGACCATCAAGAACTTCAACGACATCAAGGAAGGCGACGTCATCGAGGCCTTTGAAATGGTCGAGGAGGCGGCCACCCTCTAGCGCATGTACTTCGGCGTGCTGCGACTGGAGTTCACCCTGCACGGCAACCGCTCCCTCAAGGGCAAGCGCAAGGTGGCCAACTCCATCAAGATGAAGCTGCGGAGCAAATTCAACGTCTCCGTGGCCGAGGTCGGGCCCCTGGACGATCCGGGGCGGCTCGACCTCGCCGCCGTCAGCGTGGCCGGCGACTACAACGTGCTCGAGGGCAGGATGCAGAAGGCCCTGAACATGGTCGAGGCGGCCGCGGACGAGGAGCTGACCGACAGCTCCGTGGACATATTCAGCGAGGATTGATGCGACCCACGGATTCCAAACGGGGCCAGCGGTTGGCCGACAACATGATGCAGGAGTTGGGGCGCCTTCTCGTGGAGGAGGCGGCCGACCCGCGCCTGGAGCTGGTCACGGTGTCCGGCGTCCGCCTCAATGCCGACCTCTCCCTGGCCGAGGTGTACGTCACCTTCCAGGGGGGGAGCGAGCGGGAAGCCGAGGTCATGGCCGGACTGACCAAAGCCAAGGGATTCCTGCGCACCCGCATGGGCCGCGTCATGAAGCTGCGCCGCACCCCGGACCTGCGCTTCCTCCGCGACGAATACCTCGAGGGGATGGTCTATGAGCCGCCAACGTGAGGAGGTGGCCGAAGCCCTGCGCAAGGCCGACGACATCATCATCGCCTCCCACTACAACCCGGACGGCGACGCCATCGGCTCCTCCGTGGCCATGGCCTACCTGCTCCGGGCGTTGGGCAAGAACGTGGCCATCTACAACGCCACCGGCATGCCCCGGACCTTCGACTGGATGGAGACGCCCTGCCCGGTGCTGACCGAGCTGCCCCGGGGATACTCCTGGGTGGTGGCCCTGGACTGCGGCGACCTGGCCCGCACCGGCCCGGAGCTGCAACGCTCCTTCGGCGACTACCGCACCATCAACATCGACCATCACCTGGGCAACCCGGAGTTCGCCGACCTCAACTGGGTCAAGACCACCTACTCCTCCACCGGGGAGATGGTGGCCCGGCTGTGCGACCACTTCGGCGTGGATCTGTCCGGCCCCCTGGGCGAGGCCGTGTACACCGCCCTGGTCACGGACACCGGCTACTTCAGCTACGACAACACCACCACCCGCACCATGCGCGTGGCCGAGCGCATCATGGAGCTGGGGCTCAAGCCCGGCCCCATCAACGCCCGCATCCAGAACCAGTGGACCCCGGCGCGGCTTTGCCTCATGGGCAACGTGCTGGGCCGGGCGGAGATGCGCATGGACGGCCAACTTGGCCTCATCCGCATCACCCGCCGGGCGCTGGAGGAATGCGGCGCCGACGCCACCGACGCCGACGGGCTGATCAACATGCTACGGCAGGTGCGCGGGGTGCGCATCGCTGTGTCTCTGCGCGAGGACGGCCCCGAGGAGATCAAGTTCTCCCTGCGCAGCCACGGTGACACCAACGTGCAGCCGGTGGCCGCCGCCCACAACGGGGGCGGGCACAAGAACGCCGCCGGCGGCACCATCTTCGCCCCCATGGAGGAGGCGGCCGGGATTCTGATTTCGGCCTGCCGGGAGGTCATCGCCGGGTGAGCGGCAAGCCGGAGCAGCAGCACGGGGTGCTGGTTGTGGACAAGCCCTCCGGCCCCACCTCCACCGACTGCCTCAACCAGATCAAGCGCCGGTGCGGCCAGAAAAAGATCGGCCACGCCGGAACGCTGGACCCGCTGGCCTCCGGCGTGCTGGTGGTGCTTCTGGGCCGCGCCACCAAGCTGGCCCCCTACCTCACCGGCGCGTCCAAGACCTACCTGGGCGAGCTGCGCCTGGGATTGACAACCGACACCTATGACATACAAGGTGTCGTGCTCGACGAGCGTCCCTGCGCCGCCACGGCGGACGATGTCCGCCGGGAGATCGCGGCCTGGGCCGAGTTGACCGAGCAGGAGGTGCCCGCCTACTCCGCCGCCAAGCACCAGGGGAAACCCCTGTACGAACTTGCGCGCAAGGGCGAGGAAGTCCCCCGCAAGGTCAAGGAGATAACCATATTTCGGGCCGACGCGGTGGAAGTGGATCCACCCGGGGCCCGCTTCCGCGTGACGTGCTCCGCCGGAACCTACATCCGCTCCCTGGTCCACAGCCTGGGGACGCGATTAGGATGCGGAGCCGCCATGACCGCGCTGCGGCGCGAGGAAAGCCGCCCCTTCGACCTGGAGCGGTCCCACCCCTTGGACGAGGTGCTGGAGGATCCCTCCACCCTGCCCTCGCGGGTGGTGAGCATGGCCGATGCCCTGCCCGACTGGCCCCGCGCCGTTTTGGGCGAGGACGAGGCCAAACAGGTCAAAAACGGGGTGCGGCTTTCCACGCGCGGCCAGGCCGGAGCCGGGGCGAGGGCGCTGTTCCTCGGCCCGGACGAGACGCCGCTGGCGCTGGCCGAGGCCAGGGCCGAGGGCGACGACGTCCGCTGGCACATCGAACGCGGCTTGTGGTGAGAACGCCCACGCGGAAGCGAACCCGGCAGCAACCATTCAGACAAGGAGATTCGCTGTGGTCATGAACGCCGAAGACAAGCAGAAGATCATCGAGGAATTCGCCAAGCACGAGGGCGACACCGGTTCGCCCGAGGTGCAGGTGGCCCTGCTGACAAACCGTATCAGCTACCTGACCGAGCACTTCAAGGTGCACAAGCAGGACTACCACTCCCGCAACGGCCTGCTGAAGCTGGTGGGTCAGCGCCGCAAGTTGCTCAACTACCTCAAGAAGAAAGACGTGCAGCGCTACCGCGACCTCATCGCCCGGCTGGGCCTGCGCAAGTAGGACCATCCGCGCCCGGACCGGGACTACCCGGTCCGGGCGCTTTTTCACGAACCGTTTCCCGGAACCGGTTAGTTGGCTGTGGCGGGCGCTTCGGCCGCATGGGCCGAAACCCTCGGCACAGACCAGCTAGCATTCGGGGAACCAATCCCAAGGAGCGGCTTCATGCTGGTACCTTTTGAAAAGACCGCCTTGTCCACCAAGGTCGGCAACATCGACATCACCCTGGAAACCGGCCGCCTGGCCAACCAGGCCGACGGCGCCGTGTGGGTGCAATCCGGAGGCACCGTCATCCTGGTCACCGCCGTGACCAACACCCTGGAGTTCGACCGGGGCTTCTTCCCCCTGACCTGCAACTACCAGGAGATGGGCTACGCCGCGGGCCGCATCCCCGGCAACTACTTCCGCCGCGAGGTGGGCCGCCCCTCCGAGCGCGAGACCCTGGTCTCCCGCCTCATGGACCGTCCCATCCGGCCGCTGTTCACCGCCGGGTTCAAGGACGAAGTGCAGGTCATCGCGACCGTGCTCTCGGCCGACCGCAACGTGAACCCCGACGTGCTGGCCATGACCGGCGCCTCCGCCGCCCTGCACATCTCCAAGATCCCCTTCGAGGGCCCCATCGCCTGCGCCCGCGTGGCCCGGGTGGACGGCGAGTTCGTCCTCTACCCCTCCTACCAGGGCATGGCTCAGAACGACGAACTGAACATCGTTTTCGCCGCCTCCCGCGACGCCGTGGTCATGGTCGAGGGCGCGGCCAAGTTCATGCCCGAGGACGTGGTGGCCGACGCCATCGCCTGGGGCCATGAGCAGATCACGCCCCTGCTGGACCTGCAGGAGGAGCTGCGCGAGAAGGTCGGCCAGCCCAAGATGACCGTGGTGCCCGCCGAGGAGCGCACCGACATCGAGGATGCCGTGCGCGAGGTGGCCGAAAAGGACCTGCGCGCCGCCCTGCAGGTGGCCCAGAAAATGGAGCGCAAGGACGCCAAGAAGGCGGTCAAGAACAAGGCCGTCGAGGCCCTTACCGAGCGCTTCCCCAAAGAGGAATACCTGGGCAAGCTCGTGGGCAAGGCCCTGGAGGGCATGGAGAAGGAGATCGTCCGCACCCGCATCAAGGAGACCGGCACCCGCATCGACGGCCGCGACCTGACCACGGTGCGCCCACTGTCCATGGATGTGGGCCTGCTGCCGCAGACGCACGGCTCCGCCCTCTTCCGCCGCGGCGAGACCTCCGCCCTGGCCTCCTGCACCCTGGGCTCCTCCCGCGACGAGCAGCGCATCGAGACGCTGACCGGCGAGAAGACCAAGAACTTCATGCTGCACTACAACTTCCCGCCCTACTGCGTGGGCGAGGCGCGCATGCTGCGCGCCCCCTCCCGCCGCGAGGTGGGCCACGGCAACCTGGCCGAGCGCTCTTTGACCCCGGTGCTGCCCACGGACGAGGACTTCCCCTTCACCGTGCGCTTGGTCTCCGAGGTCATGGAGTCCAACGGCTCCTCCTCCATGGCCACGGTCTGCGGCGGCTGCCTGGCGCTCATGGACGCGGGCGTGCCCATCTCCTCTCCGGTGGCGGGCATCGCCATGGGCCTGGCCAAAGTCGAGGACGAATACTACGTGCTCACCGACATCCTCGGCGACGAGGACGCCCTGGGCGACATGGACTTCAAGCTGGCCGGCACGGAAGAGGGCATCACCGCCGTGCAGATGGACATCAAGATCTCCGGCATCCCGCAGGAGGTCCTGCGCCGCGCCCTGAACCAGGGCCGCGACGCCCGCCTGTCCATCCTCAATGACATGAAGCAGGTCCTGCCCGCGTCCCGCGAGAAGGTCTCCGACCTGGCTCCCCAGTTCAAGACCATCTCAATCAACCCGGACAAGATCCGCGACGTCATCGGTTCCGGCGGCAAGAACATCAAGGCCATCACCGCAGCCACCGAGGCGGACATCGACATCGAGGACTCCGGCCAGATCCACGTCTTCGCGCCCACCCTGGAGTCGCTGCAGAAGGCCGAGGAGATGATCCTTTACTACGACCAGTCCGCCGAACTGGGTGCCAACTACACCGGCAAGGTCATCAAGATCATCGACTGTGGCGCCATCGTCGAGGTCCTGCCCGGCGTTGAGGGCCTGCTGCACGTCTCCCAACTGGACGTTGAGCGCATCGAAAACGTCTCCGACCTGCTCTCCCTGGGGCAGGAGGTAAACGTGAAGGTGGTCGAGGTCCAGCCCAACGGCCGGGTCCGCCTCTCCCGCAAGGCCTGGCTGCAGGAGCAGGCCGGTCAGGAGATCGACCTGGCCGACTACGGCCAGCCCAAGGGCGGCGGCCGTCCCGGCGGCGGACGCGGCGGGGATCGCCGCGGCGGTGGAGGCGGCGGACGCCGCAACTAGGCTCCGCTCCGCGAAACGAAATGAACAAAGGGCGCTTCCCCACCGGGGGAGCGCCCTTTTTCCGCTTTAGCCCCCTGTGGGGGCTGCCACCCTGTCTATCGCCGGGAGTTCAGCGGCCAGTCCGGCATTCCGATTCGGCCACGCTGATGAGAGAGGCGGTGTCCAGAATCAGTGCCATGGAGCCGTCGCCCATGATGGTGGCCCCGGAGAGCCCCCGCACGCGCCGCAGCACCCGGCCCAGCCCCTTGATGACCGTCTGCCGCTGGCCGATGATGTCGTCCACCACCAGCCCGGCCCTCTCGGAGCCATGGCGCACCAGCACCACCTGCTGAATGGGCGGGCCTTCGTCATCCAGTTCGAACCAGCCGCGCAGATGCACGCAGGGAACCAGCGCCCCCTTGATGTCGTACGCCTTGGCGCAGGCACCGTTTGCCACGACCCCGGGCAGTTCCACGCACTCCTCCACGTCGGACAGGGGGATGACGTAGTGTTCCTCCCCCACCTTCACCTCCAGCCCGTCGATAATGGCCAGGGTCAGGGGCAGGCCGATGGTGATGGTGGTTCCCTCGCCAAGGTCGGAGTCGATGTCCACCTTGCCCTTGAGGGACTCCAGGGAGCGCAGAACCACGTCCATGCCCACGCCTCGGCCGGAGACGCTGGTCACGCTCTCGGCCGTGGAGAAGCCGGGCTGGAAGATGAGCTTCAGGATTTCCGGGACACTCAGGCCGTTGGCCGCCTCGGGCCGCACCAGCCCGCGATCCACCGCCTTGGCAAGCACCTTGTCCGGGTCGATTCCCCGGCCGTCGTCGCTGATTTCGATGCGCACCTGCCCGGCTGCCTGCTGGGCATGCAGGCGGATGGTCCCCATTTCCGGCTTGCCCGCGGCCCGGCGCTCCCCGGGCGTTTCTATTCCGTGGTCGATGGAGTTGCGCAGCAGGTGCACCAGGGGGTCGCCCAGCTTCTCGATGACCGTCTTGTCCAGTTCGGTCTCCGCGCCGGAAGTCTTGAGCTCGATCTCCTTGCCCAGTTCGCAGGACAGGTCGCGCACCAGGCGGCGGAACTTGTTGAAGGTGGTGCCGATGGGCAGCATGCGCAGGGACAGGGTGCGCTCGCGAAGGTCGTCGCAGAGCCGCTCCACCTCCTCGGTGACCGCGTTCAGCCTAACGTCCCGCACGTCCTCGGAAATCCGGCTCAGCCGCACCTGGGCGATGACAAGCTGTCCCACTAGGTCCACCATGCCGTCCAGCTTGTCCGCGGCTACCCGGATGGAAGCGATCTCTTCGCTTCCCCGGTTCTTGGCCGCGGGCCGCCCGGCCGGACGCCGGGCCTCCGCCTCGTGAGGCTCAGGACGGACGGATCCAGCGACGGGAGTGGAAGGCTCCGGGAGACCGGTTTCCTCAAGGTCCAAAAACCCGGCGGCGCACGTTTCACCCGCCGCTCCGGATTCCTCCGGCGACTCCCCTTCGGTGGTGGATGCAGAAAAACCGCTCGCCACGGTAGGAGCCCCCTGGCAAAGCCGCGCGGGCGTCCAGGAGGCCCGACGCAGAATCTCGCCCGCCTCGGCCTCGTCCACACGCCGGTACTCCGCCTCGGCGTCCTCGGCGAACAACAGGATGTCGGCCAGGGCATCCTCCCCCCGGCCGGTGCGCAAAATCACGTCCCAGCCCATGAAACAAACCGCCGGGCGAAGCCCGTCCAGCCCCGGCACGTCCTCCACCCCGGCCGCCACCCGCGCCTCGCCCAGTTCGGCCAGTTGCTCCAGCAGTGTTGCGGGGTCGGCCAGCGCGAACTCCCGGCCCACAGGCCGTAGCCGTACGTGGAACAGTTCAAGGCCGTATTCCTTCGCACCGCCGTCCCCCTCGGCAGAAGCATTCCGCTCTGCGCGGGGGGGCTCCGAAGAAACTCCGCCGCCCTCAGCCAAGCGCTCCAGCCCCCGCCGAATGCGCGACGAGGCCTCCAGGTCCAGCCTCCCTGCGGGCTCGGCGATGTATTCCTCCAGGCGATCCTTGAAGGCGAAAGTCAGGTCGATGAGGGGACGCTCCACGGCCAGCTCCCCCTGGCGAACACGGTCGAAGGCCGTCTCCATGTCGTTGGCCAGGGCGGCCACGTCGTCCAGGCCCAGCATGTCGGCCGAGCCCTTGAGGGTGTGCAGGACGCGGAAGATGCGGTGCACGCTGTCCTCATTCCCCGGCTCCGCCTCCATCTCCAGCAAGGCGGCCTCCAGTTCGGCCAGCAACTCCCGGCCTTCCTCCGCGAACAGCCGATGCCCGCTCATGTCGCCTCCCCAAGCAGCCTATCCAGTCCGGCCCGGCGCAGGCAGGCCGCCACCGGTTCCGGCGGTTCACCCGTGAAACCGAAATCTCCGCCGCATTCCGCCTGGTGGCGCAGTGCGGAGACAACAAGCTGGGCGAAAGAAAAATCCGCGCGGTTCGCATCGCTCACATCCAGCCGCACAGCGGAGCGCGACTCTGAAGCCCGCAGCAGCGCCTGCCGCAAGTTCTCCACCGTATCCAGGGTCAGCTCCTCCCCGGCGCGCACCACCGCCGCGCCGTCCTCTTCGGCCACCTCCAACCCGGCTATGCTCTCGGCGAGCACTCCGGCGTGCGGCTCCGTTCCGGACGCCCAGCGCGGCGGCTCGCCGGCCCGCACGCTTTCCCTGTCCAGAAGGCGTACGCGCCCTTCGGGCACGTCGAAAAGCATGGAGACGATCTCTGGATCGATAATGGTGGCGTACAGCACGTGGAATGGAATGCTGTTGCCGAAACCGCTCTTCAGATCGCCCGCGGCCTCCAGGTCCACCTTGCTGTCCAGGATGTAGCCGGAATCGAGCATGGCGCGGATGACGTCGTAGGGCGTCTTGTCCTTGCGATGCACGTCATGGATGAGGTCGTACTCCACCAGATAGAGGAACTTGCCGCCCTTGAGCGCCTCCTCCAGGGTCAGGTCATCCACCGTAAAGACCGGCCCGTCCCCGCCGCCGATTTCCCTATCCGTGTGGGCCAGGTCCCGCGCCTCGGGGTCGTACATGCCCTCCAGTTCGGCCACCAGCCCCTCCAGGCCCTCTTCGGCCTCCTCCAGGGGATTGTCCACCAGCCGCCCCAGGGCGTCGAACCCGCGCATGAACGCGTCCACCGTTTTCCTGGACGGAATCAGCCGCCGCTCGCGCACCAGGTGGAGCAGGTTCTCCAGCACGTGGGCCAGCCCGGCCGCTTGTTCCAGCCCCAGAAAGCCGGCCGCCCCCTTGATGGAGTGGGCGGTGCGGAAAATCCGGTTGACCAAGTCGTCCTCGAAGGCCTCCCCGGCGGCCTCCAAATCCATGAGGTCCCCCTCGATGGACTCCAGGTTTTCCCTGGAATCCTCCTGAAAGGAATGCAGCAGCTCGTCGTCCATCGCCTATCCTTCTTCGCCAGTACGCCGCACCTCGAAATGGCGGGTGAGCCGCATGATGGACAGGACCTCGTGGATGGACTCCGGAACGTTGACCAGTTCCAGCTTTCCCTCGTTCTTCTTGAGAGAGTTGTGGGTGGCCACCAGCAGCCCCATGCCCAGGGAATCGACCATGTCCACTCCTTCGAAATCGATGGTCAGGCTGTCGGTTCCCTCGTCCACCAGGTCGCCAAGCTCCGCCCGCAGGTCTTCCACTGTGGAGGCCACCAGGTCCCGTCCGGGCCGGACGACCACGCCGTTCTCCTCGCGCATGATCTCGGACATCTCCTCTTCCCTCGGTTGCAGGCCGCGCTTGCTAAAGCGCACCTCGTTGCCTTTCTCGTTGAACACAACCTCGTCGTAGCAGTGGCGCAGGATGTGCAGCCCCCGGCCGGACTCGCTCAGCGGCTCGGGACGCTCCCGCTCCCTCCGCCAGTCGAAGCCCTCGCCCGAATCTGCCACCAGCACCTCCAGCCGGTCGCCGTCCAAAAGCAGCTCGCAGGTCACTCGCTCTTCCGCACCCCGTCCGTTGCCGTGCAGCACGGCGTTGACCAGGGCTTCCCGCAGGCCCAGCACCAGCTTGAAGGCCTGCTCCGCAAGGCCCAGCCGCTCCAGCCTGTTCCAGACCGCGTCGCAGACCGCGTCCACGCTGCGCAGCCTCGATGGCATGTGGAACCCGAGCAGCCCGCCTCTGGTGTAGGAAACAAGCATATTCAAACCTCGACGGCCATTACAACCGCGTCGTCGCCGCGTTCGCCCCGCCCCGCCATGGCCCGGCAGAGGCGCTCGACGCTCTCTCCCAGTTCCAAGCCGGGCAGCTCCCCGCAGGCATCCTGCAGCAGGCTCACCCCGCTCCCCAGGCAGCGGGGCGACGAGCCGCCCTGCGTTTCCACCAGCCCGTCGGTATAGAGGTAGATGCGGTCCCCCGGTCTCACTTCCCGTTGCAGCGGGGTGAAGGCCACCCGCTCGAAGGCCCCCAGAATGTCCCCATCCGCCCGCAAAAGCTCCACCGAGCCGTCCGCGCTCACCAGCACCGGCGGGGGATGACCGGCGTTGACCAATGTCAGCCTGCGGCGCGCGCGGTCCAATTGCAGGTAAGCCGCCGTCAGAAACTTGCCCGGAGCCAGCACTTGGTTCAGAACGCCGTTGATGTTGGTCATGGTCTCCACCGGCGTGTACAGGGGAGTGGCGTTCTGCCGCAGAAGCGCCTTGAGGGAGGAGGTGACGAAGGACGCCCCCAGGTCGTGCCCGGCGATGTCTGCCACGAAATAGCCGTACCCCGCGCCGCGCGGAAAGACGTCGTAGAAGTCGCCGCCGGCTTCGAGAACGGGTTCGAAGAGGATGGAGAAGCGGGCGTCCGGAAGGCTCTCCGGTTTGACCAAAATGGCCTCCTGGGCGTCGCGCACCTGCTCCAGCCGCCGCGCCTGTTCGCGGATAGTGGCCCGCAGCGCCTCGGAAACCTTGAGGTTGGTGCGGATGCGGGCCAGCACCTCGCGGAACTGGAAGGGCTTGGTGACGTAATCCACCGCGCCCAGATCGAAGCCCCGCACCTTGTTTTCCACATCTCCCAGGGCGGAAATAAAAATGACCGGGATGGCGGCGGTCTCCGCATCCTCCCGCAGCCCGCTTATGGTCTCGAAGCCGGACTCGCCGGGCATCATGATGTCCAGCAGGATGATGTCCGGCAGGCTGGTCCGGGCCAACTCCCTGCCCGTCTGGCCGTCATCCGCCAGAAGGGTCTGGAAGCCCTCCCGATGGAGCATGCGCTCCAGGGTCAGCCTGTTGAGATGTTCGTCGTCGACGATGAGAACCAGTGGCGCGTCACGCATTTCGTTTCATGCGTCCCCTCACGACCCGGCCTCACGGCCGGCCTCCACCGTTCCCCCTCGCGGACGGCGGCTGGGACCGGTTCCCTCATAGCAGAACGCCAAAGACGAAGAAACACCCCGACTCCCCTATTTTCCCCTGAGGGTTGCGTTTGCTGAGGCCTCCTCCGCCCGAACCGAAGCCGGGGACGCCATGGGCAGCACGGCCACTGTGGTGATGGTGCCGTTCACCGAGACCGGGGCCTTGAGCTTGGTGATGCCCTTGGCCGCGGGGAAGTAGACGTACCCCACCTTGGTGTAGTTTTCCGGCACCACGCGGGAGTCCCAGGCGTAGCGGGAGAGCTGCTTCTGCACCGTGTCCTTCACCGCGCGCTCCGACCCGGCGCCGCCGTACACGCCGCCCGCCATGCCGCCGATGGCGCCGCCGATGACCGCACCATGCCAGATGTTGTCGCCCCCGCCGATGGAACCGGCGATGGCTCCGAGGCCCGCGCCCAGCAGTGCCCCCAGTGTCCCGGAGCGGGCCGCGTTCTCGGCCGTGGCGGAAAAGGCCTCGGACTCGGTGACGACCTGGGTGGCCTCGTCAATGGAGTAGGGCAGATACTCGCCGTCCGGCGACACCCCGCGCACCTGGTCGTAGTCCACCGTGGGCGTGTCGGCCGAGCGGTTCTCGAAGACCAGATAAACCGGCTCCACCCCGGCCTCGGTGTAGTCCAGGCCCTCGCCGGTGTGCTGGTACCGCACCGCGGCCAGGTCGTACCCCGGACCGGCGAATGACCCCGGCACCTCCGAGGGCTGGACGACCCGCCGGGCCTGGGGCGCGGGGCGGCTCTTGCCGCAGGCGGCCAGGGAAAAGGCGAAAACAAGGATGAGGACAAGGGTGAAAAGGCGGCGCATGAACCCTCCGGTTCGCTTAGTTGAGGATGACCCCGGCGTAGCCGACCACGTGGGAGTAGTCGCCGGACGCCTCGGCCGAGGTGCGGTACTCCACCAGCCTGGCGTTCTCCGCGCCCAATTCCCGCGCGGCCCGCATGGCCAGGGTCATGGGCAGCACGCCGCACATGGTGATGTCGTTCTCGGCCACGGTGCGGTACAGCCCCTCGGGGTCGAACTCCAAAATCTTGTCGATGGCCAGGGAGTCGCGGCGCTTGGCCTCCTCCTGGGGCAATTGGTGGCTCATGTCCGAACTGACCACCATGGCCGCGTCGCGTCCGCTTCCGCGCAGGGCCTCGGCCAGTTGCTCCCCGGCCCGCAGCAGCCTGCGGGGGTCACGCTCGGCCACTGCCACGGGCACCACGCGGACGTTGTTGTTGAAGTGGCGCAGGAAGGGCAGCACCACTTCCAGGGAATGTTCCCGCTCGTGCGCCCGGCTGTCGCTCTCGAATCCGTCCACCTTGTCGATGAGGTAGGCCGCCAGCTCGGCGTCCACCTCCACGCCGCCGCCGGGCAACTCCCAGGTTCCCTCGGGCCAGACCGCCATGGGGCTGCCCATGCCAGTGTGGTTGGGACCGAGCAGGACGATGGTGTCCGGTAGATTGGCCTGGGCGATGGTCTTGCCCGCCACGGGGCCGGAAAAGACGTAGCCCGCGTGGGGTGTCATGGCCAGCATGGTGGGCTCGGCGTCCGGCTCGCCAGCTCCCCGGGCGCACTCCAGGACCAAGCGTTCAAGGCCCTGCACGTCCGCCGGGTAGAATTGCCCGGCTACGATGGGTCGGCGGTTCATGGCTCCTCCTTTCTCTCGCGTTGCCCATCAGGATACCAGAACGGCCCGCCCAGACAAGGGCGGCTTGCATTTCCGCCCGCCTGGCGTACAACCTCCCACCGGAGGCAATGCCATGATAAGCCCGCACACGAGCCTGACCGTCATCGGCGTACCCCTGGACCTGGGGGTGAGCAAGCTTGGCGCGGACATGGGCCCCACGGCCATCCGCTACGCAGGCATCTTCGAGGCTTTCGAGCAGGCCGGGTACCGCTACGAGGACCAGGGCGATTTGGCCGTGGCCAACAACTTCGCCCTGGACCGGCTGCCCCCGGCCGAGCGCGCCTCGGCCAAGCTGGCGGAAATCGAGCGCGTCTCCGAGGAACTGGGCCGGGCGGTGTTCGAGGCGGCCCGGGGCGGCTCCATCCCGGTCATCCTGGGCGGTGACCACTCCACTGCCATCGGTTCCATCGCCGGGCTGGCCAAGGCCAAGGGACGTCTGGGCGTCATCTGGATCGACGCCCACGCCGACGCCAACACCCCGGAGACCAGCCCCTCCGGCAACGTGCACGGCATGCCCCTGGCCGTCTCCCTGGGCCACGGCTACCCAGGCCTGCGCGACTGCCTGGGCTTCTCGCCCAAACTACTGCCGCAGGACGTGGTCATCCTGGGCGCCAAGGACGTGGACCCCGGCGAACTGGAGTTTCTGCGCCGGGAGGGGGTCAAGCTCTACACCACCTTCGACATAGAGAACCTGGGCATGGCGCGGGTGGTGGCCGAGGCCATCGAGACTGTCAGCCGGGACACGGACGCGGTCTACGTCAGCTTCGACGCCGACGTCATGGACCCCAAGGTGGCTCCGGGCACGGGCATCATGACCAAGGGCGGCCTGACCTACCGCGAAATAAGCTACATCATGCGGGCCATCGGCCGCGACGTGGAGCTGGCGGGCTTCGACGTCATCGAGGTCAACCCCCTCATGGACAAGCGCAACCAGACCGCCGAGTTGTGCGTGGAGCTGGCCATGGGGCTTCTGGGCGTGAAGTACACGGACTACGAAAAGACCTACCTGCGCCAGAACCAGCCCGCCGTCAGCCCGGAAGAACTGGACGACGACTAGGCCGGTTTCCTGCCCGGCCTGAAAAGACGGCCCACTTCGCCGCGGACTAGGGGCCCGTGGCGGTGAACTGTTCCGTTTCCTGTTCCAGCCGCCAGGTGTCCAGGGCGGAGCGGGCGGTGCGGGCGTAGATGCTGTCCGGCTTCTTCTCGATGACGTCCCGCAACACCTCGCGCCAGGCCTCGCGGTCGCCCATGTCGCGGTAGATACCGGCCAGGCGGATGCGGAAGGGCGCCCAGTCCTCGTCCTCGGGCGTGACCAGGCGGTCGTACTCCAGGGCCCAGTTCAGGGCGTCGTTCATCCGTCCCGCCCTTTCCGTGACGTTGATGAGCATGGTCAGCAGGTCCTTGACCTTGCCCTGGGACGCGTTCTCGGCCACGAACCCGGCCAGCGCCTCCTGGGCGTAGAGGAACTGTTTCTCCAGCTGATTCTCCCGCCCGGCCAGCACGGCCATGTAGTACAGCGCCGTTGCCCGCTCGGCGGGCGGCAGTTCGAAATCCTGGGCCAGCTTGGACCACAGCCCCTCGCTCTCCTCCAGCCGCCCCAGGTTCACCAGGGAGAGGGCATGGGCGTAGCTCACGTCCTGGCGCAGCTTCCCGGGCAGTTCCCAGTCCTTGGCCGTCTTGGCCAACCCCACCACCTCGGACCAGTTGTGGCGGCCGAGGTAGATGTCCAGGGCCAGATTCAGGGCCATTTCCGACAGTTTGCCCTGTTTCTCCCCCTCAAGGAACGGCTCGGCCAGAACCAGGGCCTTGCGGCCCTCGTCGCGCTTCCAGTAGGCCATGGCCACGGCCATGCGGGTGTCCGGCAGCAGTTCATCCCGGTTCTCCCGCAAGAAGCCGAAGCGCTCCCACATGCCCACAATGCGCGCCCAGTTGCCGTTGTCCGAAGCCCCGGCCACGGACTTCTCGAAGGCCCCGTAGCCCACCTCCTCGGCCCGGGCACGCAGGGAGTTCTTGGGGTATTTCTCGATGAATCCCTCCACCGCCGCCAACGCCTCGTCCGGCTGGCTGCGGAAGAGGTGCCACATGGCCAGTTTCAACTGGGCCAGAGGGGCCAGGGCGCTCTTGGGGTAGTCCTCCACGATGCGGCTGTATATCCGCGAGGGACGCAGGGTGAAGGGCCGGTCAAACACCGAGAACATCTGCTCGGTTGTGGGGTCGTCGTACACGCCCTCCTCGGCCAGCCGCATCTTGGCGATGAGCCCGCCCTGCTGGTCGGGGTAGCGGTCGGCCACCCGGGTGTAGACCTCCTTGGCCGGCTCCACTTTGTCCTCGCGCAGATAGATGTCGCCGATGCGGGCCAGGACCACATCCATTTCCTCCGCCCCGGGCGAGAGGTTGTAGTAGGTCCAGTAGTCCTCCTTGGCTTCCTGGTACCGCTCCAGATTGTTGGCCACGGTGCCGGAAAGGCGGAGGAAGCCCGGTGACTCCACGTAGTAGCGCGGCCAGCGCTTATCCACGAAATCCACCATCTGATAGGCTTGGTCGTAGTAGCCCAGCTCGTTGAGCGACCGGGCCAGCTTGACCGAGGCGGGCCGCACCACCCTGGAATCCGGATGGTTTTGAACCAGGGCCTGGAAATGGTCGGCCGCCTGTTGGTAGTCGCCCTCGGCGTAGTAGTGGTTGCCCCAGTAGTAGTCGATGTAAGGGATGTTCTCGTCGTTGGGGTAACGCTTCCGGAGCAGGTTGAAGTAGCCCCTGGCCTCCGGCAGGTTGCCCACCCGGAGGTTGACCAGCCCCAGATTGAGCAGGGCCTCGGCCACCCGGGGCGAATCCGGATCGGCGTTCATGGCCCGCTCGAAAGCCCCCGTTACGTCGTCGTAGTGGGCCGAAAGATTGTCCTGGTACAGCTGGAAGCGCGCCCTGGCGAGGTTGAACAGGGCGTTTTCGCGCATGTCGGCGGTCAAGCCGGGGTCCTGCAGCAGCGTTTCCAGTTCGGTCACCGCCAGCCGGTACTTGCCGCCGTTCATGGCCGCCAGGGCGCGCTGCATGGCGTCCCGCCGGTCCAGTTCAGGGTCGGGCTCCGGCTTTTCCTGTTCCGCGGTCTCCGGCGCGGGTTCCTCCGGGGCTTCCTTCGGTGCGGGCTCGCCCTCAAGGGCTGCCGTCTCCTCGGTGGCTTCCTCGGCCAGGGGCGCGTCGCGGTAGCTTTCCTCCGCCGCCCGACCGACGTCCTCGGCCGCTCCCTCCACAGCCCGGCCCGCCTCACCGGCGGCCCGTTCCACTCCGGATTCCGCCTCGGCCAGCATCTCCGGCAGGGTTTGGCGGGTGATGGGCATGCGCACCGAGCCGTTCCCCTGCCCCATTTCGCCGGGCCAGGGCCGACCGTTGGCCATGACCATGCCGGATCCCCCTGCGGTCGTGGCGGCCCGCCCTTCCGGGGCGGGGTCTCCTCCCCCCGGAACCCGGGCCGCCTCCTCCACAGGCTCGCCCCCGGGGGAGGGGACGCTTTCGGACACGCCCAGCCCGCTTTCCGGGCTCACGGCCTGGCCGTTCGCGGGCGAAGTGGAGTAGCTCGGCGCGCCCTCCGGTCCCTTGCGGCGCACTGGCGCGCGCAGGGAGAAGGGGGATTCCACGCGCGCTTCCGGCCGTTGCGCCGGTGCCATGGCAGGTTCAGGGGAAGGCTCCGGGGCGGGTTCGACAGCGGTCGCTTCCGGCTCGGCGGATTCTTCGGGTTCCGGCGGCGCGGGCTGGGCAGGCGCGGTCTCCGCCTGGGCGGGAGGTTCAGACCGTTGCTCCGGTTCCGGTGCCGGAGCCGATTCCGGCTCCGGCGACGGGGCGGGTTCGGCTTGCGCGGCATCCTCTCGGGGTTGCCAGCGGGAGCCGATGGGATCACGGAAGAACTGCACCACCACGCGCTCGCCCTGCTGGGGCATCCGGATGAAGCCGAAGCCGTCGGTTTTCAGATCCACCAGCACGCCGTCCGGGGCGGGACGCACCTCGTTGACCAGCCGGGAGTCCCCGAACCGTCTGGTGACAGGTGGTTGAACGCCGTCCCAGAACGATTGCGGGAAGTTGACCGTAACCCGGTCGGCCGCGGTGCGGGAGACCTCGGCCCGGGGCGGGGCGCGGTCGAATTCCAGGGTGAGGGTTTCCGTGGAGTCCGAGACGGACAGGGAAACGTCCAGGGCGGCCGCTGGGGCTGCCTGGAAGAGCAGAACGGCCAGGACGGCCGCAAGAAGCCGGAAGGGCCCGGCGCGAAGGAGACGTCTCACGTGTTCAACCAAGCAAAAATCGTGCTTGTTCCTCCTCGTTGCCCCTTCATCGGCTTTTCGGCCCGATTCACTACCCCTCTATCTTCTTTTTCTTGAGTTTCTCGATGAGGGTGGTGCGTTTGATGCTCAGGATTTCGGCGGCCTGGTTCTTGACCCCGTCGGCCATGGTCAGGGCCTCCCGCAGCAGCCGTTCCTCCACGGCGTCCAGGAAATCCTTCAACCCCATGTCCTGTTCGCGCAGGTGCTCGATGGTGGGCCAGACGAACCCCGCCCGGACATCCGCCTCCCTGGTCACGAGTTTGGGCCGCTCGCGCCCCATTTCCCGCCAGATTTTTTCTGGCAGGTCGCCGGGCACTATCTCCGGCCCGTCCACCAGGATGGTCATGCGCTCCATGAAGTTTTCCAGCTCGCGCACGTTGCCGGGCCAGGAGTAGGCGGCCAGCATGTCCCGCGCCTCCGGCTCCAGGCCCAGGAGCTTGCGGCCGCGCTGGTCGCAGAAGCGGTGCAGGAAGAACTCGGCCAGGGCGAGCACGTCGTCCCCGCGCTCGCGCAGGGGCGGCAGATGCAGGGGGATAACGTTGAGGCGGTAAAACAGGTCCTCGCGGAACCGTCCGGCCTCGACCTCTTTTTCCAGGTCGCGGTTGGTGGCCGTTACCACCCGCACGTCCGCCTGCTGGGTGCGGGAGCCGCCAACCTTCTCGAATTCCTTTTCCTGCAGCACGCGGAGAATCTTGACCTGCAGAGACAGGTCCATCTCCCCGATCTCGTCCAGAAACACCGTGCCGCCCTGGGCCAGTTCGAAGCGCCCGGGACGGGTGCGCACGGCATGGGTGAAGGCGCCCTTCTCATGGCCGAAAAGCTCGGATTCCAGCAGTTCCTTGGGGATGGCCCCGCAGTTTATGGGCACGAACGGCTTCTCCCGGCGGTGGGAATTGCGGTGCAGGGCGCGCACCAGCAGTTCCTTGCCCGTGCCGGACTCGCCGGTGACGAGGACGGTGGAGTCCGTGGGGGCGACCTTGGCCAGTACTCCGAAGACCTCCTTCAGAGCCGGGCTTTCGCCGATTATGCCTTCGCGGTTGAGCTGCATTCCGTGGCCGACGCGGGTTGGGTGAACAGAAAGTCGAACGCTGGTCCTTGGCCCGTGGTGTCAACGTTCTGACGGGAAGTCAACCCGAAAAACCCCTGAGTACGGAAAAAATCAACGCCCCATCCCCGCAAAGCCGGGCGTGCTTGACAAATGAAGCCACATCACATCTAACATGGAGGATAGTGGTATTCCCTCTTTTCTACCGGCAAGCAAGGAGTTGGCACATGAACGCGTCCCGAATCACCTTTCTTTTCACCACCGCGCTGCTGGCGCTGGTCCTTGCGGCCCCCGCCTTCGGCCAGGAAGCCTACATCCAGAAGGCTGACAATTTCCTGATTCTTTTCGACACCTCCGGCACCATGGCCAAGGAGCACCAGGATTCCGGCAAACCAAGGGTGGAAGTCGCCAAGGAACTGCTGCACACCATCAACAACGACATCCCCCCCTTCCCCTACAACGCGGCGCTGTACAACATCAGCCCCTGGGACCCCATCTACGGCTACACAGCCTACGAGAAGAAGCCCTTCGCCAGGGCCATCAACTCCCTGCCGTCCCAGGTGGAGGGCGGAGCCTTCAGCCATCCCACCCCGCTGGGGCAATCCATGGCCAAGGTGGCCCGCATGCTCGATGAAATGCAGGGCCGCACCGTGGTCTATATCTTCACCGACGGCGTGAACACGGACAACCGCGACCCGGTCGAGCTGGCCCACCGCATGGCCGACGAGTTCGATGTCTGCTTCCTGGTGGTCAGCCTGGCCGAGAGCAGGCAGGGACGCGAGACCGTGGAGGGCATCGCCGACGCCAACGAGTGCTCGCAGCTGGTGGACTTCGACTACGCCGTGCGCAATCCCGAGGTCTGCACCGGCCAGCTCTGCGCCGTGGCCCCGGTGGTGGGTGAGTCCGTGACCATGATCCGCGAAGGGCGCGAGTACACTCCGGTCCACGTGGCCTACTTCGGCCTGAACAAGTCCGAGTTGAAGCCCTACGCCATGGAGGACCTGGACGAGGCCGCCGGAGTGCTCAAGTCCAAGCCCGGCACCCGCTTCTACGTGGCCGGATTCACCGACGTCACCGGATCCGAGGGCTACAACGTCGAGCTTTCCAGGGCCCGGGCCATGGCCGTTCGCGACTACCTGGTGGAAAAGCACGGCATCGCCTCCAACCGCATCACCGTGAAGTGGTACGGCGAAAACGCCCCCCTTGCCACCAACGACACCGCGGCCGGACGCCGCCTGAACCGCCGCGCCGAGTACATCGTCTTCGGCAAGTAGTCGCGGACGACACCCCTCAGCACCGGACCCCGGGGCCCCAGGCTCCGGGGTCCACTCATTCGCGCCCGGGGAAATTCAGCCGATGGCCGTGCTGCGAGAAGGCGGCAGCCCGGCCAGCAGGATGGGGATGCGGGCGAAGGAGCTGGGCGCGAAGTGGATGATCTCGCTGCAATGGGCCAGCAGATACATGTCCACCAGGGCCTGCCTGCCCTTCTCCACGTTGTCCTCCCCCGGCAGGTGGCCGTGCAGCACCTCGCCGGGTTCGGGCATCATCTTCTCCGTCCAGAAGCTACCGGGAAAGAGGCGGCCCAGTGTGCGCTGCACCATGACGTTGTCCGTGCAGACGAGGAAGCGGGTGCGGGGATTCTCGGCCCGCTTGGCGGCCATGACCCTGATGAACTCCTCCAGGGGGCTCTCCAGGTCGGTGTGGCGCACATGCACCCCGCAGACCGGGGCGTCGGCCGGAAAAAGCTCCGTCCGGGTGCGCTCCACCCGCTCGGCCAAGTCCTCCCGCAGCACCACGTGCTCCCGCAGGAGCCTGCCTGCGGCCGCCACGGCGTCCAGCCCGGCGAACTCCGGCCGCACCTCGGCCAGCCTGGGCAGCAGCCCGCCAATGTACCAGTCCAGGTTGGGGGCCCAGCCCACGGCCACGGGGGCGTCCACGTCCGGTCCGCCCAGGTCGATGGAGGTGGCCTCGACCACCTCCGGACGGAAGTGGGTGTTGTCGAAAAGGTACTCGATGGCCTCGGGACGGGCCAGGTTCTCCCGCCAATACTCCGGGGCGATGTCTTCGGGAGCGGCCTTGGGCAGCGTCTCCACCTCCTCCACCCCGCGCAGCCGGAAGAACTCGTGGAAAACGTTGCCCGGCGAGTCGGCGTAGAGGCCGTCACGCCAATCCACGTGCAGGCGGCGGCCGGTGTGCAGGCAGAATCCCGCGCCCAGCAGCACGGCCTGCAGCCGGTTGCTCATGCCTCCCGAGGCCTTGATGACCAGGGTCCCGTCCATGGGCAGCCGTGATACCCCCGGGGCCGGGATTCGTCCAGCCGCCGGGCGGAGAGCCGGATAAAAAAACGCGGCCGCCGGAATGTCCGGGGCCGCGCTTGGGATAGCCCTGCTGGATAGGGACTAGACCAGTTCGTCGATGAGCGAGCCGGTGATGGCGTCCTGATTGGAAATGACGGTGGCGTTGGCCTGGTAGGCGGTCTCGGTGCGCATGAGGTCCACCATTTCCCGGCCAAGGTCCACGTTGGAGGCGCTGGCGGCATCCTTGGCCGCTCCGGAGAGGCTCGCCTCCACGCTGGCGGGAAGCGGGGCCTCGGCGGCATCGCGGCGGATGGATTCCACCTCCACGCCGCGCCCGTCCGGGCCAGTGGTCAGGGAAGCCCGCTGGGCCTGGTAGCCCGGCGTGTTCACATTGGCGATGTTGTTGGCCGCCACCCAGGCCTGCACCCCGAAGGCGTCCAACGCGCTGGCGTTGACCATGAGCGCTCCTTACCTCCCCCGTTTGGCCGAACAATACATCGCGGAGGGAGAACCGGTCAAATCGTCCCTTCCCGCTCCTTGGGCCGCAGCGTTCGCTCGATGGAGGCGAAGGCGGAATGGTTGTGGATGGACTCGAAGCTCTCCACCTCCACCCGGAACCAGGTGAAACGGCCGTCGCCGGCCAGCCCCTGGGCGCAGCCGCGCACCACGTCCTCCACGAAGCGGGGGTTGGCGAAGGCGGTCTCTGTGACCATCTTCTCGTCCTCGCGCTTGAGCACGGAGTACACCCGGCAGGAGGCCGAGGCCTCGGCCAGTTTGATCAATTCCTCCAGCCAGACGAATCCCTCGAACCGGCAGCGGATGCGCACCACCGCCCGCTGGGAGTGCGCCCCCTCCTCGGCGATGGCCTTGGAGCAGGGGCAGACCGTCATGACCGGCACGGCCACCTCCAGGGTGAAGGTCAGCGCGCCGCGCCGCCATTCCCCGTCCAGCACGCACTCGTAGTGCATCAGCCCCGGGCTGCCGGTGGCCGGGGCGCTCTGCCGCAGGAAATAGGGGAAGCGAAAGCGGGCGTGGGCCGAGTCCGCCTCCAGCTTGTCCGCCAGATCGGCCAGAAAGGTCTCCAGTGTGGACCTGTCCAGGTCGCCCTTGAACTCGCCAAGGGCCTCCACGAAGCGGCTCATGTGGGTGCCCTTGAAACGGGCGGGCAGGTCCGCAGAAAGATCCACCTCGGCCACGGTGTTCTGGCTGCCGCGCTTGCGGTCGCGGATTGTCAGGGGGTGCTTGAGCCCCTTCACACCCACCCGATCGATGGGCATGGCCACTTCACTGGGCCCGCTCTGCACGTCCTCGATGAAATCAGACAATGCCTTGCCCCGTGGTGGTCAGCCCCAGCTTGCCGTGCTTGACGCCCTTGGTGGAGATGAGCCGCTGCGCCAGCTCGCGGATGCGCTCGCCCTCGCCGCGCAGCACCAGGACCTCAAGGCAGTTGTGGTGGTCCAGGTGGACGTGCATGGTGCATTGGATGAGGTCGTGGGCGTCGTGCTGGATTTCGGTCAGCTTCTGGGCCAGATCGGACTGGTGGTGGTCGTAGACCAGGGAGAGGGTGCCCGCCTGCAGGCCGCCGGACTGCTCCCACTCCCGCTGCACAAGGGTGTTGCGGATGAGGTCGCGGATGGCCTCGCTGCGGGTCTGGTAGCTCTTCTCCTCGCACAGGGCGTCGAACCGCTCGAGCAGGTCGGAGTCGAGGGAAACGCCGAATCGGATAGTTTTGCCCATCTGTGTCCTCCTAGTCCAGTCGCAGTTCCCAGAGATTGACCGTCATGATCGAGGTGGGGCCGGTGGTGGGGCGGCTGGAGAGGCGCTCCACCCGCCAGCCCAGGGAGCGGAAGTTGTCCCAGACGTGGGCCGAGACCTCGCGCCGGGCCTCGCCCAGCCAGACCCGGCCGCCTGGTGCCAGCGCGCGCCGCAGCATGGCCTCCAGGGGCATGAAGAACCGCTTCTCGTAGACCACGTCCCCGCCCCAGGCGAGGTCGATGGACCCGGGAGCCACGGCCGGGGCGCGCCAGTCCATGGCCATCCACAAGGGGGCCGATTCCGGGGCGATGCCGTTGAGGGCCGCGTTGCGCGCCGCCTGCTCCAGCGCCTCGGGCAGCAGGTCGAAGGCGGCCACGCGCCCGCCCAGGGAGGCGGCCACCATGGCCGTCAGCCCCAGGCCGCAGCCCACGTCCAGGCAACGCTTGCCGCGCACCCGTCCCGGCTCGCGCTGCATCTGTTCGGCCACGGCCACGCCGCCGGGCCAGATTTCGGCCCAGTAGGGTATGCGGTCCTCGTCCGCGTCGTCGCCCATGGCTTCCCAGAGGGTGTCCAGGTCGCCGCGGCGCTCCACCAGCCACTCCCGCCCGCCTATCCGCACGCGCAGGCGCTGGGGCGCTTCCGGGCGATCCGCCAGGGCCGATTCCGCGCGGCCAGAGTCCACTTCCGTCATGGCCCCGGCTCTATCCCGAAACCCTCGCGCGGGCAACCCCGGGAAAGCCCACCTTGCGATCGAAGCCGATAGCCATTAAGGAAATAGAGCCTCCTTCGGGGGCATCCGCCTTCCGAAGGGGACCAGAACCAAGACAAGGAGGAACCCATAATGATTCCTGACGACGTATTGTTCAGCAAGACCCACGAGTGGGTCCGGGTGGAGGACGAGGAGGCCGTCATGGGCGTCTCCCACTTCGCCCAGGAGCAGCTCGGCGACCTGACCTTCGTGGAGGTCCCGGAAGTCGGCGCCACGTTCCAGGCCGGGGAAGAGCTCGGCAGCGTGGAGTCGGTCAAGGCCGCCAGCGAAATCTACGCCCCGGTGGCCGGGGAGGTCAGCGAGGTCAACGAGGAGCTCGAGGAGAACCCCGGGCTCATCAACGAGGACCCCTACGGCGAGGGCTGGATCTGCCGCATCCGCCTCGACGGCGAGCCCGAAGGGTTGCTCTCCCCCGACGACTACAAGAGCCTCATCGAGGAGGAGGCCCACTAGAACCTCCTCCCCTCACCTCCAACAGGGACGAATCATGCCCTACATTCCGCACACCGACGACGAGCGCCAGGCCATGCTCGGCACGGTGGGCGCGGGAAGCGTGGAGGAGGTCTTCGCCGAAATAGGCGAAGACCTCCGCCCGCGCTCCTTCGACCTGCCCGAGGCCCGCAGCGAGATGGAGGTGGTCAAGCACCTCGAATTCCTCGCCTCCAAGAACGCCACCCATGTGACCAGCTTCCTTGGCGCGGGCTTCTACGACCACTACATTCCCGAGGCCGTCGATGCCCTGGCCGGGCGCGGCGAGTTTTACACCGCCTACACCCCCTACCAGCCCGAGGCCTCGCAGGGCACCCTGCAGGCCATCTACGAATACCAGACGGCCGTGGCCCGCCTGATGGGCATGGAATGCGCCAACGCCAGCGTCTACGACGGCGGCACGGCCATTTTCGAGGCCATGATGATGGCCGTGCGCTCCACCAAGCGCCGCCGCTTCGTCATTTCGGAAGCGGTCAATCCCATCTACCGCATCATGCTCACCTCCTACACCTCCAACCTGGATTTGGAGCTCGTCACCGTGCCCCACAAGGACGGGGTGACGGACGTGGAGGGGCTGATCGCGGCCATCGACGACAAGACGGCCGCCGTTTTGGTGCAGAACCCCAACTTCTTCGGCAACATCGCCGACTTCGAGCGCGTCTTCGCCGCGGCCAAGGAGAAGAAGGCCCTGTCCGTTCTCTCCGCCTACCCCGTGCTGCAGAGCGTGCTCAAGACCCCGGGCGAGATGGGCGCGGACATCGCCGTGGCCGAGGGCCAGTCCCTGGGCCTGCCGCTGTCCTTCGGCGGCCCTTACCTGGGCATCATGGCCTGCACCCGCAAGCTAGTGCGCCAGCTTCCCGGCCGCATCGCCGGCCGCACCCAGGACACCGAGGGGCGCACCGGCTACGTGCTCACCCTGCAAGCAAGGGAACAGCACATCCGCCGGGCCAAGGCCACCTCCAATATCTGCTCCAACCAGGCGCTGTGCGCCATGCGGGCCATCATTCATGTCTGCCTGCTGGGGCAGGAGGGACTGCGCCGCACCGCCCTGCTCTCCATGGAGCGGGCCCGTTACGCCGCCGAGCGGCTGACCGCCATCCCCGGCGTGGAGCTGCTCAGCGACCAGCCCTTCGGCAACGAGTTCGCCGTGCGGCTGCCCATGGACGCCGCCCTGGCCATCGACCGCCTCTCCATGCGCGGCGTGGTGCCCGGCTTCCCGCTGGGCCGCTACTACGAGGGCATGGAAGACTGCCTGCTGGTGGCCTGCACCGAGAAGCAGACCACCGAGGACGTCGGGGTCATGGCCGAAATGATCGGAGGGCTGGTCCGATGAAGAACTGTCCCACCAAGACCGGAAGCGTCCCCACCGTGTTCGACAAGTCCGCGCACGGGCGCGAGGGAACCTGGCCCGAAAAGCCGACAGTCTCGGCCGGGGACCTGCTGCCCGGCGACCTGCTGCGCAAGGAGGACTCCGGGCTGCCCCACCTCAGCGAGCTGGACGTGGTGCGCCACTTCTCCGAGCTGTCGCGCCGCAACTTCGGGGTGGACACCAACTTCTACCCCTTGGGCTCCTGCACCATGAAGTACAACCCGCGCTTCCTGGAGACCGTGGCCGCGCTGCCCGGCTTCGCCAGGCTGCACCCGGCCATGCCGCAGCTGCAGGGCGCGGGGCGCATGTGCCAGGGCGCGCTGGAAGTCATGCACGAGATGGAAAGCCTCTTGTGCGAGATCACCGGCATGGCGGGCTTCACCCTGCACCCCATGGCCGGGGCCCACGGCGAGCTGACCGGAGCCATGCTCATCGCCGCCTACCACAAGGCCAAGGGCAACAAGAAGACCAAGGTCATCTGCCCGGACTCCGCCCACGGCACCAACCCCGCCTCGGCCGCCCTGGCCGGGTTCGACGTGGTCAACATCGAGAGCGTGGACGGCATCCTCGATCCGGAAAAGCTGGCCGAGGCCCTGGACGACGACACCGCCGCGGTTATGATGACCTGCCCCAACACCCTGGGGCTGTTCGAGAAGCACCTGCCCGAGATCGTGGAAATGATCCACGCCAAGGACGCCCTGCTCTACTACGACGGGGCCAACCTCAACGCCATCCTGGGCAAGCTGCGCGTGGGCGACGCCGGGTTTGACGTGGTCCACCTGAACCTGCACAAGACCTTCGGCACCCCCCACGGCGGGGGCGGCCCCGGCTCCGGGCCGGTGGGCGTCAGCGAAAAGCTCATGCCCTACCTTCCCATCTCCCGGGTCAAGAAGCTGGAGGACGGCCTCTTCACCCTGGACTACGACCACCCCGAGTCCATCGGCTACGTGGCCCCCTTCTACGGCAACTTCGGCGTCTACCTGAAGGCCTTCGCCTACATCCTCCGCCTGGGCGGGGAGGGGCTGCTCCGCGTCTCGGAGAACGCCGTGCTGGCGGCCAACTACCTGCGCAAGAAGCTGGAGGACGTGCTGGAGATTCCCTACAACCGGGTCTGCATGCACGAGTTCGTGGCCTCCGCCCAGAAGCTGGCCGAGGAGAACGAGGTGCGCGCCGTGGACATGGCCAAGGCCCTGCTGGAGCGCGGCCACCACGCCCCCACGGTCTACTTCCCGCTCATCGTCAAGGAATGCATGATGATCGAGCCCACCGAGACCGAGAGCCTGCAAACCCTGGACGAGTTCGTCGAGGACCTGCGGGACATCGTGCGGGTGGCGCGGGAAAACCCCGAGGCGGTCAAGGCCGCGCCCCAGAACCTGCCCGTGACCCGCCTGGACGAGACCAAGGCGGCGCGGGAGATGGTCATCACCCAGCCCCGCGAGGAGGCGTAGCATGACCTGGGACCTCATCGTGGTGGGCGGCGGCCCCGCCGGGTTCGCCGCCGCGCTGGACGGCGCCCGGGCCGGGCTGTCCGTCTGCCTGGTGGAAAAGGGCGATCTGGGCGGCACCTGCCTCAACTGGGGCTGCATCCCCACCAAGTTCCTCCTGGGCGGCACGGCCGCCTCGGAGGAGCTGGCGGTGCAGCGCAAGTTCAAGGCGGCGCAGGGGGAGGTCAGCTTCTCCCTGCCCGCCATGCACAAGCGCAAGGACAGGCTCATCCAGGGCACCCGCCAGGCCATGGAAAAACGGCTGGAGGCGGCCGGGGTGAAGCTCGTCCGGGGCGAGGCCCGGCTGGACGGCCCGGACCGCCTGGAAGTCCACCGCGCGGACGACGCCTCGGGCGACATCCACATCCTGGAATTCGAGCACTGCCTGCTGGCCACCGGCTCCAAGACCTTCGCGCCCTCCTCCATGCAGCCGGACGGCGAGGCGGTGCTGGACTCCGACCAGATCCTCTCCCTGGAGGAAGTCCCCGAATCGCTCATCATCGTGGGCGGCGGGGTCATCGGCGTGGAGATGGGCCAGGTCTTCGAGCGGCTGGGCTCCGCCATCACCGTGGTGGAGGCCATGGACCGCCTCATCCCCTGGGAGGACCCCGAGGTTTCCCAGGAGATGGGCAAGATCCTCAAACGCAAGAAGTGGAAGCTCCTCACCGGCCAGAAGGTCGCCTCGCTGGTCACGCGCGACGGCAAGGCGCACCTCGCCCTGGAATCCGGCGAGGAGGTCACCGCGGACAAGGCGCTGGTCTGCATCGGCCGCCAGCCCGCCACCCGGGGGCTGAAGGTCTCCGCGGCCGGGGGCGAGATTACCGAGCGCGGTTTCGTGAAGGTGGACGGCGACCTCAAGGCGGCCGAGCGCGTCTACTGCGCGGGCGACGCCAACGGCCGGGCCATGCTGGCCCACGCCGCGGAGCATCAGGCCCGATGGGCGGTGAAGCACATCACCGGCAGGGCGGAGGGCCCCTACTCCGACCTGGGCCTGCCCTCCTGCATCTACGGTTCGCCCGAGTCCATGCGGGTGGGGCGCATGGCCCAAGAGCTCAAGGAACAGGGCCAGGAGGCCCTGGTCTCCCGCTACAACCTGGCGGCCAACCCCATCGCCCAGGCCCACGGAGCCACCCAGGGCTTCGTCAAGGTGGTCTGGAGCGCGGGCAAGACCCCGCGCGTGCGCGGCGTCACCGCCGTGGGGCACGGCGTCACCGGCCTGACCACCCTGGCCGAGGTCATGGTGCGCCAGGAGTGGACCCGCGAGCAGTGCCTGGACATCATCTACCCCCACCCCTCCATCGACGAATCGCTCATGGAGGCTTGCCGGGAGAAGCCGGAAGCGGTCTAGCCGCGACAGCGAAATACCAATAATCGAAAGCCCGGCGGGGAAATCCGCCGGGCTTTTTTCGTACCGTTCTCCACGTCGCCCTTATCCGGCCGGAACCACCGGCGCTTGCGGCGGGTTGCCCGGCCTGGCGAAAAGGAAGCCCTGGGCCAGGTGGGCGCCGTGTTGGCAGAGCCAGCGCCATTCTCCCTCGGTCTCCACGCCCTCGGCGATGCTGGTCACGCCCACCTGGTCGGCCAGCTTGAGCATGTTGGCGCAGATGGCCGCCTTGAACTCGTCGCGGTCCACGTTGCGGATGAGCTGCAGGTCCATCTTCATGTAGTCCGGTTTGAGGCGGGAGAGCAGGTTCAGCGAGCCGTAGCCCGCGCCCAGGTCGTCCAGGGCCACCTGGAAGCCGTTCTCGCGGTAGTAGCGCAGCACGTCCAGCAGGTGGTCCGTGTCATCCACCTCCTCGCTCTCCACCACCTCGAAGACGATCTGTTCCGGCGACAGCCCGGCCTCCTCGATGGCCGCCAGGGTGGTCTTGAGGCAGTACTCCGGGTTGTAGATGGAGGTGGGCAGGAAGTTGATGAAGACCTTGCCCTCCAGCCCCGCCGTGGCCGCGTTGCGCACCGAGGAGATGCGGGCGGCCCGGTCCAGGTAGAAGAGCAGGTCGGCGTGGCGGGCGATGTCGAACATCTCGCCGGGCGGCACCGGCTCCCCCTTGGCGTTCAGCCCGCGCAGCAGGCATTCGTGGGCGAAGGGCCGGGAGGGCTCTGAGCAGTGCACGATGGGCTGGAACCAGGTGGTCAGCCGCTCCGCCTTGAGGATGTCCAGCAGCCATTCCCCCTGAATCCGGTTGACCAGCACGCTGAGCGGCTCCATGGAGGCCAGCCCGGCCGGTGTCAGTTCCTCGCCCTCGGCCAGAAGCAGGGATTTGGTGTCCCGGGTTTCGGCCAGGGAAAGGCGGCAGAGGTAGCTGGAGCAGAGCTCGCTCAGGTCTTTGGATGTGACCGGCACGGCGTAGACGTTGTCGTACGGCTCGGACAGGTCCAGGCCCAGGCTGGTGACGTAGCTGCGGATGTCCGCGCCGGTGGGGGATATGGGCGGCACAAGGTAGAGGGTCCCTTTCCCGGGCAGCGGGTCGGGCAGGGTTTCGCAACGGGAGCAACTGTGCATGCGTGGTCGACCTCCACCGGACAGTCTACAGGAAAACCCGCTTCGCGGGCAACTCGCCCTTTACTTGCCAGCGGAAATGCACTACCGCGCAAGGGCCATGCGCACCCCCGGAGAATTCACCCTGCACGCCCGTGACGGCAAGGCCCGCCGCGCCACCCTGCAGACGGCCCACGGCCCGGTCCAGACCCCGGTCTTCATGCCCGTGGGCACGGTGGGCACGGTCAAGGCCGTGGACCCGCGCGACCTGGCCGAGGTGGGCGCGCAGATGATTCTGGGCAACACCTACCACCTCTACCTTCGCCCCGGGCACGAGCTGGTGGCCCGCCGGGGCGGCCTGCACACCTTCATGGGCTGGGACGGCCCCATCCTCACCGACTCCGGCGGCTACCAGGTCTTCTCCCTCACGGAGCTGCGCAAGATCGAGGAGGAGGGCGTCACCTTCCGCTCCCATCTGGACGGCTCCCCCCACCTCTTCACCCCGGAGAAGGTGGTTGAAATCCAACGCAACCTGAACTCCGACGTGATGATGGTGCTGGACGAGTGCCCCCCGGCCGGGGCCGAGCGCGACTACGTGGCCAACTCCCTGGAGCTGACCACCCGCTGGGCGCGCCGCTGCCGCCAGGCCTATCCCGCCGGGGCGGGAGACAACCTGCTCTTCGGCATCGTCCAGGGCGGCGTGTTCGAGGATTTGCGCCGGGAGAGCGCGGAGCAGCTCATGGACATCGGCTTCGAGGGCTACGCCCTGGGCGGGCTGTCCGTGGGCGAGGCCAAGGAGGACATGTACCGCATTCTGCGCGCCTCCACCCCCGTGCTGCCCGAGGAGAAGCCCCGCTACCTGATGGGCGTGGGCACGCCCGAGGACATTTTGGAGGGCGTCGCGAACGGGGTGGACCTCTTCGACTGCGTGCTGCCCACCCGCAACGCGCGCAACGGCACGCTCTACACCTCGCGCGGCAAGGTCAACATCAAGCGGGCGGACTTCGCCGAGGACGACTCCCCCCTGGACCCGGCCTGCCCCTGCTACACCTGCCGCACCTTCACCAAGGCCTACCTGCGCCACCTCTACAAGGCCGGGGAGCTGCTCTCCTACCGGCTGAACACCATCCACAACCTGCGCTACTTCCTGGACCTCACCGCCGGGGCGCGGGCCGCCATCGAAGAGGGCCGCTTCGCGGACTACCGCCGCGACGCCCTGGCCCCCTACTCCGGCTGACCTCCGCCCTTTTCCGCTCTCCCCACTGGACTCGTTCGCCCGGGGCACGTACCCTGTACTGTGACCAGTTTTCCCGCACGATCCCTGGAGGACCCATGGCCAACCGGCTGGCGAACGAAAAGAGCCCGTACCTTTTGCAGCACAAGGACAACCCCGTGGACTGGATGCCCTGGGGCGAGGAGGCCTTCGCCGAGGCCAAGCGGCGGGACAAGCCGCTCTTCGTCTCCATCGGCTACTCCACCTGCCACTGGTGCCACGTCATGGAGCGCGAATGCTTCGAGGACGAGGAGGTGGCTGGGCTGATGAACCAGCACTTCGTCAACGTCAAGGTGGACCGCGAGGAGCGGCCGGACGTGGACTCGGTGTACATGACCGTCTGCCAGATGCTCACCGGCTCGGGCGGCTGGCCGCTGAACGTGGTCCTGACCCCGGACGGGCAGGCCTTCTTCGCCGGAACCTACTTTCCCAAGGCGTCCGTGCAAGGCCGCATCGGCATGCTGGAGCTGGTGCCCAGACTGGGCCAGCTGTGGCACGAGGAACGCGAGCGGGCAGTGACCTCGGCCTCCCAGATCACCGAGCACCTGCGCAAGATCGAGTCCGGCAACGCCGGGGACGGCCTGGGCGAATCCGAAATGCGGTCCTGTTTCGCCGAGCTGGAAAAGGCCTTCGACGCCGAGCGCGGCGGCTTCGGGCACGCGCCCAAGTTCCCCTCCCCGCACAACTTGCTCTTCCTGCTGCGCCACGCCCGCCGCTTCGGCCAGGACAAGGCCGTGGACATGGTGGAAAAAACCCTCCACGCCATGCGGCTGGGCGGCATCCACGACCACGTGGGCCACGGCTTCCACCGCTACTCCACGGACCGCGAATGGCTTGTGCCCCACTTCGAAAAGATGCTCTACGACCAGGCCATGCTGACCATGGCCTACACCGAAGGCTACCAGGCCACCGGCGACGAGGCCTTCCGCCGCACGGCCGGGGAGACCATCGCCTACGTCCTGCGCGAGCTTCGGGACGGCGAGGGCGGCTTTCTCAGCGCCTGGGACGCCGACTCCGAGGGCGAGGAAGGGCTGTTCTACCTCTGGACCGAGGAGGAAATCCGCGCCGCCCTTGGTCCCGATTCCCCGGAGGCGGACCTCTTCATCCGCCTCTACAACATTACCAGCGAGGGCAACTACCTGGACGAGGCCACCCAGCGCCGCACCGGCCGCAACATCCCCCACCTGACCAGGCCCCTGGACGACCGGGCGGGCGAACCGGAGATGTCCGCCGATGAGCTGCGGGAGAAGATGGAATCCATCCGGCAACGCCTGCTGGCGGTGCGCGACGAGCGCGTGCGGCCACACCTGGACGACAAGGTGCTGGCGGAATGGAACGGCCTGATGATCGCCGCCCTGGCCAAGGCGGCCAAGGCCATCGACCCGGCCCACGCCGAGCACGCCGCCCGGGCCGCCGATTTCGTCCTGAGCCACATGCGCGACGGCTCCGGCAGGCTGCTGCGGCGCTTCCGGCAGGGCGAGGCGGCCATGCCCGCCACGGCCGCGGACTACGCCTGCATGGCCTGGGGGCTGGCGGAGCTGTACGAGGCCACCCTGGAGGAACGCTGGCTGGAGGAAGCGGCCGGGCTGGCCGAAGACATGATCCGCCACTTCTGGGACGAGGAGGAAGGCGGCTTCTTCACCACCGCCTCGGACGCCGAGAACCTGCTGGTGCGGCAGAAGGAGGCCATGGACGGGGCCATCCCCTCGGGCAACTCCGTGGCCTGGACCGCCCTGCTCAAGCTGGCCCGCATGACCGAACGGAAGCCCTTCACCTCCAAGGCGGAGGAGATGGGCCGGGCCTTTTCCGCCAAGGCCGCCCAGCATCCGGCCGCCTTCACCTTCCTGCTCTGCGGGGCGGACCTGGCCGCGGGCGACGGGCCGGACATCGTCATCACCGGGGACCGCGCCGCGCCGGAAACCATGCTCCTGCACCGCGAGGCCTGCCGCCCCTACCTGCCGGACGCGGTCATCCTCTTCCGCGACCAAGTGGATCCGGAGCGCATCGAAACGCTGGCCCCGCTCACGCGCGGCAAGGAACCGGCCGACGGCCGGGCCACGGCCCACGTTTGCCGCGACAAGGCCTGCCGCCCCCCGGTGACCGATCCGGTGGACCTGGTCAACCTGCTGGCGGGGGAAAAAGGCGGATGACTCCCTCAACCACTTGACCGATGCGCGCTGAGTGTGTATCTGACTTCCCCTTTGCGGCGAACGTAGCTCAGTAGGCAGAGCACATGGTTGTGGCCCATGGGGTCGTGGGTTCAAATCCCATCGTTCGCCCCACTTTTCGCAAGACGCCTCCGGAACCATCGTTCCGGGGGCGTCTTGTTCGTTCAGCACCGGAGGCGGAACGGGCATGATTCTGGGACACGCGGCCACCGCCGCCCTCGGCCGCCGCCTGACACACGCGCCCTGGGCAGCCCTGCTCCTTGGGGCCTTCGCCCCGGACCTGATGGACAAGCCCCTGGGGCTTCTGGGCCTCACCGGCAGCCGGGCCGTGGGGCACACCGGGGTCATGCTGCTGGCCGCCGGGCTGGTCTGCTTGCTGCTTATCCGTTTCCACCGGCTGCGCCCCGCCACCGCCCTGGCCTTCCTGGGCATGTGGATCGTCCATCTGGCCGGTGATCTGGCCGCCCCGCGCATGCTGTTCTGGCCCCTGCTCGGCCCCCTGCCCCAGCCCTCGGGCGAGGGAATCTGGGCCGCCCTGCGCGGCTACGCCTTTTTCTACCTGCGTCCGGACTTCACCCGGGCAATGTTCTGGCTGGACGCGGGCTGCCTGCTGGCGGCCGGGCTGGCCTGGTGGCCCGCCTCACGGCGCAAGCGGGTATAATTCCCCGCCCGGGAGTGGCCCGCCGGGGGCGGCCGTGCTACCCTGCCGCCGCAGGAGCACCCATGCCGCAGCAACAGAAACCCGCCACGCGACGGTTCGGCGCATTCTCCGGCGTCTTCACGCCCACCATCCTGACCATCCTGGGCCTCATCCTCTTTCTGCGCACCGGCTGGCTGGTGGGCCAGACCGGCATGCTCGGGGCCCTGGCCATCGTCGGCCTCGCCTGCCTCATCTCCCTGTGCACCGGGCTGTCCCTGTCCGCCATCGCCTCCAACATGCGGGTGGGGGTGGGCGGCTCCTATTTCATGATCTCGCGCACACTTGGGCTGCAGATCGGCGGGGCCATCGGCATCCCGCTCTACCTTTCCCAGGCCGTGTCCGTGGCCTTCTACGTCATCGGCTTCACCGAGGCCCTGGTGAACGTCTTTCCCCAGTTCCCGCCCAACCTCACGGCCACGGCCGTGGTGCTGCTCTTCGGCCTGCTGGCCTACGTGGGCGCGGGAGTGGCCATCAAGGTGCAGTACGTCATCATGGGCGTGCTGGGGCTGGCCCTGCTGTCCTTCTTCGCGGGAGGGCTGACCGGCTGGACCACGCCGGAGATGCTGCCCCCCGAGGGCGCTGCGGCCACGCCGCTGGCCGCCTTCGCCGTGTTCTTCCCGGCGGTCACGGGAATCACCGTGGGCGTCTCCATGTCCGGCGACCTGCGCGATCCCGGCCGCGACATTCCCAAGGGGACCCTCTCGGCCATCGGTGTTTCCACCCTGATCTACCTGCTGGCCGTGGTCTGGCTGGCCATGCACAACGATCCCGAGCAACTGCGCTCCGACACCTTCATCATGCACACCAACGCCCGCTGGCCCTGGCTCATCCTGGCCGGGGTGTGGGCCTCCACCCTGTCCTCCGCCCTGGGCACCATCACCGCCGCGCCGCGCGTACTGCAGTCCCTGGCCCGGGACAGGGTGGCCCCGCGCGGGCTGGCCTCCAACCTGGGCAGCCGCACCGAGCCCCGCGCGGCCGTGCTGCTGACCACCGTGTTGGCCCTGGGGGTCATTTGGCTGGGCGACCTGGATTTCGTGGCCCCCATCATCACCATGTTCTTTCTCAACACCTACGGCATGGTGAACACCACCGCCGGGCTGGAGAAGCTGGTAGGCAACCCCAGCTACCGCCCGGCCTTCAACACCCCCTGGCCGGTCTCCCTGCTGGGCGCGCTGGGCTGCTACGCGACCATGGTGCTCATCAACCCCCTGGCCACCCTCTTCGCGGTGGTGGCCAGCTATTCCATCTTCTTCCTGCTCTCCCGCCGCTCCCTGCGGCAGAACTGGGGCGACCTGCGCTCCGGCATCTGGTACACCCTGGCCCGCCACGCCCTGCTCATGCTGGAGTTCTCCCCCCGCCACGCCAAGAACTGGCGGCCCAACCTGCTGGCCATGGTCTCCCTGACCGAAGGGCGCGACTGCCTCATGGAGGCGGGTTCCTGGCTGTGCAGCGGCAACGGCATGGTCACTTTCTACCACCTCACCCCGCCGCCCGAGCCGCCCCATTCCCCCCACGCCTTCCGCGACACGGTGAAGAAATCCCTGGACAAAAAGGTGGCCGAGATGGACGTGGCCGCTTTCGCCGAATGCGCCATCACCGAGGACTTCGACGAGGGGGTCATGGCCGTGAGCCAGGCCCTGGGCGTGACCGTGCTGGAGACCAACACCGTGCTCATGGGGCTGGGCGAGAGCGAGGAGACCGTGGCCCGGCAGGTGCGCCTGACCCAGAGGCTGCTGGAACTGCGCAAGTCGGTGCTCTTCTTCCGCCCGCCCGCGGACTGCTCCTTCGGAGAACGGGAGCGCATCGACGTCTGGTGGCGAGGCCGCGACCGCAACGGCGAACTGATGCTGCTGCTGGCCCACCTGGTGCACATCAATCCCTCCTGGGAACACGCCGAAATGCGTGTGCTGCGCTACATCGAGCACGAGGAGGGACGCGAGCAGGCGTCCGAATCCACCCGCGAACTGCTGGCCGAGGCGCGGGTGCGGGCCGAGGTCATGGTGCTGGTCAAAAGCGGGGAGGAACAGACCTTCGCCGAGGTCTTCGAGGGGTCCAGCCAGGACGCGGACCTGGTGGTGCTGAGCATGCCCCCGCCGGACACGGAGCACGCCGAGGGCCAGGCCAGGCGCATACTGGAACGACTCAAGCTCACGGACCGGGCCGTGCTGCTGGCCCGCAGCGGCGAGGTGGAGGACGTGCTGGGCGCGGAGTAGGCCCGGCTCAGCCCGCCTTTTCCCGCAGCAGCCGCTTGTCCCCCACGCGCACGGTCAGCCGCTCCTTGTCGAAGTGCTCCAGCAGGGGGATGGCGTACTTGCGCGACAACCCCGTCAGCTCGCGCATCTCGCCCGGCCCCAGGTCGTCGTGGTCGCGGAACCAGCCGCGCACCATGTCCCGTAGCTTCTCCATGGCCTCGGCCGCGAAGAACATGTCCTCCTTGACCTTGACCAGCTCCCCCTGCTCCACCAGCAGCTTGAACATGGGCGCGGCCTCGGTGCGGGTTATGTCCAGTT
Organism: Desulfohalovibrio reitneri; assembly: GCF_000711295.1. Lineage (NCBI taxonomy): Bacteria > Pseudomonadati > Thermodesulfobacteriota > Desulfovibrionia > Desulfovibrionales > Desulfovibrionaceae > Desulfohalovibrio > Desulfohalovibrio reitneri. The sequence goes on along the minus strand of NZ_JOMJ01000004.1, from coordinate 389,884 downwards.
CCTCCAAAACGTCCTTCTGGTTGGGCGGCGCGGTGTCGCCCCGGCGGTAGGCGGCCATGATGCCGGAACGCAGCTTGTCCTGGTCCGCGGCCAGGGAAACCCGGTGGCCGGGCAGCTTGAGCAGATCCCCCTCCAGGGCCAGTTCCTCCCGCTTGAGCAGCCGCTCCACCAGGAAGTGCACCAGCCTGGGGTGTTTGCCCTTGCCCCAGGAGGAGGCCAGCTCCCCCCGGCCGATGCCCGCCTTCATGGGGTTGTTCCGATGGAAGCCGGCCATGAACTCCAGCATGTCCGAGGACAGCGCCTCGGCCGCGCTGCCGGCCACGTAGGCGCGGGAGTCGCGGTCGAAGAGCAGGGCCGCCTGCTTGCCGCCAAGGGATTGCAGCACCTTTTCCAGTTCCTTGCGCGGCAGGTCGGTGGCCACCATGAGCTCGGCGAAGGTGCGGCCCGCCTCGCCCGCCAGCTCCAGGGAGGCGGTGACCATCTCCGCCGGGTCGCCGGATTCCAGCCGCTCCAGGTGGCGCAGCTCGTCGGAGAAGCGGCGCGGCTTGCGCGGCAGGGGATTGAGCACCTCCCCGCCGCCGATGGTGCGCAGGGGGGAGAAAGAGCGCAGCACCACCCTCTCGCCGCGCACCGCGGGCAGGGGATGGGGCAGCCGCACCTGGGCCAGGCATTCCTCGCCCGGCTTGAGTTCGTCGCGGTCAAGCAGGTGGATGCGGGCCAGCACTTCTCGGCTGCCGTGGTGGAAATGGACCTCGCGCCGGTGGCGCAGGGAGCGCGGGGAGGAGGACAGCAGCCGCAGGCGGAAATCCCAGGAATACGACGGGAACAGGCTGCCCGGCGCGGCCACCACGTCCCCCCGGCGCACCTCCTCGGTCTCCACGCCGGAGAGGTTCACGGCGCAGCGGTTGCCCATCTCCACGCACTCGGCCGACTCACCGTGCCGCTGCAGCCCGCGCACCTTGACCTGCCGCCCCCGGGGGTAGATGGCGGCGTCCTGCCCGGTGCGGATTTTGCCCGCTGTGAGGGTGCCGGTGATGACCGTGCCGAAGCCGCGCATGGAGAACACCCGGTCCACGGGCAAGCGCGGCAGGTCGGAGCGGGGCCGCTCTGAGGCGGTCTCCGAGGCCCTGGCGATGGCCGCCCGCAGATCCTCCAGCCCTTCGCCGGTCTTGGCGGAAACGCCCACCACCTCGGCCTCGGCCAGAAAGGTGTCCGCCAGGTACTCCCGCACCTCTTCGGCGGCCAGCTCCCGCAGATCCTCTTCCACCGCGTCGATCTTGCTCAGGGCCACCAGCCCGGAGCGCACGTCGAGCAGCTGGCAGATTTCCAGGTGCTCGCGCGTCTGGGGCATGACGCCCTCGTCAGCGGCCACCACCAGCATGACGAAGTCGATGCCGGCGGCCCCGGAGACCATGTGCTTGACGAACTTCTCGTGGCCGGGGACGTCCACCACGCCGATGGAACCGCCGCCGGGCATTTCCAGCTGGGCGAACCCCAGTTCGATGGTGATGCCGCGCTTCTTCTCCTCGGCCAGCCGGTCGCAGTCCACGCCGGTCAGGGCCCGCACGAGGGTCGTCTTGCCGTGGTCGATGTGTCCGGCTGTTCCCAGAACGTAGGCCATGCGTCCTCCAGATCGGCCAACCTAGCCGCGCGATGCGTTCAAGGCAAGATGCCCGCTCGCCCGATGCACGGATACCGTCCCGTTTTTGTTCGGCAAGAGGTTGTCTTAATCTCTACCGAAGGGTAACAAGGTAGGCTACGACACCCTTCTCGCCGAAGGGAAACGGAGTTTTACGACCATGAGCATCGTCGGCCTCGCGGAACTGGAACCGGGAATGGTCCTCAACAGCGCGGTCCGTTCCTCCCAGGGAAGGCTGCTGATCCCCGCCGGAACCATCGTCACGGACAAGCACATCCGCATGTGCAAGATATGGGGCGTGGTGGAGGCGGACGTGAGCGGCCAGGCCGAAGCGGAGCATCGCGAGGAGATGGAGTTGCGGCGCATGGCCGCCGAGGCCCCCAAGGCCAGCAAGGAGGCCAAGCGGGATACACGGGAACGGTTCGCCACGGCGGGGCTTGAACACAAGGCGGTCAAGCGGCTGGCCAAGGAGTTCTACCGGCGGCTGCTGCCGCTGGTCATCGAGTCACCCGGCCGCTCTCGGCCCAGCTTGCCTCCGCCCGGCCCGGGGGAGGACGAATCGCCCCCGAACCTGAAGGAGGTGGCGGCCAGGGAGCTGGAGCTGGCCTCCCCGCCCGACTCCTTCAACCGCATCCTGCGGGCCATCAACGATCCCGACAGTTCGGCCGCCTACGTGGCCGAGGTGGTGCAGCGCGACGTGAGCCTTTCGGCCAAGGTGCTGCGGGCGGTGAACACACCCCACTACGGTTTTCCCCGCCGCATCGACACCCTCACCCGGGCCATCACCCTCATGGGGTCGCGGCAGATACTCAACCTGGCCCTGGGCATCTCCGTCGTCTCCCACTTCCGCGACGTCCCCGAGACCCTTCTGAACATGCACGGCTTCTGGCAGCACTCCCTGGCCTGCGGCATCATCACCCGCCTGCTGGCCGTGACCTGCGGCGTGGAGGACGAGGAGCGGCTGTTCGTGGCCGGGCTGCTGCACGACATCGGCAAACTGGTCATGCTGCGCAACTTCCAGCCCCAGATGGCCCGGGCCATGCGCCTCCACCTGGAAGAGGAGATTCCCCTGAACAAGGCGGAACAACGCTGCTGGGACTTCGACCACGCCGATGTGGGCGGTGCGGTGCTGGACGCCTGGGGCCTGCCCTCCTCCCTCACTTCCGTCATCGTGGACCACCACCAGCCCGCCAGGGACGGCATGGCCCTGCCCTGCGTGCTGGTCCACCTGGCCGACCTCTTCGCCCACGCCATGCAGTGCGGGGGCAGCGGAGCCTGGCACCTGCCCAGGTTCTGCGCCCACTGCTGGGACGCCTACGGTCTTTCATCCAACCTGATCCCCACCATCATCAGTCAAGCCGAAACCAGCTTCGACGAATCCATGAACATCTTCTTCCCGTGACACCCCCATGAACCCCCTCAACCGCCATCCCTCTTCGCACTCCCAACGCCAGGCCCTGGAACGGGGCTGCGACGCCAGCGTGCTGGAGGCCCTGGACAAGGTGGCGGGCATGGCCCGCATGGCGGAAGGGCTTGAAAACCTGGAATCCCCACGGCCCATCCTGGAACGGACCATGGAGCGGATTCTGGAGATCATCCCCTTCGAGCGGGCCGCCTTCTTTCTCTTCGAGCGCGACAACCCGGACCTGGAAACGGCTTTGACCCATCCCGGCCGAGCCGGCAAGAGGCTTCAGGCCGATCTGGACCGGGCCATCGACCACGGCGAGGTGGCCGTGGCCCTGCGCACGGGCAAACCCCTCTACCTTGTGCCCCAAAAGGGACAGCTGCTTCTGCTGCATGTCGTGGGAACGGTTTCACGCGTGCGCGGGCTGTTTCTGGGCGTCTGGCCGGGCAGCAGGCGCGAGCTGCCGGACGTGGCCGACAGGCTGGTCACGCTGATGCTGCAGCAGTGCGCCAACATTCTGGAAAGTTTCGAAATGTACAGCATGTACCGTTCGGTGAACCGCGCCCTGAGCAGCCACGTCTCCCGCCTGGCCAAGGAAATGGAGGAACGTGCCCTGGCCGAACGCGCCATCGAGCAGTCGCGCAACCAACTGGACCTGGTGATGAACACCATCCCCCAGTTCCTCTACTGGAAGGACACGGACGGCACCTACTCCGGCTGCAACCTCAACTTCGCGCGCCTGGTGGGCCTCTCCACGCCGGACCAGGTGACGGGGCGGCGCGACGAGGATCTGCCCGGCGGCATTCTGGACGGCCCGGCCGCGTTCCAGGAAAGCGAGGCCATGCGGCGCGGGGTGAGCTTTCTGGGCGTGGAGCGCAGCCTGCCCGCCCAGGGCCGCGACGCCCTGTGGGTGGAGAGCAACATCGTGCCCCTGCGCGACCCGGACGGGGACGTCACGGGACTGCTGGGCACCCTGGAGGACATCACCGAGCGGCGCGAGTACCAGCAGCGGCTGACCCGCATGGCCATGCACGACGCCCTCACCGGCCTGCCCAACCGAAACCTGTTCATGGAGCGGCTGCAGCGGGCAATGGACCGGATGCAGCGGCGGGAGGCGGCCTTCTTCGCCGTGCTCATGCTGGACCTGGACAATTTCAAGAAGGTCAACGACAGCCTGGGCCACATGGCGGGCGACGCGCTGCTGCGCGAGGTTGCCCACCGCCTGAACGACTCCACCCGGAACGTGGACACCGTGGCCCGTTTCGGCGGAGACGAGTTCGCCGTTCTGCTGGAAGAGGTTTCCGACCCCGAGGACGTGCTCATCGCGGTGCGGCGCATCCAGTACAAGCTGGCCGAGCCCTTCCATTTGAGCGGCGGGGAGTTCGTCACCAAGGCCAGCATCGGCGTGCTCATGGAGACCTCGGACTACAGCTCGGCCGACGACATCCTGCGCGACGCGGACACGGCCATGTACCGGGCCAAGAGCCGGGGCGGCGACTCCATGGCCCTCTTCCGCCAGGAGATGCACTCCGAGGCGGTTAGGCTGGTGACCGTGGAGCAGGATATTCGGCGCGGGCTGGAGCAGGGGGAGTTCACTGTCCACTACCAGCCCGTGCGCAACCTGGCGGACGGACGCCTGCGCGGCCTGGAGGCGCTCCTGCGCTGGAACCATCCGGAACGCGGTCTGCTGCCGCCCGGCGAGTTCCTGCACGTGGCCGAGGACTCCGGGCTCATCCACGAGCTGGGCCGCATGGTGCTGGAGGAGGCCTGCGCCGCCCTGGCCCGGCTGCGGGAGAGCGGCGAGGTGGACGAGGACTGCTACATGGCGGTCAACGTCTCGGCCCACCAGATCATCAACCGGGAGCTGATCGACTGGGTGCGGCAGGCGCTGGAGCACCACGGCCTCGAGCCGCGCCTGCTGACCCTGGAAATCGTGGAAAACGTGCTCATGGAATACGGGCAGGCCGCCAGGGACGCCCTGGAGAGGGTGCACGAACTGGGGGTCAACCTGGCCATCGACGACTTCGGCACCGGCTACAGCTCCCTGGCCTACCTGCGGCGGCTGCCGGTCAAGGCGCTGAAGGTGGACCGCTCCTTCATCAACCTCATCGCCAGCCGCGAGGACGACCGCGAGATCGTGCGCACCGTGCTGGCCCTGGGCCGCAACCTGGGCCTGGAGGTGGTTGCCGAGGGCGTGGAGGACGAGGAGCAGACCAGTCGCCTGAGCGAACTGGGCTGCACCCTGGTGCAGGGCTACCACTTCGGCCCGCCCGCGGAGGAGGCCAAGCTGGAACTGGACCACCCGGAAGCCGCCGGGGCGCGACGGGAGTGATCGCCCGCTCCGGACGCGCAGCGAGAAAAAACCGCAAGCCCCGCCTGACTGGTCAGGCGCGGGCTTGCGGTGTTCAAGCCATGCCGTGTTTTGCGTTGAACGCTAGCTCTTGAGGAACTCCTCGAAGGCCAGCTTGGTGGCGTAGATGTCCGCCTTGGAGGTCAGCTCGAAGGGGGAGTGCATGGAAAGGACCGGCGGGCCGCAGTCGATGATGTCCATGCCGTACACGGCCAGGAACTTGGCCACCGTGCCGCCGCCGCCCAGGTCCACCTTGCCCAGTCCGGCCATCTGCCAGGGCACCCCGGCGCCGTCCAGCAGGCCGCGCAGCCAGCCCACGTATTCGGGGTGCGCGTCGTTGGCGGCGTACTTGCCCCGGCTGCCGGTGAACTTGCAGAAGGTGGGACCGAAGCCCATGTAGGCGGAGTTCAGCTTCTCGTGGAACTCCTGGTAGTCCGGGTCCACCGCCGGGTGCACGTCCGTGGACAGGGCCTTGGCCGCCAGCAGCGCGCGGGAGGGCGAAGTCTCCGGCTCCCACGCCTCCAGCAGGTCGTCCAGGCAGTACTCGAAGAACATCGACTTGGCCCCGGTGGAGCCGTCGGAGCCGATCTCCTCCTTGTCCCAGATGAGCACCATCTGGGTGTGCTCCGGCTGCTTGGCGGCGAAGAGCGCCTCCATGGCCAGGAAACAGCAGGCCCGGTCGTCCTGCCCGTAGGAGCCGACGAGGCCTCGGTCCAGGCCCACCTCGCGGGCCGGTCCGGCGGGCACCATCTGCATTTCCGCGGAGTAGAGGTCGTCCTCAACCAGGCCGTACTTCTCGTGGATCAGCTCCAGCATGCGCCGCTTGACCCGGGACTTCTCCTCCTCGTCCTTGCCGGGGTTGGAGGGCTCGTGCCCCAGCACCACGGACATCTTCTCCGCCTCGAAGGCCTCGGAAAGCTTCTTTTCGCCCTGCTTCTGGGCCAGGTGGGGCAGCAGGTCGGCCACGGTGAAAACGGGGTCGCCCGGATCCTCGCCGATGACGATGCGCTTGACCTCGCCGGAGTTGGTCACGGCCGTGCCGTGCAGGGCCAGGGGACGGGCCAGCCACTGGTGCTTGCGGATGCCGCCGTAGTAGTGGGTCTTGCCCAGGCCGAAGCTGACCTCCTCGAACAGCGGGTGCTGCTTGAGGTCCAGCCGGGGTGTGTCGCCGTGCGCGCCCACCAGCCGGAAGCCCTCGGACAGGGGCCGCTTGCCCTGACGGGCCAGGAAAATGGACTTGCCGCGCATGACGCGGAAACAGGCGTGGGAGTGGAAGTCAGGGGTGAAGCCCTCGGCCTCGGCCCGTTCAATCGCCCAGTCCACGGTCTCCCGCTCGGTTTTGCAGGCGGACAGGAACTCCATGTACCGCCTGGCCAGCTTGTCCATGGCCGTGCGGTGCTTCTTGGCGGAATAGACGTCCCAGCAGCTGCGGGGCTTGGATTCAAGCTGGGGTTCGCCGCTCTTCTTCTTGGTCATGTATCAACTCTCCTTGGCTGCCCCCAGCGACTCCAGCGCCTGATCCAGGGAGGAGCCCGCCAGGGGGAATTCGTCGCGTCTGAGGGTTCTGGGGTCCAGCAGGAAGGCGTCGTCCTCCACCCGGCCCACCAGGGGCGGCTCGGTCGCCAGCAGGGCCTCGCGCAGCGCCTCGGCCGTGACCGGGGCTTGGGGCTCCACCGCCACCAGGGTGGTGGGCAGGTCGCACTCCGGAAAGGAGCCGCCGCCCACGCGGGAGGACCCCGGCTTGAGCGACAGCCGCGCCCGCCCGGCCAGATCGCGGGACAGGCGGCGTCGCAGGGAGCGCGCCTTGTTCTTCAATTCGTCCGCCCCGGCGGTAATCATGGCCAGGGTGGGGATCTCGCGCAGGGCCCGTTCCGGCTCCAGGTACAGCCGCAGCACGGCCTCCAGGGCGGCCAGGGTCATCTTGTCGATGCGCATGGCCCGGCTGACCGGGTTGCGCTTGATGCGGTCCACGTACTCCCTGCGGCCCACAATGAGCCCGGCCTGGGGGCCGCCCAGCACCTTGTCGCCGGAGAAAGTGACCACGTCCGCCCCGGCGGCCACCCGCCGCTGCACCGTGGGCTCGTCCAGGGGGATGCCCAGGGCGGTGAAATCGACGAAATTGCCGCTGCCCAGGTCCTCCATCACCGGGATGGAATGGGCCCGGCCGATGCCCACCAGCTCCTCCAGGGAGACTTCCTTGGAAAAGCCCACGATGCGGAAATTGGAGGCGTGCACCTTGAGCAGCAGGCCGGTCTCTCCGGTGATGGCGTTTTCGTAGTCGCGCGGGTGGGTGCGGTTGGTGGCCCCCACCTCCACCAATCGCGCGCCGGAGCGGGCCATGACGTCGGGAATGCGGAAGGAGCCGCCGATCTCCACCAGCTCACCGCGCGAGACGATGGCCTCGCGGTCCCGGGCCAGGGTCTGCAACGTGAGCAGCACGGCCGAGGCGTTGTTGTTGACCACCAGCGCCGCTTCCGCGCCGGTGATGCGACAGAGCAGCTCCTCAACGTGGGAGTAGCGGGAGCCGCGCTTGCCGGTGGAGAGGTCGAACTCCAGGTTGGAGTAGTCTCGGGCGGCCCGGGCCACGGCCTCCACCGCCGAATCCGGCAGGTTGGAGCGGCCCAGGTTGGTGTGGATGACCACCCCGGTGGCGTTGAGCACCCGGCGGAAGCGCGGCTTGGAGCGCACCCGCACGAACGCCAGGGCGCGGGGCAGCAGCCGCGCCTCGTCCAGGTCGTCCGCCCCGGCGGTTCCGGCGCGGATTTCCTCGCGCACCACGTCCAGAAAGTCGTTGGCCAGGTCGCGCAGCAGGGCGCGGGGCAGGCCGCGCAGCTCGGGATCCTCGGCCATGCGGCCCAGCAGCTTGTCTATGGAGGGCAGCAGTCGGAACAGGTTCATGGGCGCACCTCGGCTGGGTTGGTCGGCGGGGCCAGCAGATGGGGTCTTTGTGTATACAGGGCGGCCAGCAAATACAAGGAGCCGCAGGCCAGCACCGGGGAGCCGTGGCGGGCGGCCTCGCGCACGGCGGCCTCGGGGTCGGCGGCCACCCTGGCGCGCGGGGTCAGGGCTCCGGCGATGGAGCGGGGGTCGCAGGCCCGCCCCCGGCAGGCGGCCGGAATGGACGGCACCAGGATGGGCCCCCTGGTCAGCCTGGCCACGTGCGGGGCCAGGGCGGCGAGGTCCTTGTCCGAGAAGCAGGAGAAAACCACCGCCGCCGGGTGAATGTCCAGGTGTTCCAGGGCTTCGGCCAGGGCGACCAGGGCGTGCGGGTTGTGGGCCGCGTCCAGAATGAGGTCCGCCCCGCTGGCCTCTCCCCGGGCCCATTGCAGCCTGCCCGGCAGAAAGGCGCGGCCCATGGCGGGCAACCGCTCGTCCAGGGGCAGGTCCCAGCCGTGGCTGTGGACCAGGCGGTCCGCCGCGCCCAGGGCCAGGGAGGCGTTGACCGACTGGTGCGGCCCGGCCAGCCCCAGGGAGTCGCGGCCGAAATCCATGACGGCGGCCGTCTCCAGGGGGCAGCCGGTCCCGGCGGCCGCCTCCTCGAGCACGGCCCGGGCCTCGGGATGCTGGGGCACGGTGAGGGTGGGCAGCCCCGGGCGCATGGCCCCGGCCTTGTCTCTGGCCACGGCCGCGCGGGTGTGGCCCAGTTGGGCGGCGTGGTCCAGGTCGATGGGCGTGTAGAGCAGCAGGTCGCGCTGAAGCGCGCTGACTGCGTCGTACCTCCCGCCCAGGCCCGCCTCCATGACCGCCACGTCCACGGGATGCGCGGCGAAGGCGTCCACGGCCAGGGCGGTGAGGAACTCGAAGTAGGTCAGTTCGCCGGCCAGCGGGGCGATGCGGTTGGCCGCGGCCAGGAAGGCCTCAGGGGAGGCGGGGGCGCCGTCCAGCCGCACCCGCTCGCGCACGCTGAGAAAATGCGGTGAGGTGTACACGCCCACCCGCAGCCCGGCCCGCAGAAGCAGGGCCTCCAGAAAAGCGGTGGTGGAGCCCTTGCCGTTGGTGCCCACCACGTGAATCACCGGAAAGGGAGGCGCGGCCAGGCCGGAGGTACGGAAAAAGGCCTCCATGCGGCCCAGGGTCAGGTCCATGTGGAACAGCCCCAGCCGATCCAGATGCGCCTGGAGGGCGTGGAAATCCGCAAAGGCGTCGGCCATGGGCCCTGTGTACCTCGCCGCGCCGTGGCGGGCAATCGGCCGAGGAGTCTGTTACTCTGGAAATCGGATGAAAATGGCGCTCCGGGGGCGAGCTCGCCTTGACCCCGCCCCCGGCCTGCGCTAGCTGAACGCAGCCGCGTTGCCGGAAACCCCGGCGGCGGCTATCCTCATCCCCAAGGAAAGCGCCCGTAGCTCAGCAGGATAGAGCATCGGTCTTCTAAACCGACGGTCGGAGGTTCGAATCCTCCCGGGCGCGCCAGAGATTTCGCCAGGTTGCCACTACATTGGGGCAGCTTGGCTTTTCTTTTTGCGCGATTTGGGCTCAATGGTCCCTCATTGGTCCCTTCATCCGAGGACTTTCCAATCCTTCCGGCCCATCCCGCGGGGCGTCCGAAAAATAATCGCCGACGAGGCATGTTTTTCTCGCCCAAGCGTTGCGCGAACCTTCGGGACATGGTATTTTCTTATATAAGTATTTTAATTTTCTAATTTTTCACTTCTTGGAGAGCATCATGGCCAACCAGGATTACCCAGGCGTCTGCATGGCCTGCACAACCGAGGACTGCAAGGTCGTCGCCCCTGACCTCAGCGCGGTGCGCGAGCGGCTTTCCACCGATCCCCTCAGCGACTACACCCGCAACGTGGTCAACAACCTGACCTACGCCATGCCGGACAAGTTCAAGGACGAGTTCGAGGCCTACATGGCCTTCGACGTGGTCAAGGCGGTCATCGCCATGGGCCTGAAGAACAAGGACACCGTGGCCATGCACGGCCTGGGCACCTTCAGGATGGAGGGCGGCAAGGTCGTCTTCACGCCCGACCCGGCCCTGGAAGCGGCGGCGGCCGAATAGCCCGATCCGCCCCGCCGTTTCATGCTGATTCAGCCGGGGTTTAACTCGGCCTTGCCCCGCCGGTGCGGGGCAAGGCCGAGCGGTGCGTGGCGGTCGCCGCAGCCCGCTTTGGCCCCCGGAACCGCTCACCGGTTGCGCCCCCTCTTCTGTCCAACTGGACAGACGGGTTGTCACCGAATCCGGTATCGGCTACTATTTTCCTACTGATTTGGTATGAAAGTCATCTCGTGCACAAGAACACGCCCGGACAGGGGCGACGGCATGGCCGAGCACACGGTCTCCATCAGCCACGGCGGAACCCGCCGCGACCTGGACGTAACCGTGCCCGCAGGCCTGAGCGAGCCGGACGCGGAGTGGCACGCCATCAAGCTGGCGGTCCTCTCCCTGCAATACGGCCCCGGCCGCCAGCCCCTCACCGGCGACTAGTCCGCCGCCGCCCAAGGACGCACGCGCAAGCCCGCCACGGGTGAAAAACGTCCCGCGCGTCCTGGCCGGTCTGTACGGCTGAAAAAGCCAACGGGTTCCGTACCACGCCACCACCGCCAACCAACGGCGGCCCACACTCAAGTGGCGCAACCATCTCCAGCCGACCAAAAAGCGCAACTCGCGCAAACGGCGCCGCCACACTCCCGCTAGCTCCCCCGGACACCCGCCGCCCTTCGCGTAAAACCCGCGCGCAAGCGGGCCGACCCTTGACGCACGCCAAATCTTCGCTACCAATCGCCCAGTGCGCCCCGCATCCAACCCAGGATGCCGCACCGCGCGTCCGTAGCTCAGCTGGATAGAGCAGTGGCCTTCGGAGCCACGAGTCCCGGGTTCGAATCCTGGCGGGCGCGCCAATCATATTTGGTCCAACTTGACTTCCCCTCAATCCCGAGTACACCCCATACCCTTCATGCCGATATCCACTCTCCGCTCCGTGGGGCCTGTGCTGTTCGGGGCGTTTTTGATTTCCTTCGCTTCGCCGTTGGTGGCCATTTGCGACATCGGGCCCACGGCCGTGGGGGCCTATCGCCAGTTGATCGGCGGGGTGGCTTTGGCGCTTCTGGCCTGGTGGAGCGGGCGGGGCGGGGTGCGGCTGGATGGGCGGTTGTGGCTGTTTCTGCTGACCGCGCTGTTCTACGCCCTGGACATGGGCTTGTGGCACCGGTCCATTCTGGACGTGGGGCCGGGGCTGTCCACGGTGCTGGCCAACTTCCAGGTGGTTTTCCTCACCGCTTTCGGCTTCGCCATGCTGGGCGAGCGGCCGGGGTGGCGGTTCGGTTTGGCCGTGCCGCTGGCCCTGGGCGGGGTGGCTTTGCTGCTTCTGCCCGGCTGGGAGCAACTGGGCTCTGCCCCGGCGCGCGGGGTGGCGGCCGGGCTGGGCGCGGCCTTTTTCTACGCCTGCTACATAACCGGGCTGCGCCGCATTCAGGGCAACGGCTCCAAGGCCGCCAACATGGCCTTGGTCTGCCTGCTGACCTCCACCATGATGGGTTCCGGCGCGCTGGCCCTGGGCGAGCGCATGGCGGTGGTCGATCCGGTGACAATCCTGGCCCTGCTGGGCCTGGGCGTGTGCTGCCAGGCGGTGGGCTGGCTCTCCATCTCCCGCTCCCTGCCGAACGTGCCAGCCTCCCTGGCCGGGCTGGCCCTGCTGCTGCAACCCATGCTGGCCTTCGTCTGGGACGTGCTCTTCTTCGGCCGACCCTTCTCCGGCCTGGACGCCCTGGGGCTTGCCCTGGCGCTGGCCGGGCTGTACCTGGGCATCCTCTCCAGATCGCGGCAAGGCTGACCTTCCCTTTCCCCGCCCGCCAATCTATTCTGGCCGGATGCGGGTTCTTCTCCTGGTCCTCCTGGCCGCGCTCCTGCTGCCGCCGTCCCCCGCCCGCGCCGATGGGGTGGACCTGGGCCTGCGCCTGGGCCCCGGCTTCACCTTTGAAAGCCTGCGGCTGGCCCTGCCCGGCGTGGTCGAAACCTCCGGCAAAATTGCCCCGGACGGCTCCAGCGCGGACCTGACCGGCACCCTCCGCGACCCCGCGCGCGCCCTGGCCCTGGCCGGGGTGGACGGAGCCGCCCTGGCGGACCTGGGGCCGGTTGATTTCGACCTTGCGGCGGAGCGCTCCGGGGAGGCCGTTCGCCTGGACCTGGGCCTGCGCCCCCGCCGTTTCGCCCCCTGGTCCATACGGGTGGACGGCGAGCTGCGCGGCGACACCCTGGACGCCCGGGCCAGCCTCTTCGACGGCCAGGGAATACGCGTCTTCCTGCATATTACGGGCGATGCGGACGCCGCCCGCCTGACCCTCGACCTGGGCGAGTCCGGCGCGCTGCACGGCACCGCCCGGCCCCGCGACGCGAGCCTGCGCCTGTCCGGCGACGGCCTCAAGCTGGCCCCGCTGCTCGGCCTGCTGCGCGACCTGCCCGGCTTCAACCTCCCGCCCGGCTCCCTCTCGGGGCTGGCCGACGTAGAGCTCACGGCCGCCGCGCCGGACCGGCTGGAACTGGACCTGGGCGTGCGCCAAGTGGCCCTGTCCGCCGCCGAGGGCCGGTTGATGAGCGAACAGCTGGCCGTGGACCTGCGGGCGCGCTCGCGCGGGCAATCCGCATCCCTGGAAGTGACCGCCCCCTCCGGCCAGGTGCTGGCGGGCAACTGGTTCGCCGACCTGGGCACCTCCCCGCCTTCCCTCTCCCTGTCCCGCCAGGGGGACGGCCCGCCCGCGCCACGCTGCGCCTGGGCGAACTGGCCTCCGCCGACCTGGAAATGGGCGGCGGCCAAGGCAGACTGACCGCAACCATTCCCGACCTGGGCAAGGCCTTCGACACCCTGGTGAAGCAGGCCCTGCTGGCCGCCTCCCCGCTGGTGAGCCAGGCCGAGGCCGCTGGCGCGGCCAGCCTGCTCGCAGATTTGCGCCTGGACGACGACGGCCGCTTAGTGGCCGAAGGGCGAGTGGAGGCTGACGGCCTGGGCTTCCAGGCTCCGGAGGTGGAGGTGCGCCAGGCCTCCCTGGACCTGCCCTTCCACTGGCGCGAGGGCGGCGCGCGCGGCCAGCCCATGCCCCCGCTGCCCCGCGACTGGGGCGGTTTCTCCGCCCAGGCTGCCGCCCTCGGCCCCTTGTCACTGCAAAGCGACGTGCCCCTGGCGCTGGTGCCGGGAAGGCTGTACGTGGGGGGCTTCCGCGCGGCCGTTCCCGGCGGCGCGGTGGAATCGCCGGGGCTGCACGTGGACCGCCCCTTCAGCCCCGTCCGCGTGCTGCGCGGCACCCTCCGCCTGCCCGGCCTGGACTTCGCCGCCCTGCCCTCGCCATTCCCCCTGGAAGGTTCCCTGTCCGGTTCCCTGGACCTGCGCATGGCTGGCGGCCGCCTGACCACCGAGGGCAAGCTCGGGGGTGACTTCTTCGGCGGCGAGCTGACCGTCTCGGACATCGGCGGCCGCGGCCTGTTCCAGTCCGGCCGCAGCATCGGCCTGAACGCGCGGGTGGAGGGCATGGACCTTCTGCCCCTGGGCCGGGCCATGGACCTGGGCACCATCACCGGCCGCCTGGACCTGATGCTGCGCGGGCTGGAAATCGCCTACGGCCAGCCCGTGGCCTTCGAACTGGTGGCCCGCAGCCCCGGGGAGGCGCGCGCCGACCGCCGCATCTCCCTGAAGGCGGTAAACGCCCTCACCGAACTCGGCACCGGCCGGGGCATGACCGGCGTGGGCGTGGGCTTCTTCTCAAGCTTCTTCGAGACCTTCGCCTACCAGGACATGGGCCTGTACTGCCGCTTGCACAACGACCTCTTCACCGTGCGGGGCTTGATTCAGGAGGGCGGGGTCGAGTATATAATCAAGAGGCCGCCTCTGTTCGGCATCAACGTGGTCAATTCCAATCCGGGCAACACCATCCGCTTCTCGGACATGCTCGACCGCCTCGGCCGGGTGCTGCGCGGACTGGACAAGGAGGATTCATGAGAAAATATCTCGCCGCCCTGGCCCTGCTGTTCGCGGCCGCCTGCGTCACGGTCAATATTTACTTCCCTGCGGCCAAGGTGGAAAAGACCGCCGACGAGATCGTCTCCGACGTGTACGGCCAGGAGAGGGCGCAGCCCGAGGGCGAACAGGAAAGCAGCCTGGCCGTCATGCTGGCCTCGCTCTTCACCGTTGCCGAGGCCCACGCCCAGGAAGCCACCTCCGTGTCCAACGCCGCCATACGCGGGCTGAAGGACGAGCTGCGGCAAAACAACAAGAAGCTGCAACCCTACTTCCGGCAGGGCGCGGTGGGCATCGGCAACGACGGCATGCTCCACCTGCGCGACACCTCCGGGCTGTCGCTCAAGGACAAGGCCACCGTGCGCCAGCTGGTGCAGCGCGACAACCAGACCCGCCGGCAACTCTACAAGGAAGTCTCCCGGGCGCTGAACATCGACCCCTCCCAGGAGGGCAAGGTGGCCGACATCTTCGCGGACAAGTGGCGCTCGGAAGCCCCCTCCGGCTACCCTGTGCAGAGCGACGGCGGCTCCTGGTCCGTGAAGTAGTCCTCACCCTTATCCAATCCCGCAATCCCGCAAGCCGGGGGCGCTCCACGCGCTCCCGGCTTTTTCGTTTTGCCAACCTTGCGCGATTCCTCCAGTCGTGTACTCTGAAAACGAGTACCTTTTTCACTTTTTCTGACCAGACAGCCCTCGGAGCGCCTTTGTCCAGCATTGAAGTGGAGAATCTTTTCAAGGTCTTCGGCCCCCCGCGGAACTACGAGCGGGCCATGGAGATGGCCCGAAACGGTGAACCGCGCCCCAAAGTGCAGAAGGAGACCGGCTGCACCGTGGCCGTGCGCGACGCCACCTTCACCGTGGAGGGCAAGGAGATATTCGTCATCATGGGGCTTTCCGGCTCCGGCAAGTCCACCCTGCTGCGCTGCGTCAACCGGCTTCTGGAGCCCACTTCGGGCAGCGTCGCCATCAACGGCCAGCCCATCCTGGACCTCTCCCACGAGGACGTGCTGGAGCTGCGCAAGCAGAACATCGCCATGGTCTTTCAAAACTTCGGCCTGCTGCCCCACCGCAGCGTGGCGGAGAACGCGGGCTTCGGCCTGGAACTGCGCGGCATGCAGCCCAAGGAGCGCCGCCAGCGGGCCATGGAGGCCCTGGAAACCGTGGGACTGACCGATGTGGCGGAACAGCCGGTGCAGGCCCTCTCCGGGGGCATGCAGCAACGGGTGGGCCTGGCCCGCGCCCTGGCCACCAGGGCGGACATCCTGCTCATGGACGAGGCCTTTTCCGCCCTGGACCCGCTCATCCGCACCAACATGCAGGCCGAATTCCTGCAGCTGCAGGAAAGCTACCCCAAGACCATCCTCTTCATCACCCACGACCTCTCCGAGGCCCTGACCCTGGGCGACCGCATCGCCATCATGAAGGACGGGGCCATCGTGCAGATAGGCGGGCCGGAGGAAATCATCACCGAACCCGCGGACGACTACGTGCGCTCTTTCGTGGAAAACGTGGACCGCTCCCGGGTGGTCACGGTGTCCACGGCCATGGATTCCGAGAAGGCGCCGCCCACCCTGCCGCCGGACGCCACCGCCGCCGAGGCGGTGGAAAAGATGGAGCAGTCTGACCTGCCTTACCTCTATGTGGTGAAGGAGGGAAAACTGCGCGGAGTCGTCCGCCTGCGCGACGCCCAGGAACATGAAGGAAAGGTCGAGGACATCATGCTCTCCTCCCGCACGGCCGGGGTGGACCAGCATCTCATCGCCATCCTGCAGCGTTCCACCCAGGACCCCTGGCCCCTTCCCGTTGTTGACGGCCAGGGCCGCCTGCAAGGAGTGATTTTCCGCGACGAATTGCTCAAGGCCATCGCCGGAGGTGCTGCATCATGATCGTCTCCATCCCGGTGGGCGACGTTTTCGCCCGGGGTATCGAGTGGATGAACACCACCCTGGCCCCCTTCTTCAGCGCCGTGTCCACGGCCGTGAACTTCGTCATCAGCATCAGCGAGGGCCTGCTTCTGGCACCGCCCTCCTATCTCATGATCCCCTTCCTGGCCGCCCTGGCCTGGCG
Source organism: Desulfohalovibrio reitneri (assembly GCF_000711295.1). Classification (NCBI taxonomy): domain Bacteria; kingdom Pseudomonadati; phylum Thermodesulfobacteriota; class Desulfovibrionia; order Desulfovibrionales; family Desulfovibrionaceae; genus Desulfohalovibrio; species Desulfohalovibrio reitneri. The sequence goes on along the minus strand of NZ_JOMJ01000004.1, from coordinate 373,476 downwards.
GGTGTCCGGACGCGGGGTGGGCATCTTCACCCTGCTGGGCATGTTCCTGGTGGACGGCATGGGCATGTGGGACGACGCCATGCGCACCCTGGCCCTGGTGCTGGCCTCGGCCGCCTTCGCCTTGCTGGTGGGCATACCCGTGGGCATCTGGGCGGCCCGCAACGACAGGGTGGAGCAGGCCGTTCGGCCGGTGCTGGACTTCATGCAGACCATGCCGGCCTTCGTCTATCTCATCCCGGCGGTGCTCTTCTTCCAGCTGGGCAAGGTGCCCGGGGCAATGGCCACGGTCATCTTTGCCATGCCTCCCTCGGTGCGGCTGACCAACCTGGGCATCCGCCAGGTTTCCGAGGAGGTGGTGGAGGCCACCCGCGCCTTCGGCGGCAACGACCGCCAGCTGCTCTTCAAGGTGCAGCTGCCGCTGGCGCTCACCACCATACTCGCCGGGGTCAACCAGACCATCATGCTGGCCCTGTCCATGGTGGTCATCGCGGCCATGATCGGCGCGGGCGGCCTGGGCCAGCAGGTGCTCAAAGGCATCGAGCAGCTCCGCATCGGCCTGGGCTTCGAATCCGGCCTGGCGGTGGTCATCCTGGCCATGTTCCTGGACCGAGTGACCCAGGGCCTGGGGAGGAAGTAGATGGCCAAGCTTCGCGGCAAATGGGAACCGCTGGTCTGGCTGCTGGCCTTCGCGGCCATCGCGGGATTCGGGCGTTTCATGGCCGACCCCGGCCAGGGAACCACGCGGGAGCGGACCGTGCGCATCGGCTACGTTTCCTGGGCCGAGGGCATCGCCATGACCTACCTGGCCAGGGAAATCCTGGAGAGCGAGCTGGGCTACCGGGTGGAGTTGACCATGGCCGACCCCGCGCCCATCTTTACATCCCTGGCCAAAAGCGACCTGGACTTCTTCCCCGACGCCTGGCTGCCCCTGACCCACAGCCACTACATGGACCGCTACGGCGAAACCCTGACCGACCTGGGGCACAACTACAAAGGGGCGCGCGTGGGGCTGGTAGTGCCGGACTACGTGGACGTGGGGACCATTCCCCAGCTCCGGCGCGAGTCCGGGCTGTTCGGCGGCAGGATCACCGGCATCGACTCAGGGGCGGGCATCATGGAGGCCACGGACAAGGCCATCGCGGAGTACGGCCTGGACATGAGCCTGGTCAGCTCCTCGGGCGCGGCCATGACAGCATCGCTCAAAGACGCCATCGCGGCGGGGGAGCCAATCGTGGTCACAGGGTGGAAGCCCCACTGGATGTTCGCCCGCTGGAAGCTGAAGTTCCTGGACGACCCCAAGAATGTCTACGGGCGGGCCGAGAACATCCACACCATCGGACGCCCGGACGTGACCCGCGACCTGCCCGAGGCGGCCGCCTTCTTTCGCAACTTCTTCTTCACCGACCAGCAGATCGGCGGACTGATGGACACCTTCAACCGCCACCAGGATCAGCGAGCGGCCGCCAGGGCGTGGATGGAGGCGCACCGGGACCTGGTGGAGTCCTGGCTGCCGTAGACAGCGCGGCCGGGCGTGGATAGGTTGCGGCCATGCGCACACTCGCCGCCGCACTCTGCCTGCTCTTGCTGGCCGCCCTCCCGGCGGCGGGGCAGGAGGACTACACCATCCGCTCCGAAGAAGGCGACGTCATCCGCGTCACCCACCAACCCCTCCAGGCCCCAGAGCCGGACGACCGGGCGGACATCTGCTTCGCTGTCTTTTTCCGCCTGAAGGAGGGCAAAACCATCATGATGAACTTCGCTCCGGTCTTTGTCTGGCGGGGCGCAGCCGCCGGACCGGTATGCAAGACCATCCTCACCGGCCGCGCCTACCAGCCCTTCGACATCCAGGAACAGGGGTTCGACCAGCAGCGCAGAGAGGCCTTCGGCGAGGACCCGCCGCCGCAGTCCACCTACGCCCAGATCGCCTTCTATCGCGACCTGGGCCTGACAGACCGGCTGGACCTGCTGACACGCCAGCCGCTGCAGGACTTCTACACCGAGGAGGGACGGGAGGTGGTACTGCCCATCCAGCCCGGCTACCGCACCACCCTCGCCTGGCTGTCCGGGGAGTAGCCCCGGCCGCGCCTTGCCTTCCGCTCCGGCCTCGTCCATAGTGTGCGCGCCATGCGCATCATCCAAGTCGTCAACGTCCGCTTTTTCAACGCCACCGCCTGGTACGGCATGACCCTGGCCGAACTGCTGCGGGCCAAGGGGCACGAGGTGCTGGTGCTGGGCCTGGAGGGCACGGAGTCGTGGGAGGTTGGCGCGTCTCGCGGGCTGCCCATGCTGGGCATGAACCTGAACACCACCAACCCCCTCTCCCTGGCCGCGATGTACCGCGGCATGCGCGCCCTGGTGCGAGACTTCCGGCCGGACGTGATCAACTGCCACCGGGGGGAGTCGTTCGTCCTGTGGGGGCTGCTCAAGGCGCAGACCCGCGGCTTCAAGCTGGTGCGCACGCGCGGCGACCAGCGCCCGCCCAAGAACAACCTTCCCAACCGGCTGCTGCACCACCGGCTGGCCGACGCGGTGGTGGCCACCAACTCCCGCATGGCCCGTCATTTCGTCAAGGAAATGGGGCTGCCCGGCGACCACGTCTGGACCATCCTGGGGGGGGTGGACAAGTCCCTGTTCCGGCCGGACCCAGAGGCTCGGGCGCGTGTGCGGGCCGAGTTCGGCTACGGCGAGAACGACTTCGTGGTGGGTATGGTGGGCCGCTTCGACGGGGTGAAGGGCCAGCCGGAAATGATCGAGGCCCTGGCCCGGGCCTACCACGGCGGCCGTACCAACCTCCGGCTGCTGCTCATCGGCTTCGACACCACCATTTCCTCGGAGGAAGTGGGGCAATGGTGCCATGAGGCGGGGGTGGACCACCTAGTGCGCATCACCGGGCCGCGCGGCGACGTGCCGGACTGCATCAACGCCCTGGACCTGGGCGTCACGGCCTCGCGCTTCTCCGAGACCATCGCCCGCGCGCCCATGGAAATCATGGCCTGCGGCGTGCCCCTGCTGGCCACGGACGTGGGCGTGCTGCCCGATTTGGTCCCGCCCGAGGGGCTACTGCCTTCCGAAGACCCCCACGCCCTGGCCCGGCTGCTGGACAAGGCCGCCTCGGACCCGGGCTACCTGGAGTCGGTGCGGCGCGGCGAGCAAGCCACCATGCGCCAGTGCGGCCTGGACGACTTCGCCACGCAAACCCTGGCCCTGTACAAGGGCTTGGCAGAGGAGTCCGCATGATCGCCGAGGCCACCGGCCTGGTGCTGACCTTCAACGGCGCGGACCACCTGGCCCGCACCCTGGAGAGCCTTTCCTTCTGCAGCCGCCTGATGGTGGTGGACTCCGGCTCCACCGACGGCACGTTGGAGATAGCGAATAACGCCGGGGCCAACGTGCTGCACCGCGACTGGGAGGGCACCATCCCCCAGTTCCGCTTCGCCTTCGAGCGCATCGAGACACCCTGGGTGGTGACCCTGGACCAGGACGAGTGGTTTTCCGAGCCGCTGCGCGACGAGCTGGTTCGCCGCCTGGCCGAACCCAGCGACGCGGGCGGCTTCTGGATGCGCCGCTCCTCGTATTTTTTCGACCGCTACATGCGGCATGGAGGCTGGTACCCGGACTGGCTGCTGCGCGCCTTCCGGCTGGACTCCATGGAGCTGCGCGGGGTGCTGCCCCACGAGGAGTTCCATCCCATCGGCCGCACGGAGCGCATCGAGACCTCGGGCGCTGACATCATCCACCACCCCTACCGCGACCTCTCCGAGCACCTGGGCAAGCTGGCCTCTTACACGCGCACCTCGGCGGAGCAGCTGCACGCCAGGGGAGCCAGCGGCGGCGTGACCAAGGCCACGGCCAGGGCGGCCGGACGCTTCGTGAAGAAGTACCTGCTGAAGAAAGGCTTTCTGGACGGCCGGGCCGGATTCGCCCTGGCGGTCTACGACATGGTCAACGTCTTCCACAAATACATGCTGGTGGAGGAAATGCGGCTGCGGGAGAAAGGCGGTCCGGACAGGGGCTGACCCGTCCCCGCCCGGCTGCGCGTAGAGCAGGCGTGCTCCTTTTCCAGTCCATCCGGCTCGGACAACAAGAAAGCCGACCCCGATATCGGGGTCGGCTTTTTCGCGTCGGTATGCGGCTTTGCGCTAAGCGGTGATGTTGAGGAAACCGCCCACGCCGTCGTTGGCCGCGCCGGAGGCCATGCCGAGGCCGCCTTCCGTGGGCGCGCCCTGGGCCTGCATGCCGCCGGAGGCCATCTGGGCGGAAAGGTTCTGGGAATCCAGGGCGGTGGCGCCCTGACCTTCGATGGACCCGTTCTGCCCGCCAGCGGCCTTGGCGCCAAGGTCCATGTTCATGCTCTGCATCAACTGCTGCCCGCCGAGGGAAGCGATGTCCATGCGATCCTCCAAAGGGGTTTTTTCATCCTGATTTCCCCGTTGAAATCGACAGCTTCCGAAAAAATCTTTAGGCCCGATGGACAAATCGCCCACACTCCCCGCCATACGCGGGCGCAAGGCTGCCATCAGCCAGGAGACAAGCCCAGCACACCTCAGCAAGCACCCGCTCGTTCTCCTTGGCGGGCACGCAACCCCACCCCGGGCAAGCGCAATCTTCCGTGGCGAATACACAGAGGGACAACGAGACGTGAAGCTTCCCCCGGTGCGCGCAAGCGCCGTGCTCTCTCCACAGTTGCACCGCGCTCTCCCCGGGCGCGCGCAAGCGCCCCACTCTTCGCGATGTCCGCGCCCCCGGCGCGGACGAGCCTCTTCCACGATGTTCGCGCGCGCAAGCGCGAACGAGCCCCGCGCACCGACGCACTCCATAGGCCGTCGAGGTTGTTCCCTGGCTAGGCGCGTCGTATGCGCGCGGGCGGGACAGTACACCCGTACGGCCCGCCCGCGCGCAAACGACGCTACGACGCCAGGGGGCAACCTCGACGGCCCACACCACCCTGGTCAACGGGGGCGAAGGAGGAACGCATGGGGGAGCTGTTGAGATAGTCGAAGGTCTTGGCGACCACCTGGGCCCCGAAGGTCTGTCCGAATCCCGAGGCCGGTCCGGCCATGGAGTTCATTGGCATATGACGCCTCCAAGAGGTTGCAATGCGACCCTATCCGCCTTTTCGGCCGATTCGAGACCGGACTTTAGGGCGGCCCCCCTTGAACCTCCCGGGGTAATCGGGCTACCATCAAAAATGTGGTGGAATGCGTGCGAAAACCGTTGTGCGGAATATCATTCACCCGGCTTCCGACTTGCCGCAGTATTGGTCCGCCGGCCCAGCGAACGCGGTCCGGAACGAACAAACTCCCCGAGGGAGGGGTCCCAATGGCCAAGAACAAGACGACCCGGCAGGGCCTCGTGCTCGACGCCTTCTGCTACAAGCCCCAGGCGGGCGAACCGGAAAAGCTGCGGGCGGACATGCGGCGCCATATCGTCTCCAACCTGGGCAACGACCCCTCCTCGCCGGGCAGGCACGAGCAGTACATGGGGCTGTCGTACGCCGTGCGAGACCGGCTCATCGACCAGTGGATCAAAACCCAGCGTTCGCTGTACGACCACGACGCCAAACGGGTCTACTACCTTTCCCTGGAGTTTCTGCCGGGGCCGTTTCTGAAGAACAACATCTCCAACCTGGGACTTGAGGACGACTGCGCCGGTTCCCTGGACGAGGATTGGGCCGGGATCGACGATCTGGCCGAACTGGAGCCAGAGCCCGGCCTTGGCAACGGCGGTCTGGGGCGGTTGGCTTCCTGTTTCCTGGACTCCATGGCCACCCTGCGGATACCGGGTTACGGCTACGGGATTCGATATTCCTACGGCATCTTCCGCCAGGCCATCGAGGACGGGGCGCAGAAGGAGCAGGCTGACAACTGGCTCTCCCACGGCAGCCCCTGGGGCTTCGAGCGTCCCAAGTACACGTATTCCGTGCATTTCTACGGCCAGATCCGGCCCTACACGGACGTGGATGGCTGCCAGCGCTACCACTGGATAGACACCCAGCGAATGAAGGCCATGGCCTTCGACCTTATGGTGCCGGGCTACCGAAGCGGGTTCACCACCAACATGCGGCTTTGGGCGGCCAGGGCCGCGCGCGGCTTCGACCTGCAGTTCTTCAACTCCGGCGACTACGTGGGGGCCCTGGAGGACAAGATCCGCTCCGAGAACATCTCCATGGTGCTCTACCCGGACGACACCGGGGAGGCGGGCAAGGAGCTGCGGCTGAAGCAGCAGTACTTCTTCGTCTCGGCCACCATCCAGGACATCGTGCGGCGCTTCCGCAAGAAAAACCTGCCCTGGCGGGAGCTGCCGGAGCACGTGGCCATCCAGCTCAACGAGACGCACCCGGCGGTGGCCATCCCGGAACTGATGCGGCTGCTGCTGGACGGCGAGCACATGGATTGGGAGGAGGCCTGGCGCATCTGCGTTCGAACCTTCGCCTACACAAACCACACTGTACTGCCCGAAGCCCTGGAAACATGGCCTGTGGAGCTGTTCGAGCGGCTTTTGCCCAGGCACATGATGCTCATCTACGAAATCAACCGCCGCTTTCTGGAGGAGGTGGCCCTGCGCTTCCCGGGCGACCCGGAGCGGCAACGCCGCCTGTCCCTCATCCAGGAAGAGCACGGCCGCACTATCCGCATGGCGCACCTGGCCATCGTGGGCTCGCACCGGGTCAACGGCGTGGCCCGGCTGCATTCGGACATCATCAAGCGGACCATCTTCCGCGACTTCCACGAACTGTACCCCGAACGCTTCACCAACATCACCAACGGGGTTACGCCGCGACGCTTCCTGGCCCAGTGCAACCCCGGGCTGGCCGCACTGATAACGCGGAAGATCGGCGACGGCTGGGTGGCGAACCTCGCCGGACTGCGCGAGCTGGAGCCGTACGCCGAGGACGCGGGGTTCCGTGAGGAGTGGATGTCCATCCGCCTGGAGAACAAGCGGAAGCTGTCAGAGTACATCAAGAAGCACACCGGCTCGGAAGTGGACCCCGAGTCAATCTTCGACGTGCAGGCCAAGCGCATCCACGAATACAAGCGCCAGCTTCTCAACGTGCTGCACGCCATTTCCCTGGCCAACCGGTTGCGCCGAGCCCCGGATGCAGCCATCCCGTCTCGCACGGTCATCTTCTCGGGCAAGGCCGCGCCCGGCTATCACATGGCCAAGTCGATCATCCGGCTCATCAACGGCGTAGCCGAGGATATCGAAAACGACCCGCTGGTGCGGGACAGGCTGCGCGTGGTCTTTCTGGCAAACTACTCCGTGCGGCTGGCGGAAAAAATCATCCCGGCCACGGACTTGTCTGAACAGATTTCAACAGCCGGCATGGAGGCCTCGGGCACCGGCAACATGAAGTTCGGCCTCAATGGCGCGCTGACCATCGGCACGTATGACGGGGCCAACATCGAGATGCTGGAGGAAGTGGGCGCTGAGAACTTCTTCCTCTTCGGCCTGCGGGAAGAAGAGGTTTCCGCCCGGCGGCGCGGCGGACAGTCCCCCGGCCCGGCGGCCCCCGCGCATTCCGAGCTGGCCGGGGCCCTGAACCGGATACGCGACGGCCACTTCGGCGCGCCCGGAGAATTCGACCACATCGTACGCGCCCTGGAGTACGAAGACTACTTCATGGTCCTGGCGGACTTTGAGGACTACCTGCGCGCCCAGGAGGAGGTGAACGCCCTGTACGGGGATCCGCACGAATGGTCGCGGCGCTCCATCCTGAACACCTCGCGCATGGGCCGCTTTTCCTCGGACCGGGCCATTGGCGAGTACGCCGAGAAGATATGGAACGTGTCCCCCCTTCCCTGACGGGGCGCATTGCCATACCATCGTGCCATGCAAGGTCGCTTTTCGGTTCCCTTCGAGCCCTCGCCGGACTGGGTCGAGGTCCTCTCCGAACGGTTGGAGTCGATCCACTCCCTGTTTTTTTCCCTGTTCCTGACGCGGGTGCCGGACGCGCGCCATCAGCCCAGGAACGTTGAAGCGGAGGAGATGGCCGAGGGGCTGGCGCGGCTGCCCGGGCCCCGCAAATTCGCCCTTCTCAACGGCCGCATGCAGCCGGTTTCCGGCTACCGCGACCCCGACCTGACAGCCACCATGGCCACGCGTCTGGAGAGCCTGCTGGAGGCGGGGCAAATCGACGGCGTGGTGGTGGCCGACCTGTTTCTGCTGACCGCCCTGGGGCGGGAGTACCCCTCCCTGGCCGCTTGTCTGTCCGCCCAGCCCAGCGTGAACTGCGCCATCGACGCCCCGGCCAGGCTGCGGGCCTGGCTGGAGGCGGCGGACGGACTGGGCTTCCGTCAGCCGGAGAAGGTGGTGGCCGACCGAAGCCTCAACCGCGACCCCGCCCGCCTGAACCGGCTGCGGGAATGGATGCGCCGCAACCTGCCGGAAGCGGAGCTTCTGCTGCTGGCCAACGAGGGCTGCCTGGCGGAATGTCCCTTCCGGGCCACCCACGAGGCCATGATCGCCTCGGCCGAAAGCGAGGGCAGGGTGATGGCCTGTCTTGACGCGGTGCGCGACCTGGGCTGCCTGCGCCGGTTCCATGCCCGGCCCTGGACCATGCTGGCCTCCCCCTTCATCCGACCGGAGGACGCGGCCGAGGCCCTGCGCCGGGCGGACGGCCTGAAGCTGTGCGGCCGGGGCCAGGGGGCGGGCTTTCTGGCCCGGGTCATGGACGCCTACGCCGCCGGGACCTACCGGGGCAACCTGCTGGAGTTGCTTGACACCCTGGGCGAACTGGCCCCGGCTTGGCACGTTGCCAACGAACGCCTGCCACAGGACTTCGCCCGGCGGCTGGAAAGCTGCTCCGGCGACTGTGGCGACTGCGGCTGGTGCGCTGTAGCGTTCCGCAGGGCGGCCAGGCGGGTGGAGCCGGAGCTTCGGAATTTTTCCTTCCCGGATGCGAAAAATACAGACTTACCCCTATAGCCCCACTCTCCACCGGGATGTATTGGGCTCCATACAAGGAGTGAACCATGAGCATCATCGGAGACTCCATAACCCGCCTGTCCAAGCTGCGGCGTGATATTCCCGTGGAGGCGCAGCCCTGCCCGGAGTGCGGCGGGCGCCTTTCCGTGCGCCTTTTGGACAGGGGAACTCACCAGTTGCGGCACGCCTTCTGCCTGCACTGCTTCTTCGAGGAGCTGCGGGAGAGCCAGGCCGCGACTTGACTTGCCCCCGCACGTGCATAGTAAAGGGTCCGCCACACCACTGGAGGAACCCACATGCCGCTGTATGAATACGCCTGCCGCGCCTGCGGCCACGAGTTCGAGGACGTCCGCTCCATGAGCGACACCACCTGCCCGCCCTGTCCCCAGTGCGGCAAGGAATCGGAAAAGCTGCTTTCCGCCGTCGCCCTCAAGGGCGGAGCCACCCCCTTCGACGGCATGGACCGGGTCAAGGCCATGCATCCGGCCTCCCGCCCAGCTGGCCTGAACACCGGACCCGGCGGGGGCTGCAAGCCCGGTGGCTGAGGCATCTGACGCACCGGCCCCCGGGAGGGGCCCCACACGACGCGAAAAGGCCCGGGAGCATATGCTCCCGGGCCTTTTCGCGTCCGGTCCATGCACCGAGAGTTTTAGAACGCCCGGTTGTCCGGCGCGAAAATGGAGAAGGCGTTGCCTTCGGGGTCCTCGCAATAGGCCATCCAGCCCAGGTTGGGGAGGGCCTTGGCGGGAACGACCACCCGGCCGCCGTTCTTGATCACGCTGTCCATGGCGCTGTGCAAGTTCTGCACACGGATGGTGGGCATGCCCGTCAGGTTGCGGCCGCTGCGCTTTCGCACCGCCCCGCTGAGGTTGTTCGCGCAACCTTCGTTGACCAGGGTGTAGTCACCGAGATTCTTGCGGAAATTAAGGCCGAACACGCCGGAATAGAACCGGCTGACCTTTTCCGGATCGTCAGCCATGACTTCGAAATGCGTCGTGCGTCCCATCATTCTCATCCTCCGGGAAATTCCGAACATCCGCCACCCTGAACCACCATGCCCGACTCGAAAGACAATCCGATGCCGGGCACGTAAAGACTATGTTCCACCTTGCCTTCAGATGTAGCATATCCACGCGATTTGCACACCCCCCGGAGAATGATTTTTCATTCTTGTGCCCCTTGCACCCAGGCCTCCATGCCGCACCGCCGGCAGGCCTCGCAGCCCGCGGGCGGGCACACCGTCCCCGGCTTGTTTTCCCGGTAGGCCTCCCACTGCCGTTTCAAGTGCTCGGGAGAGACCCCCAGATCGATGACATACCATGGCAACCGTTCGTTCACGTCCCGTTCGCGCAGGTAGTCGGCGGGGTCGCCGTCCCAGGCTTTGATAGCGGCCCGCCAGCCGCCTTTTTCCACAGCCAGTTCCACAAGTTCGAACAAGCGATCGTCGCCGCGCGACAGCAGCGCCTGCAGTCTTGCCGCGAAGGGAGTCTCCGCCTCCACCCGCACCCCGCGCAGCGGCTTGCAGATGGCCTTTATCCGCTTGATGCGCTCGGAGAGCGCCGCCTCCGGGGCCATGGGGGCCCATTGCAGCGGGGTCCACGGCTTTGGCACCAAGGGGCTGAGACTGAGGGTAATCAGGTCCAGGCCACTCTTGCGGGCGCCCCTGCCCCGGTCGCGGGCCGCCTGCACCTGGTCCAGGAAGGCGGCCAGTTCGTCGTAGTCCGCGTCGGTTTCCCCGGGCCAGCCCACGATGAGGTAGATTTTCAGGCGATTGAAGCGCATGGCCGCGGCACGCTCCACGGCCAGCAGAAAGTCCTCCTCCGCCAGCCGCTTGCCCGCGGCGGTGCGGAGGCGTTTGCTGGGGGCCTCCAGGGCCAGGGTCAGGGTGCGCGCCCCGGTCTTGCGAAGAAATTCCATGAGTTCCGGCGTCAGGCCGTCGGCCCGCACCGAGGACAGGGAGAAGGTGGTGCTGCGCTCCTTGAGCCAGCGCAGGAAGGGCAGCAGGTCCGGCCAGTCGGTCAGGGCCGTGCCCACCAGTCCCACCTTGGGAGGGTCGGCCCGCTCCACCACTTCCTTGAGCTTTTCCGTGGAAGCCCGGCGCGGCGGCCGGTAGACCGCCCCGGCGGCGCAGAACCGGCAGGCGTAAGGGCACCCCCGATTGATCTCCAGCAGGAGCATATCCCGGAATTCGGCTTTGGAGGACAGGAAGCAGGAGGCCGCCGGACGCGACAGCTCCCGCTCCGGCAGCACGGCCCGGCGCACCGGCGTCTTGCTCGCTCCGGGAACCCAGACCCCGTCGCGGTCCTTGACCCTGTCCAAAAATCCCTTTTTGTCGCCCCCTTCCAGCCAGACCCCGGCCAAGTCGGGCAGCAGGTCCGGCAAGCCGGCCTCGGCCTCGCCAACCCAGAAGCAATCCACCGCCGGGGAGATGGGCAGAGGGTTGATGAAGGCCACTGGCCCGCCAGCCAGCACAAGCGGCCAGCCCCCCCTCTCGCGCGAACGCAGGGGGATGCCGGCGCGGGAAAGCATGGAGGCCACCACGCGGTACTCCTCCTCGAAATTGACCGAGAAGGCGATGAGGGGGAAGGAGTCCAGCGGCGCGCCTGTATCCGCACTGCGCGGTTCGCCGCCGCCGTCCTCGAAGAATCGTTCGATGCGGAACCCGCCCCGTTCGGCCAGCAGGGAGTAAACCGTCTGCCAGCCCAGGGTGGAATAGGCCAGGGAGGATGGCCCGGGGAAAACCAGGGCCACGGGCAGCCTGCCGCCCGGCTCGGGCAGGTCCGGCTGGCTGTAGCCGTAGTAGGGCCTGCTCACGTCATGTCCTTCGCGGCCCTCGTTCCGTGAAAGGGCCCGGGAGGCGGAGTCCGCTCTCCGCCCCCCGGGGAGGACCGTGTATGCTTAATCCGCCTGCTTGCGGATGAAGCTCGGGATTTCGAACTCCTCCTCGTCGAAGATGAACTCCTCTTCCCCGGGCGCGGGCCCGTTGGCCGCCCGCTTGTGCTGCTTGGGCTGGCCCTGGGGCTCTTCGCCGCCCTGCTGCTTCTGCCAGCGCAGGTAGGTGGGGATGGAGAGGTCTTCCTGGGAGAAGGCGCCGGTGGCCCCGCGGGGGCGTTCCCGCGCGGGCTGGCTCTGCCCGGCTGCCTCGCCCCGGCCCCCCTTGATGGAGGCCAGCTTGCCCGTGGCCGGGTTGTCCTGCTCGCCCTCGGCCTCATTCTCGATGCCGGTGGCGATGACCGTGATGCGCATTTCCTCGCCCGCCTCCTGGTCGAAGACGGTGCCAAAGAAGATCTGGGCGTCCTCGTGGGCGGCCTCGGAGATGGTGTTGGCCGCCTCGGAGACTTCGTCGATGGTCATGTCCGGGCCGCAGGTGATGTTGATGAGCACCCCGCGCGCGCCGTCGATGGAGACGTCCTCCAGCAGCGGGGAGGTGATGGCCTTGATGGCCGCTTCCTTGGCCCGGCCCTCGCCGCGCGAGATGCCGGTGCCCATGAGCGCCAGGCCCGACTGCCCCATGACCGCCTTGACGTCGGCGAAGTCGAGGTTGATGAGGCCGTGGACCATGATCAGGTCGGAGATGCCCTTGACCGCGTAGTACAGCACCTCGTCGGCCTTTTTCAGCATCTCCAGAAAGCTGGCCTTCTTGGAAGCCAGGGAGAGCAGACGGTCGTTGGGGATGGTGATGAGGGAGTCGACGTGCTTGGAAAGCTCCTCGATGCCCTCCTCCGCGGCTTGCAGCCTGCGCTTGCCCTCGAAGAAGAAGGGTTTGGTGACGACGCCCACGGTGAGCGCGCCCATTTCCTTGGCCACCTCGGCGATGACAGGGGCCGCGCCCGTGCCGGTGCCGCCGCCCATGCCCGCGGTGACGAAGACCATGTCGCATTCGCCGATGGTCTCGCGGATGGTCTCGATGGACTCCTGGGCCGCGTTGCGGCCCACGTCGGGGTTGGCCCCCGCGCCCAGGCCCTTGGTCAACTGGTCGCCCAGTTGCACCTTAAACTCCGCCTTGGAGCGGTTCATGGCCTGGGTATCGGTGTTGGCCGTGATGAAGGTCACGCCCTTGAGCTGGGATTCGATCATGTTGTTGACCGCGTTCCCGCCGCCGCCTCCGACGCCGAAAACCTTAATCTGCGCGTTGCCGTCGCTCAACAGTTCCATGTCCATTTTGGTCCTCCTTCCCTTTGCTTGCCTTTCATTTCGCCAATCCCCCTAGGAGATGTCGGTGAACCATTTGCGCATGGTTCCCAGGATGCGGTTGAAGACGTTGGGGTCGCGAATGCGGAACGACTGCTCCACGCCTTCCTTTTCCGCTCCGAACATCAACAGGCCCACGGCCGTGGCGTACATGGGGGAATTGACCACGTCGCGGAGCCCGCCCACGCCCTGGGGGTAGCCGACGCGGGTGGGCAGGTTGAAGATTTGTTCTCCGAGTTCCTGACAGCCTTCGATGAGCGAGGTACCCCCGGTGAGCACCACGCCCGCGCCAACCATGTTCTTGAAGCCCGACCGCACCAACTCCTGCTCCGCCAGGGTCAGGATTTCCTCCACCCTGGGTTCGCAGATCTCGGCCAGCACCTGCCGCGACAGCTTGCGGCCCTCGCGGCCGCCCACGCTGGGCACCTCGATGACCTCGTCGGAACGGATCATGTCGGCCAGGGCGCAGCCGTACTTCATCTTAATCTTCTCCGCGGCCACCATGGGGGTGCGCAGGCCAAAGGCGATGTCGTTGGTCAGGTTGGCCCCGCCCAGGGCCAGCACCCCGGTGTGCTTGATGGAGTCGTTGGCGAAGATGGCGATGTCCGTGGTGCCGCCGCCCATGTCCACCAGGGCCACGCCGATCTCCCGCTCCTCCTCGGTGAGCACCGCCTTGGAGGAAGCCAGGGACTCCAGCACGATGTCGGCCACATCCAGCCCCGAGCGGTGGCAGGAGCGGACGATGTTCTGGGCCGAGGTCACGGCTCCGGTGACGATGTGGACCTTCACCTCCAGCCGCACCCCGGCCATGCCCAACGGGTCGGCGATGCCGCGCTGGTCGTCCACGATGTACTCCTGGGGCAGGATGTGGATGACCTCGCGGTCCAGCGGGATGGCCACGGCCTTGGCCGCGTCGATGACCCGCTCCACGTCCTTGGCGGCCACCTCGCCGCCCTTGACGGCGATAACCCCGTGGGAGTTAAAGCCCTTGATGTGGGAGCCGGCGATGCCCGCGTACACCGAACGGATTTCGCAGCCGGCCATCAGCTCGGCTTCCTCGATGGCCTTCTTGATGGACTGCACGGTCTGCTCGATGTTGACCACCACGCCCTTGCGCAGGCCGGTGGACGGGCTGGTGCCGATGCCCACGATATCCACGCCTTCGGGGGAAAGCTCCCCCACCACGGCGCAGATTTTGGTGGTTCCGATGTCCAGCCCGACGATCAGTTCGCCTTTGGATTTGGCCATGTCCCGTCGTCTCCTTATCCGGTCCTCGTTACCCGTGGCGGCTCGTATCGCCGCCGGAAAATCCGACCCAAACCTTTTCGCCCGAGGCGGTCAGCCGCTCGGCCGAGGCCCACTCGCCCCGCGCCTTGAGGTCGGCCATAACCCGTGAAAGACTATCCAGCCCCTCGCTCCAGGCGATGGGGTCCAATCGCAGCCGCACGCCGGAGCGCAGGGCCAGCTCCATGCGGCCTGGCGCCACCCGCATCCAGGACACCCCTTCCGGCCCAAAGCCCCAGCGGCCCTGCCGCAGGGCTTCCATGAAGGCGGGCAGCTGGTCCAGCCAGTCCTCCGCGCCCACCTCCATCTCGAACAGCGGCAGGGAGGCGAAACGGTCCGGGCCAACCTTGTCGATGACCACGCCCTGGGCGTCGGCGTAGTAGAGTTCGCCGCCGCGCCGCACCCACATGCAGGGGGTGCGCTCGGTGACATGCAGGGCCAGCCCGGAGGGCAGCTCCCGAACCACCGCGGCCCGCTCCACCCAAGGGTGGGCGGAAAGCCGCTCTTCCACCCGATCGATGCTCAGGGCGAACAGATTGTCGCCCCGCTCCACCCCGGCGCGGCGGGCGACCTCCGCCTCCGTGAGCCTGGCCGCGCCGCTGACGCTGATGGAGTCCACCGCGAAAAACGGGGAGCTGGTCATCCAGCGGTAGCCGGCCAGAAGCCCCAGACTGACGCCGGCCAGCAGAGCCAGCAGCAGGGCCAGGAGCCCCAGCCGCAGCACCAGCCGTCCCGCGCCGCACACCGCCATGGCCAGGAAACCCGGGGACTCGCGCCCCGGCTCCCGCCTGGCGTTGCGCCGCCTGGACGCCTTGGCGGCGCGGCTGGCTCGCTGCATGGCCAGGGTGCTCACGGGAGCATCCTCACTTCGCGCTCCAGATCAATCCCGAAACGCTGCCGCACGGCGTTTTCAGCCAATTCCAGGAGTTCCAGGGCCTCGGAGGCAGTGCCTTCGCCCAGGTTCACCAGGAAGTTGGCGTGCATCTCGGAAAATCCCGCCCCGCCGACGCGCACGCCCCGGAACCCGGCCTTGTCCAAAAGCCGTCCGGCGCTGTCGCCCTCGGGATTCTTGAAGGCGCAGCCGCAGGTGCGGGCGGAGATGGGCTGCACCGCCTTCTTGCGCCGGAAATACTCGGCCATGGCGGCCTTGATCTCGCCCGTGTCGCCCTCTTGCAGCTGCAGTTCCGCATCCATGACCAGAAGCGGTTCGTCCGCGCCCGGCACCAAGAAGGAGCGGTAGGCAGCTTCCCACTGGCCGCGTCGCAGCCAGCGAGCCCCCTCGCCGGAAGTCCAGACGCGCACCCGTGTCAGCTTGTCGTCCAGGCACACGCCCCAGGACCCGGCGTTCATGGCCACCGCGCCGCCCACGCTGCCGGGGATGCCGCGCAACCCCTCCAGGCCGGAGAGCCCCTGGGCGGCCAGCCAGCTCAGCAGCCGGGGTAGCTTCACCCCGCCGCCCACGCGCACGGTGGTGGCGTCCAGCCGCTCCGGGCCGGTGCCGATGGCGCAGCGCAGCAGCACCACGTCCAGTTGGCCGTCCATGGCCAGGAGGTTGGAGCCCGCCCCCAGGACGAACGGCCGCCCGCCCAGCCGCTGGATGACTGCGGGCAGTTCGGCCAGATCGGCCTCGGTGCGCACCTCCACCTCGGCCAGGGCGGTGCCGCCCATGCCCAGGGTGGTGCGCTCGGAAAGGGAAACGTTCTCCGTCACCAGGCTCACGAACCGGCCTCCAGGTAGTGCTTGCCGATTTGCCAGACGCTGCCCGCGCCCAGGGTCAGGAAGATGTCGCCGGGGCGCAGGATGTTTTCCAGGGAGGCCTTGAGCGTCTCGAAGTCCTCGAAATATTCCACCTTGGTCTTGGAGACCTGCCGGATTCCCTGGGCCAGGGACTGGCCGCTGACGCCGGGAATGGGGGCCTCGGAGGCGGGGTAGATTTCGGTCAGCAGGAGCTGGTCGCAGTCCTCGAAGACCTTGCAGAACTCGCCGAAAAAGGCCTGGGTGCGGGTGAAGCGATGGGGCTGAAAGGCCACCACCAGCCGCCGGTCGGGGTAGCAAGCCCTGGCCGTGCGCAGGGTGGCCCGAATCTCAACCGGATGGTGGCCGTAGTCGTCCACCACCAGCACGCCGCGCCGTTCGCCCTTGATCTCGAAGCGCCGCCCCACGCCGCCGAAGCGGGACAGGGCGTCCACGATGGCCTCTTTCTCCAGCCCGGCCTCCAGGGCCACGCCGATGGCTCCCAGGGCGTTGAGCACGTTGTGCTCGCCAGGATGGTTGAGGGTCACGTCGGCCCAGTGCTCGCCGTCCACAAAGACCTGGAAGATGCCGCGCACCCCGGTCTGCAGAAGGCGGGCGCGGATGTCGTTTTTCTCGCTGAAGCCGTAGGTGACCACGGGGCGGTTAATGCGCGGCAGGATGCGGCGCACGCCGGGGTCGTCGCCGCAGACCACGTTGACCCCGTAGAAGGGAACCTTGTTCATGAAGTCGGCGAAGGCCTGGTCGATCTGCTCCAGCCCGCCGGTGTAGTAGTCCAGGTGGTCGGCGTCTACGTTGGTGACCACGTTCATGATGGGCGCCAGGCAGAGGAAGGAGCCGTCGGACTCGTCCGCCTCGGCGATGAGGTATTCGCCCTCGCCCAGGTAGGCCCCCGCGCCGTAGGCGTTGAGGCGGCCGCCGATGATCACGGTGGGGTCCAGCCCGGCCTTGGCGAAGATTTCCGCCAGCAGGGAGGTGGTGGTGGTCTTACCGTGGGTTCCGGCCACGGCGATGCCCTCCTTGAGGCGCATCAGCTCGGCCAGCATCTCCGCGCGGGGGATGACCGGGATGTTGCGTTCCTCGGCCGCCACCAGCTCCGGGTTGTTCGGGGGAATGGCCGTGGACTTGACCACCACGTCCACGTCGTCCTCCAGGTTGCCAGCGCCGTGGCCGATGTACACCGAGGCCCCCAGCTTCATGAGCCGCTTTGTCACGGCACCCATAGTCAGGTCCGAACCGCTGACCTCGTAGCCCTGGTTGAGCAGCACCTCGGCGATGCCGCTCATGCCCGAGCCGCCGATGCCGATCATGTGGATGCGTCTGATCTTGGTCCACATATGGTCCTCAAGCCGCCTTGGCGGCCAGTTTCTCCAGTTCGTCCACCACCCTGGCGGCGGCGTCCGGGTGGCTCTGCCCGCGCGCGGCGCTCCCCATCTCCACCAGCCGGGCCGTGTCCGCCAGCAGGGGAAGGGCGTAGGCCGCGATGCCCCGAGCCTCCAGGTCGTCCTGGGGGGCCAGCGTGGCCGCACCGGCCCGCTGAAGAAAGGCGGCGTTGGCCGTCTGGTGGTCGTGGGTGGCCTGGGGGAAGGGCACCAGCACCGAGGGCTTCCCCGCCACCGCCAGCTCCGCCAGGGTGGTGGCCCCTGCGCGGCAGACCACCAGATCCGCCCAGCGGTAGGCCTCGGCCATGTCCTCGATGAAGGCGGAGACCGACTCCGGCTGTTCGCCGCCATGGGCGGCGTAGGCGGCGCGGGTCTCTTCCAGATGGCGCGGCCCGGCCTGATGGCGCACACGCACCCCCAGCCGCCGCAGTTCCGGCCAGGAAGCGGCCGCGGCCTGATTCAGGGCCCGCGCGCCCTGGCTGCCGCCCAGCACCAGGAGCCTCGGCTCGCCAGGGTCGGGGCGGCGCGGCTCCTCGTCCGCCAGGGCCCGGATGGCCCCGCGCACGGGATTGCCGGTCAGCACGGTCTTGTCCTTGGGGAAGGTCCCGCGCTCGTCCGGGTAGGTAAGAAAGACCTTTTGCACGAACTTGCCCAGCAGCTTGTTGGCCGCGCCCGGCACCGAGTTCTGCTCGTGCACCGCGCTGGGCACGCCGGTAAGCGCCCCGGCCAGGACGGGGCACAGCCCGGCGTAGCCGCCGAACCCGGCCACCACCTGCGGCCTGGCCTTGCGCAGCAACACGGCCGCACGGCACAGCCCGGCGGCCAGCCCGGCGCAGGCGGCCACCGCCCGCATCCCACGGCCCAGCACACCGCGCACCGGCAGCCCGGCGAACTCCAGCCCGGCGGCGCGGGCCAGCCTGCCCTCGGGACCGTACCGTCCGCCCACGAAGAGCACCCGCGCCTGGGGATTGCGCGCCTTGACCTCTTCGGCCACGGCCAGGGCCGGAAAGATGTGGCCGCCGGTTCCGCCGGTGGTCAGCACCAGGCTGTTCATCGCTTCCCCCTGACCACGCCGGGCTTTTCCGCCCGGGAGAGGTTGAGCAGCAGCCCCAGGCAGGCGAAGGAGGCCAGCATCTGGGAGCCGCCGTAGGAAACGAAGGGCATGGGCACGCCCTTGGGCGGTGCCGCGCCCAGCACCACGGCCAGATTGAAAAGGAAGCCCAGGGCCAGCACCAGGGTCAGGCCGTAGGCGGTGAAGCGGTCGCGCAGGTCCTCCTGCCGCAGGGAAACGGCGAAGGCGCGGTACAGGAACAACCCGATGAGCAGAAAGACCACGGAGACGCCGAGGAATCCGGTCTCCTCCCCCACCACGGCCATGAGAAAGTCGTTGTGCGCCTCGGGCAGGAAGAAGAGCTTCTGCTTGCCGGAGCCCAGCCCCACCCCGAAGGCTCCGCCGGAGCCGAAGGCGTAGAGGGACTGCACCAGCTGGTAGCCGCTGTCCAGGGCGTCCTTGAAAGGGTCCAGGAAGGCGGTCAGCCGCTTGAAGCGGTACGGCGAGTTGACGATGAGGGCCGCCGCCCCGGCCGCGGCCATGCAGAAGGCCCCGAACAGGTAGGTGAAACGGGTTCCCCCGGCCAGGCACATCAGGAACAGCAACGCGCAGAGGAAGGCCGCGCCGCCGAAGTCCGGCTGGGCCAGCAGCAGCACGGCGAACAGCCCGGTGACCAGGAAGGGCGGCAGGAAGCCGATGGAGAAGGACTTCACCCTGTCCTGCTTGCCGGAGAAGAAGTAGGCCAGATAGATGACCAGGGCCACCTTGGCGGGCTCCAGGGCCTGCATGTTCAGCGGCCCCACCCGCAACCAGCGCTGCGCGCCGTTGACCTCGTGCCCCCAGGGGCCCACCAGGGTGAGCACCAGCAGCAACAGCGCCAGCCCCAGCCAGAAATAGGTCAGCTTGTAGATCAGTCCTCGCGGGACGGAGGCGGCCACGGCGGCCACGCCCACACCCGCCAGGGCGAACAGGCTTTGGCGGGTGATGAAATGGTAGGCGTCGCCGAAGGCCCGCTCGGCCATGATGGCCGAACTGGAAAAGACCATGACCAGCCCCACGACCGTCAGGGCCAGGGCGGAGGTCAACAGCCACGGGTCCGTGGCCGGGACGCTCCGTCCCTTGAAGGGATTCACCGCCGCGCTCCACGCGCTCACGCCAGCCCCTCCGCAATGCGCCGGAAATCGTCCCCCCGGGCCTTGTAGTTTTCGTACAGGTCGAAGCTGGAAGTGGCCGGGGACAGCAGGATGACGTCGCCGGGCTCGGATTCGGCGTACAGCCGCTTGACCGCCGGTTCCAGCGTGGCCTCCCAGGAGATTGAAGCGGCGCCTTCCCAGGCGGGCTCGAAGACTTCCCTGCTCTCGCCGAAGAGGCAGACCGAGGCCACCCGCTGCTCCACGAGGTGCTTGATGGCCGAGGGATCGCCGCCCTTGTAGCGCCCTCCCGCCAGCAGGCGGATGGGCCGGTCGAAGGACATGAGCGCCGCGCCCAGGGCCTCGATGGTGGTTGCCTTGGAATCGTCCACGAAGAGCACGCCGTTCACGTCGGCCACCACCTGCAAGCGGTGCGGCTTGGGCTCGAAGGCGGCCACCGCGCCGCCGGCCTGCTCCTCGGTGACGCCGAAGGCGCGGGCGGCCAGCCAAGCGGCCTCCATGTTGGCCTGGTTGTGCGGGCCGATGAGCTTGTCCGACTTGAAGCGGTCGGTGGGCACGAAATAGGCCTGTTTGGCCTTGGTCCACTCCCGCTTGGTCAGCTCCTTCTTCAGCTCCAGCGGGGCAATGGCCAGATCCTTGTCCGTTTGGCGGGCGAAAAGATTCAGCTTGGCCGCCAGGTACTCCTCCATGTCCCGGTGGTAGTCCAGGTGGTTGGGCGAGAAGTTGAGCAGCACCCCCACGTGCGGCTTGAAGGAGCGGCAGTTCTGCAGCTGGAATGAGGAGACCTCCAGCACCAGGATGTCCGCCCGCTGGTCCGAGACCAGATACTCGGACAGCGGGGTGCCAATGTTGCCGCCCAGAAAGACGTTTTTGCCCCCGGCCTTGAGCATGGCCGCGGTCAGGGAGGCGGTGGTGGTCTTGCCGTTGGTGCCGGTCACGGCGATGACCGGCTCGGAGGTGAACCAGGAGGCCAGTTCCAGCTCGGCCACCACCTTGCGGTCGGCCACGTCCTCCAGCACCTCGTCCAGGGTGGAGCGGGCGATGCCCGGCGAGAGGACCACCAGGTCCGCGCCTTCGAACTGCGACTTGGTGTGCTCGCCCACGTCCAGGGGCACGCCCAGGCGCTCGCACAGCTCGCGAGTCTCGTCCGAGGGGCTGCCGTTGTCCAGCAGCCGCACGTCCGCGCCCAGCGCGCAGAGCAGCTTGACCGCCCCGCGCCCGGAAGCCCCCGCTCCCACGACCCGGGCGGAGAAGCCGGTCAGTTGGCCTGGATGGATGAGTTCGCGCATGATCTCGCCTCGTTGCCTAGCGCAGTTTCAGCGTGCTCAGGGCCACCAGGGCGAAGAGCACGGAGATGATCCAGAAACGGATGATGATTTTCGACTCGGGGATGCCCTTCATCTCGAAATGGTGGTGCAGCGGGGCCATGCGGAATATTCGCTTGCCGCCCGTCATCTTGAAGTAGCCCACCTGCACGATGACCGAGAGGGTCTCGATGACGAACAGGCCGCCGACAACCAGCAGGAGCAGTTCCTGCTTGGCCAGCACCGAGACGAAGCCCAGGGAGCCGCCCAGGGCCAGCGAGCCCACGTCGCCCATGAATACCTGGGCGGGGTAGGCGTTATACCAGAGGAATCCCAGCCCCGCGCCCAGCAGGGCCGAACAGAACACGGCCGCCTCCCCCACCCCGACCACGTAGGGCACCTGGAGGTACTCGGCCAACTTCACGTTGCCCGCCACGTAGACGAAGATGCCGAAAACCACCGCGGCCACCACCGTGGGCACGATGGCCAGCCCGTCCAGGCCGTCGGTGAGGTTGACCCCGTTGGAGGACCCCACCATGACCAGAACGGCGAAGGGGATGTAGAAGATGAAGAGGTTGGGCAGAATATCCTTGAAAAAAGGCACGGCCAGCTTGGTGGAGTAGGCCGGGTCGCCCACCAGCAGGGCCATGGCCAGAGAGGCCACCAGCACCTGCGCCAGGAACTTGACCTTGGCCGACAGCCCCTTGTTCATCTTGCGGCAGACCTTGAGGTAGTCGTCCCAGAAGCCCACCGCGCCGAAGCCCACGAAGACCAGCAGGGTGAGCCAGATGTGGGAGTTGGTCAGGTCCGCCCACAACAGGGTGGCGGGCAGGGTCCCGGCCATGATGAGGATGCCGCCCATGGTGGGGGTGCCCGCCTTGGAGCGGTGGGCGGCCACGTCCTCCTGGATGTACTGGCCGAACTTGAGCTTCTGCAGCCAGCGGATGATCATCGGCCCCACGAAAATGGCGATGACCAGCGCCGTGAGAAAGGCGTAGATGGACCGGAAGGTGATGTAGCGAAAGACGTTGAATACGCCTATCTGGTCCGAGAGGGGGTACAGCAGGTTGTATATCACGTCTCGTCCTCCCGGCGGGCAAGCTCACGGCACAGGGCCTGGTGCAGTTCCTCCATGCGGCAGGAGCGGGAGCCCTTGAAAAGCACCACTCCACCCTCGATTCCCAGATCGCGCCAAGCGCGCAGGAAATCCTCCCCGGTCTCCACCTCGGCCAGGGTCTTGGCCCCGGCCAGGCCGCGCCGCACGGCTTCGGCCTGGCCGCCCCGGTAGATGACCGCTTGGCCGGAGCATTCGGCCAGCCGTCGTCCAAGTTCCTCGTGCGCCGCTTCCTCGCCGCCGCCGAGTTCCAGCATGTCGCCCAGCACCAGCACCAGGGGGCAGCCCCGGCCGCCGGCCAGGGAGGCGGCGCAATCCACGGCCACTGCCACGGAGAGCGGGTTGGCGTTGTAGGAATCGTCGATGATCTCGAAATCGCCCAGGCGGCGGCGCTGGAAACGCTGCTCAACGCATACCGGCTCGGCCAGCCCGGCCACGTTCTCGTCCAGGGACAGGCCGTGGGCGTCGGCGGCCGCAGCCACGGCGGCCATGTTCTCGGCCAGATGGGAGCCGAGGTAGGGCAGCTCCGCCTCCACGGTTTCGCCGCCGCGCCGGGTGAAGCGGAACAGGCCGCCCTCCCCGTCTTGCGAGGGGCCGAGGAAGAAGCAACTGAAATCGGCGGACTCGTCCAGGGCGGAGATGGTGGTCAGCCGCACGTCGTACTCACCGGCGGCGGCCAAAAGCTCGGGGTAGTCGCGGGAGACGATGGCCGTCCCCCCCGCCTTGAGGGAGCCCAGCAGTTCCGCCTTGGCCCGGGCCACCCCGGCCAGGTCGCCCAGGCCTTCCAGATGGGCAGGGCCCACGTTGTGGATGACGGCCACGTCCGGCCGGGCCACAGGGGCCAGTTCCGCCATGTCGCCGGGCTTGGAGATGCCCAGCTCCAGCACCCAGGCCCCCTCCTCGCCGGTGGCGGCCAGGATGGTCAGGGGCAGGCCGATCTGGTTGTTGAAATTCTTGTAGTTTTTGGCCACGTCCATGTGCCTGGACAGCACCTGGGCCAGCATCTCCTTGAGGGTGGTCTTGCCGGCCGAGCCGGTCACGGCCGTGACCTTGGCCCGGGTCTGCGCCCGCCAAGCGGCGGCCAGTTTCCCAAGGGCGGCCACCGTGTCGGTGACGAAGAGCACCGGCGTGTCCGTGACGTCGGGCAGGGGCATCTGGGAGAGGATGGCCGCCGCGCCCTTTGCCGCGGCGTCGGCCGCGAAATAGTGGCCGTCGAAGCGGCTGCCCGGCAGGCAGACGAAGAGCTGGCCCGGCTCCACCATGCGGGAGTCGGTGCACACGCCGACCACCTCCGGAGAGGGTTCCGGCAGTTCGCCCACCGCGCCGGTGGCCGCTGCTATGCGGTCCAAACTCAGGCGCATTCCAGAATCTCCCTGACCACCTTGGCGTCCGAGAAGGGGAACTTGAGGTCCCCGATCTGCTGGTAGAGTTCGTGCCCCTTTCCGGCCACCACCAGGGCGTCGCCAGGAAGCATCTCGCGCAGGGCCAGCCGGATGGCCTCGTAGCGATCCTCCTCCCGCACCACGCGGGGACAGTCGCCCATGCCCTCGAAGGTGTCGTCCATGATCCGCCCCGGCTCCTCGGTGCGGGGGTTGTCAGAGGTCAGCACGGCCACGTCCGCGTACTCGCAGACCGCCTGGCCCATGAGGGGGCGCTTGGTGCGGTCGCGGTCGCCGCCGCAGCCGAAGACCACCAGCAGCTTGTTCACGTCCAGGGCCTTGATGGAGGACAGCACGTTGCGCAGGGCGTCGGGGGTGTGGGCGTAGTCCACAAAGACGTCCAGGCCCCGGTCGTTGGGTACACGCTCCAGTCTGCCCGGCACGCCGTAGAAATTATCCAGCACCTTCATGGATCGCGGCCCCAGCCCCAGCTTCAGGGCCGCGGCCTGGGCGGCCAGCAGGTTCTCGGCGTTGTGCCGGCCCACCAGCGGGGAATTGATCTGCCAGGTGCGGCCGGAGTTCTCCATGGCCAGCCGCAGGCCGGAGGCGGTGGAGGAAATCAGCTCGCCCTTGAGGGTTTCGAAGTTGCCGTGGGGCGCGGCCGAGAGCCCAAAGCCCACGGCGCCCTCCATCCCCCGCAGCAGGCCGCGGCAGGCGGCGTCGTCGTAGTTCAGCACCGCCCGGCCGTCCGGGGCCAGGTACTCGGTGAACAGCTTGGACTTGGCCGCGAAGTAGTCGTCCATGTCCTTGTGGTAGTCCAGATGGTCCTGGGTCAGGTTGGTCATCACGGCCACGTCGAAGGAAAGCCCGGCCACCCGCTTCTGGTCCAGGGCGTGGGAGGAAACCTCCATGACCACCGCCTCCACGTCGGAGCGAGCCATGTTGGCCAGCAGTTCGTGGGTCTTCCAGCAGTCCGGAGTGGTCAGCTGCGACTCCAGCACCACGCCGGGCCAGCGGTAGTTGATGGTACCCAGCACCCCCACCCGGCGGCTGTTGGCCGCCATGAGATACTCCACAAGGTAGGAGACCGTGGTCTTGCCGTTGGTGCCGGTGACGCCGATGAGTTTGAAGGGGTGCAGGTGCGTCTTGAAATAGGCCCGGGCCAGCTCGCCGAGGGCCTGGCGCGGGTCGTCGCGCAGAATGAGCTTGGCGGAGGCGCCCTCGGGGAAGTTGGTGGCGTCGCGGGCCACCACGTAGGCCGCGCCGTTCTCCAGGGCCTGGGGGATGAAGGCGGAGCCGTCCACCTTGCTGCCCGGCAGGGCCACGAACACGTCGCCCGGCCGCACACGCCCGGAGTGTGTCCAGACCATCAGTCCGTCCGCCACCCGGCCCAGCAGTTCGGCCCAATTTCTGTTAACGGTCGCCGCCATATCAGGATTCCGCATAGCCTGCCAAACGCAGAGTGAATGGTTGTCCCCCGCCGGGCCAATCCGCGCCGGGCGCGGGTTGCTGGCCTTCCACGGCGGTGCCCCGGCCGCTGAGCACGGGCACGATGCCGCGCGAGGCCAGAATCTCCACGGCGCGTCGCAGGGGAAGTCCTCGAAGATCGGGTACGTCGGGTCCGTCGGCCGCCACCGAACGGCGGGCCGCCTTGGCATGCTCCACAGCCACCCCGGCGGACGGATCGTCCGGTCCGGAGGCGGCCACCGCGCCGCTGGGCAGGCGGCGGAACCCGGCAAGGGTGCCGACCGCCACCTCGCGCACAACCGGCGCGGCCACCACCCCCCCATACGTCGCCGGATGGGGTTCGTCCACCACGCTGAGCACGAGGTATTCGGGATCGCCACCGGGGAAGAACCCGGCGAAGGAGGCCACCCGGCCCGCGCCGTAGCCGCCCTCGGCCGAGGCCTTCTGGGCGGTGCCCGTCTTGCCGCCGACCCGCATGCCCTCGATGCGCGCCCGCTGTCCGGTGCCGTCCTCCTCCACCACGCCGATCATCCATTCCCGCACGGTGCGGGCCACCTCGGGGCTGAACACGCGCTCGCCCCGGCCGGACACGCCGTGTTCGCCCCTGACCAGCTTCAGGGGCCGGGCCACGCCGTCCGCCGCCAGGGCCAGGTAGCCCCGGGCCAGTTGCAGGGCGGTCACCCCCAGGCCCTGGCCAAAGGAGATGGCCGCCATATCGATCTCGTTCCAGGACACGGGCGGCCGCACGAGTCCCCGGCTCTCGCCGGGCAGCCGCACCCCGGTGGGACGGCCGAAGCCCAGGCGCTCCAGATAGCGGTGGTACTTCATGGCGCCCAGTTCCAGGCCGATCTTGGCCGCGCCGATGTTGGAGGAATAGCGCAGGACTTCCTCCGGGTTGAGGTCGGCGTACTCGTGGGTGTCGCGGATGGTCTCGCCGTGGAGCCGCCACTTGCCCTCTTCGCAGAAAATGGTTTCCGAGGTCTCCACCGTGCCCTCCTGCAGGGCCGCGGCCAGGAGGAAGGGCTTGAGGGTGGAGCCGGGCTCGAACACGTCCAGGGCGGCGCGGTTGCGCCAGCCTTCGGGCGAGCCGCCGCGGAAAATGTTGGGATTGAAGAAGGGATGGTTGGCCAGGGCCAGGATTTCGCCCGAGTCCACTTCCACCACCAGACAGACGCCCCAGCGGGCGTTGTGCAGCCGAACCGCCCGCGCCAGGGCGGACTCGGCCAGGTCCTGCACCTGGGCGTCGATGGTCAGCCGCACGTCCTCGCCGTCCAGGGCGCCTTCCTCCACCGCGTCGCCCAGGCGATTGCCAGCGGCGTCGCGCTGCACCACCACCTCGGCCTCGCGCGGGGTCAGGGTGTCGTTGAGGGCGCGCTCCACGCCTTCCAGTCCCTTGCCGTCAACACCCACAAAGCCGAGCACCTGCCCGGCGAGGTGGTTGTTGGGGTAGAGGCGGCCGCGCTCGTAAACCAGATGGATGCCGGGCAGGGCCAGCTCGCCCACCTTGGCCGCTGCCTTGTCCCCCACCTGCCGCGCCAGCCAGACGAAGCCGGAGGAGGAGGCCATGCGGGAGCGGAGCTTGGTCGCGGGTTCGTCCAGAACCGGGGCCAGGGCCCGGGCCGCTCCGGCGGGATCGGCCACTTCCGAGCCCCGGGCGTAGACGGAATGGAAACGCACCGCCCTGGCCAGGGGGCGGCCGTTGCGGTCGAGGATATCGCCCCGGTCGCCGCGCTCGTTCTCGTGCACCAGGTGCTGGTGGCGGGCCCGCTCGGCCAATTGCGGCCCCTGGCCCAGCATGACCCAGCCAGCGCGGCCCCACAGCCCCAGCCAGGCCAGCCCCAGCAGCACGGCCACGGCCACCAGCCGCCAGCGGCTGCCCGAGGCGGCGCGCTTGCCCGTGGCGGCCGGGGTGCGGGACTTTGGCGCGGCGCGGTTGCCGCGCTCCAATTTGTCTGGGGCGCGGCGGGAACTCATGAATCCCCCTCCCCCTGCGCAATGGAGCGGATCTGCCCGGGCTCGGCGCGGCGCAGTCCGCGCTCGCGGGCCAGGCGGCGCAGGCGTGCCGGGGAAAGCAGGTTGTCCCGCTCCACCTCCAGCTTGGCCAGGTGGGCCTGGGCGTCCTCAAGCTCCGCCTCCATGCGGCGCAGCTCGTAGGCCATGTGGGTGCGGTTGACGTTGATCCAGACCAGGGCCAGCCCCAGTACCAGGAAAAGCCCCAGGGCCAGCAGCGCCGGGGCGGGGGACGGCTTGGCGCCGGTCCGCGTTTTGTCGGCGCGGCGGTTGTCAGCCATGGGCCACCCCCTCGGCCACCCGCAGCTTGGCACTGCGCGCCCTGGGGTTGGCCTCGGCCTCCGCCTCGCCTGCGGTGACTGGCTTCTTGGTCAGCACTTTCAGCCGCACCTTCTTTTCGCAGGTGCAGACAGGCTGGCGCGGCGGGCAGACGCACTCGCGGGCCTCCTCGCGGAAGGCGCGCTTGACCATGCGGTCCTCAAGGGAGTGGAAGGAAATGACCGCCACCCGGCCGCCGGGCTTGAGCCGCTCGGGGACGCGGTCCAGAAATTCGCGGAGCTGGCCCAGCTCGTCGTTGACCGCCATGCGCAGGGCCTGAAAGGTGCGGGTGGCCGGATGCATCCTCGCGGTGCGCCGCCACTTGGCGGGATAGGCGGACTCCACGACTTCGGCCAGGTCAAGGGTGGACTCGAAGGGACGTTCCTCGCGGCGGCGGGATATGGCCCGGGCGATGCGCCCGGCCTGGGGCTCCTCGCCCAGTTCGCGGATGAGGGAGCGCAAGCGGTCGAAGGAGGCGGTGTTGACCAGCACGGAGGCGGGCTCGTTGCCCCCGGAGGCGTCCATGCGCATGTCCAGCGGCCCCTCACGGAGGAAGCTGAAGCCCCGGTCGGCGGAGTCCAGTTGCAGCGAGGACACGCCCAGGTCCAGCAGGGCGCCGTCCACGGCGTCCCAACCGGCTTGGTCCAGGGCCTCTTCGAAGAGGCTGTAGGGCATGTGCCTCGTGACCATCTTGTCTCCAAATTCGGCCAGATTGGCCGACGCTTCTTGCAACGCCTCCCGGTCCCGGTCCAGGCCGATGAGTTCGGCCTCCCCCCCGGCCGCCTCCATGACGGCCCGGGCATGTCCCCCAAGCCCCAACGTTCCGTCGAGGTATCTGCCGCCGGGCCGGGGCGAAAGCCAGGCGACAACCTCGTCTCGCAGGACGGGCACGTGGCGCATCAGAAGCTCAGCTCCACCCCGGTGGAGGCGATGTCTTCCGACACGTCGTCGAAGTCCTGGGACTCGATGGCCTGGAAGGCCGCCTGATCCCAGACTTCGAACTTGAAGCCCACGCCGACCAAGACCACCTCGTGGTCGAGGCCAGCGTATTCCCGCATGGACTGCGGCACCAGCACGCGGCCCTGTTTGTCCAGGGCCACCTCCTGGGCGCCGCCGATGAAAAAGCGCATGAAGTCGCGCACCTTGCGCCCGGGATTCTTGATCTGGGCGAACTTGGCCTCGATGCGCTCCCATTCGCTCTGGGGGTAGCCGGAGACGCAGTTGTCGAACTTGGCCAGCACGAAACGCCCCTCTTCCGAGTCGCCCAGGATGACTTCCCGGAACTCGGGGGGGAGCATCAGTCGCCCCTTGGGGTCGATGCTACGCTGGCTGTGTCCTCGGAACATGCTCCTGCTTCCCTTTCTTGCCACCCCTTACCACCTTTTACCACCTCCGACTTCAACTAGCCCCGCGAAAAAGTCAACCCCTAAATGGAAATGAACCAGGAAAAATTCGTGCAGAAATGGCGACCACACAATGCAATATGGAGTATCACAAGTTATATCAAACACTTCACAAGACAGGCAAAAAAATGCAGTAGCGCGGTCGCGTGAACTGCGGCGCGCGTGGTAAACTGGGTGGAAAACGGTGGGAAGCATCTCCCCGGGCCCATGAATCCCGCGGAGCCGGCCGGTGCTCTCCCACACTCCCCCACCACCGCCGCGCAGGAGGATTTTCCATGTCCCGCACCAAGATCATGGCCACCCTGGGCCCCGCCTCCAGCGACAGGGAGACCCTGGCCGGACTCATCAGGCGCGGGGTGCGCCTCTTCCGCCTCAACTTCTCCCACGACGACGCCTCCGGCTTCGCCCCGCTGGTCGAGCGGCTGCGCCGCCTGGAGGGGGAGATGGACGCCCCCCTGACGCTTATGCAGGACATCTCCGGTCCCAAGCTGCGCACCCGCGACACCGGCCGCGACCTCATCGAGGTTGGGCTGCGCGACGAGGTGCTGCTGGGGCTGCCGGAGACGGACCCCGGCCCGGACGTTCCCTTCCTCTGCCTGGACCAGCCCGAGATTCTGGCCGGGCTGGCCGTCGGCGACGCCGTGGCCCTGTCCGACGGCATGGTGCGCTTCACCGTGGCCCGGCGCGAAGGGGAGGGGCTGGTGCGGCTGCGGGCGGAGACCGAGGGCATCATCCCGCCGCGCAAGGGCGTGGCCCTGCCAGGCAAGCGGCTGCCCATCTCCGCCATCACCGACAAGGACCGCCGCGACCTGGCCGAGGCCGCGGGCATGGTGGACTGCGTGGCCCTGTCCTACGTGCAGGGGCCTGAGGATGTGGCCGAGGCGCGGAACATCCTGCGCCGGGAGGGCTCGAACGCCCCGGTCCTGGCCAAACTGGAGCGGTCCGAGGCGGTGCGGCGTCTGGAGGAGGTCGTGGAGGCGGCGGACGGGATCATGGTGGCCCGGGGCGACCTGGGACTGGAGTGCCGCTTCTCGAAGCTCCCGGCCATGCAGAAACGGATCATCCGCGCTTGCAACCATGTATGCAAACCTGTAATCGTTGCCACGCACATGTTGTTGTCAATGGTCGAAGGCCCCATGCCCAGCCGGGCGGAAGTGACGGACGTGGCCAACGCGGTGCTGGATGGAGCCGACTGCCTGATGCTCTCCGAGGAGACGGCCATCGGCCGCTCGCCGGTGCAGGCGGTGGAGGCCATGCGGGAGATCGCCGACGAGGCGGAAGGGTACTTTTTCGAGTCCGGAACTGCGGACGGCGCGGACTACGCCGACGACCCGCTGGACTCGGTCCTGGCCTCCTCGGCCAGGCGGCTGGCGGAGACCGGCGATGCCCACGCCCTGGTGGCCCACACCATGTCCGGGGCCACGGCCCGGCTCATCTCCGCCACGCGCCCCTCGCGCCCCATCCACGCCCTCACCCCGGATGACGGGGTGCGACGGTTCCTGCAATTTTCCTGGGGGGTTCTGCCCCGGCTGGTGGAGGACGACGGCGCATCCCACCTGGACCGCGCCGAGGCCTTCATTGAGACGGAGGAATCGATCCCTTCGGGGGCGCGGGTGGTGCTGACAGCCGGACAGCCCAAGCCGGGCATGGCCAGCGGCCCCACCAACGTGGTCAAAATCTACCAGAAGTGAGCCATGTCCAAGAACGCGGTCCCCGAAAGCCTGAACGAGGAATACTACCAGATCAGCTCCGACATTCTGGAGAGCTTCTCCAAGTACCGGCCGCCGCTGGACATCTTCCGCTTCAAGGAGGACGTGGCCCGCATCGAGACCTACTACCGGGCGGGCGGAAGGCTGAGCAAGGAGCAGGTGGAGGAGCTGGCCGAGCTGACCCGCGAGGGGCTCATCTTCGTCTCCCGCCGCGACCACCCCGTCTACGTCAAGCACATCTCCTACCAGCTGGACCTTGTCCTGGTGGACAAGAACCTCAAGGAGCGGGAGATCGCGGACATCTTCATCCAGGCCCTGACCATGCGGCTGGAGAACTTCATGGAGCAGCCGGTGCGGGCCCTGCTGGAAAGGCTGCGCGAGGACGTCATGGTGCTGTGCGAGTACGTCTGGAACGACGTCCACCGCATCCGCGCCCTGACCCGCCGCCTGCACACGGAGCACACCCTGGCCCACCACTCGGTCAACTGCGGGGTGATGGGCACGGCCCTGTTCATCCGCCTCTACGCCGACGACTTCAACCGCGGCGCCATGCAGCGCAAGCTGTTCGAAAACGCGGTCATGGGGCTGTTCCTGCACGACCTGGGCATGTCCAAGATTCCGGTCTTCCTGCGGGACAAGACCCAGGCCCTGAGCCGCGACGAGCAGTCCAAGCTGCTCTCCCACCCCGGCACCGGCTACGAGATGCTGGGCAAGCTGGACCTGAAAGACCGCCCGGTGGAGCAGTGCGTCATGGAGCACCACGAGCGGCTGGACGGCTCCGGCTACCCGCAGAAGCTCAAGGGCAAGGACATCTCCCCCCTGGGCAGGCTGTGCGCCGTGGTGGACTCCTACTGCGCCATGGTCACCAACCGCCCCTACGCCCCGGCCAAGGAACCGGCCCAGGCCGCCAACGAACTGGCCGAGGACGCCAAGCACTACGACAGCCGCATCGCCCGCCTGCTGCAGTCCCTCATCGTCACCGGCAAGTAGGCCGCCGGGCAACGCGAAAAAAGGGCGGCCGGGATTCGACCCGGCCGCCCTTTTTCGTCCGTTTCCGCCGCCCGTTACCTGGGCAAGGTCATTTCGCGGGTTATCTCGCGGAAGAGGTCGCCGATGAGGATGACCCCGATGGGCTTGCCGCCCTCCTCCACCACCACCCAGTTGCGGCGGCTCTCCACCAGGGCGTCCAGCACCACCTGGAGCTGGTCCGAGGGTTTGACGATGGGCGCGTCGCGATTGATGAGCTTGCGCACCGGGACCTCGCGGCACTCCTTGCAGGCGCGGGAGAAGGCCGCTTCCCAGTCCTTCTCCCCGGCCGCCTCCAGTTCCTCGTCCCGCTGCAGGCAGGCCCGGGTGGTGCGCAGGGCGTCCCAGGCCGTGACCACGCCGCGCAGCCGTCCACCACGGCCGCACACGATGACCAGATGCGCCTCGGGCTGTTCCTTAAGCCGCTCCCGCAGCCCGTCCATGACAGAGCCGAGATCGGCGTCCTCCTCGACCGCGAAAAAATCCTCGCGCATGACGTCCCAGGCGCGTTTACGCTGCAGCACGATTTCCCTCCTTGTGCTTTGCCTGTGCCGGGGCTAGAGTGCCACCGCCTTTGCCAGGCCGCTTTTACCCTCGGAACGATATCATGCCAAGCATCCGCAAGAGCCTGCTCCAACTTCTCTTCTCCGGCTCGTACATGAAGCGCTGGAACGACAAGCTGCGTCCCATCGAATTGTACGAGGTGGACAAGCAGGCCCACAAGATGCTCATCGCCTGGGCCCTTTTCGAGATAAACTCCCGCGGCATGAGCCTGGACGAGCGCACGGCCCTGGGCGGGCGCATCGTGGAGGGCGGGCTGTTCGAGTACATGTACCGGCTCATCATAACCGACATCAAGCCGCCGGTCTTCTATCAGATAAAGGAAAATCCCGAGCACTACGCCCGCCTCACCGGCTGGGTGGTGGAGCAGCTCACCCCGCGCATCCAGGTGCTGGGGCCCGAGTTCTGCACCCGCCTGGAGAACTACCTGGCCAAACCGGACCACGAGGACCTGGCCGGGCGCATCCTCTTCGCCTCCCACATCTACGCCTCCCGGGCCGAGTTCCTGCTCATCAAGGACATCAACCCGTGGGACGAGGAACTGGAGGAGATCGAGGCGGATTTCCAGCAGACCCTGGAGCGGCACGCCGACATCGAGGGCGTGCCCGACCTGCTCACCGAAGGCAGCAACCTGGACCGCTTCGCCCGGCTGGCGGGCAGGCTCCGCTTCCAGACCCGCTGGTCGCAGACCCCCCGCATCCCGGAAACCTCGGTGCTGGGGCACATGTTCATCGTGGCATGTTTCGCCTACCTTTTCTGCCTGGAGCAGGATGCCTGCGAGGCGCGCAAGCAGAACAGCTTCTTCGCCGGGCTGGTGCACGACCTGCCCGAACTGCTCACCCGCGACATCATTTCCCCGGTCAAGCGCAGCGTGGAGGGTATCGCCGACCTCATCCAGCGCTACGAACGCGACGCCCTGGACAAGCGTGTCTTCTCCCTGCTGCGCTCGGACATGCTGCGGCCGGTGGGCGAGCGGCTGGCCTATTTCCTGGGGCTGGACTCGGGCGGGGAATTCGTCACCCGCGTGCGCAAGCGCGACGGCAAGGTGGTCAAGGCCTCCTACGAATCACTGCGGGAGAGCTTCGAGGGGGACGAGTACGACCCGCTGGACGGCGGCCTGCTGAAGATCTGCGACTCCCTGGCCGCCTTTCTGGAGGCCTACACCGCCATGCGCAACGGCATCACCTCCGAGGGGCTGCAGCAGTCGCTGTGGCGCATACGCGGCATGTACGCCGCCAATCCCTACCAGCACGGCGTCCACATAGGCTCCCTGCTGGCGGACTTCGACTGAACCCCTTCCCTCCTGAAAGACTCTGCGTTAGGTTGCCCCGCCATGCTGTCCAAGACCGTCCGCTCCGTCCTCGTCTGCCCCCACTGCCGCCGCCACCCGGAGTGGGCCACGGACGAACTCCCCCACTACCACTGCCCGGAGTGCGACCTGGATTTTCCCCGCACGGAGCGGAAGCAACTCGATTTCCGCCCCCGGCATACGGAGACGATCAGCCTGGACTTCACGCTGGGCGAACCTTTCGAGCACCCGGACGGCGTGCGCTACGAGCCGCTGGAGCCCAATCCCCGCCCGGACGTGGACTGGAGTTCCATGAACGTGCCCAAGCACTTCACCAGCGAAATCCTGTCCTACATCCCCAAGGCGGGGACGGACGCCGTGTGCCTGGACCTGGGCTGCGGCAAGGGCGGGCACCGCCCGGTGGCCGAACACGCGGGCTACGCTTGGCTGGGGCTGGATTCCGAATCCAAGCGCGCCCCGGTGCTGGGCGACGCGCACCTCCTCCCCGTGGCCGACCGCTCCGTGGACCTCGTCCTGTCCATGGCCGTGCTGGAGCACCTGCGCTACCCGCACCGGGCCATGAAGGAAATCCACCGCGTGCTCAAGCCCGGCGGGCTGTTCATCGCCACGGTGGCCTTTCTGGAGCCGTTCCATTCGGACAGCTACTTCCACATGACCCACATGGGCGTGGCCGGGCTGCTCGGATACGCGGGGTTCGACGTGGAGCGGCTGGGGCCGTCCAGCAACTGCTTGCACTCCATTTTCCGCATGGGCATGTTCCCCGGCATGTCCCGGCAGGGATGCCGCAGGCTGGCGGACCCCGTCATCTGGCTGCACAAGCAGTGGTGGAAGCGGACCGCGCGCAAACGGCCGGAACTTACGGAACGGCAGAGGATTCTCATTAACTCCGGCGACATGACGATGGTGGCCAGAAGGCGCCATCCCAAGGTGGACCAAGCCCTTGACAGGGTCCGGCAAAAACAATAAGAAACCCCTCCTTTGAGTTCGCACCGAGGAGAACGGACTATGAAGACGTGGAGCCCCACGCCCCAAGACATCAACCGCGAATGGGTGGTTGTGGACGCCGAGGACCAGATTCTGGGCCGCCTGGCCACGCAGATCGCCACCCGCCTGCGCGGTAAGCACAAGCCCGAATTCGCCCCCCACATGGACAACGGCGACTTCGTCGTGGTGGTCAACGCGGAGAAGATCCGCGTCACCGGCCGCAAGATGGACGACAAAAAGT
The DNA here is from genome assembly GCF_000711295.1 of Desulfohalovibrio reitneri. Lineage (NCBI taxonomy): Bacteria > Pseudomonadati > Thermodesulfobacteriota > Desulfovibrionia > Desulfovibrionales > Desulfovibrionaceae > Desulfohalovibrio > Desulfohalovibrio reitneri. The sequence goes on along the minus strand of NZ_JOMJ01000004.1, from coordinate 338,915 downwards.
ATTACCGCCACACCGGACACGTCGGCGGCATCAAGGAGCAGAGCCTGCGCGAGAAGCTGGGCCACAAGCCCGAGGATGTCCTGTACACCGCTGTGCGCGGTATGCTGCCCAAAAACCGTCTGGGCCGCCAGCTTCTCAAAAAGCTGAAAGTCTACTCCGGTCCCGACCACCCGCACACGGCCCAGGAACCCAAGGTCCTGGAGTTGTAGGAGCCCGACATGAGCGATTTCTTCTACGGCACCGGCAAGCGCAAGAATTCCGTCGCCCGCACCCGTCTCTATCCCGGCAAGGGCGAGATCGTGGTCAACGGACGGGCTCTGGAGGAGTATTTCCCCAGGGCCACCCTGCAGATGGTCATCCAGCAGCCCCTGAACCTGACCAAGACCATCGGCAAGTACGACGTCCGCGTGAACGTGGACGGCGGCGGCATCTCCGGGCAAGCCCAGGCCGTGCGCCACGGCATTTCCCGCGCCCTGCTGGAGCTCGACCCCGAACTGCGCCCGGCCCTCAAGAAGGCCGGTTTCCTGACCCGCGACGCGCGCGTCAAGGAACGCAAGAAGTACGGCCAGCGCAGCGCCCGCGCCCGGTTCCAGTACTCCAAGCGGTAAACCCTCCGCGTTTCCCTTTGCTTCGGGACGCGGCGCTTCTGCGCGCCGCGTCCCTTTTTTCGTTTCCCCCGTCCCGCCTTGCCAGGGGGGCCGTTCCCTATTACATCTTGCCCGTCCGCGAAGGCGTCCCCATGAGCAAGCGCAAGCCCCCCATGCCCCACCTGCTCTCGGCCACGGCCGATGGCGAGATCGTCGAACACCCGGAACTGCTGATGGTGGTCCGGCGCGGCGACGAGATAACCCTGCCCCGGCCGGACGAACTGATCCGGCTGCCGGACGAGAGCGAGCTGTTCCTGCTGGAAAACCGCCTGGCCGTGGGGTTCGACCCCGAGTCCGGCCAGGTAGAGGCCTTGGAGGAGCCCGCGGTGGCCGCCTTCATTTCCCCCGGGCACACCCTGGGGGCGGTGGCCGCCTACCACACCCGCGACGAGGCCGCCCGGCTGCCCCTGTTCGCCTACGGCGCGGTGGGCTGGGCCGAGGGCTCCTTCTGGGTGGCCGCCCGCAAGGTGGACGAGGACCGCCGCCAGGTATTCACCAACATCCCTCCGGAGAAGGTCCGCCAGGGCGCGGAAAAGCTCATGAAGCGCTTCCCGGAGAACCGGCTCGTGCGCCACCTGACCGGCTGCGCCCTGGTCTCCGGCTGCCCAGCGGCCAAGAATCTGGCCCTGGGCCGGTTCGAGGCCCCCCTGCCCACCTCCCGCGCCTGCAACGCGGACTGCCTGGGCTGCATCTCCTCCCAGCCGCCGGATTCAGGCTTTCCCGCCACCCAGGACCGGCTGCGCTTCACCCCCACTCCGGACGAGGTGCTGGAGGTCATGACCGCCCACGCCGAGCGGGCCAAGCGGCCCATCCTCTCCTTCGGCCAGGGCTGCGAGGGCGAGCCGCTGACCGAGGCCGACCTGCTGGCCGAGGCCACCCGGCGCTACCGCGACCAGGGCGGGCCGGGCACGGTCAACGTCAACACTAACGGCTCGCGGCCGGAGGTGGTGGCGCAACTGGCCAAAGCCGGATTCTCCTCCATGCGGGTCTCCCTCAGCTCGGCGCGGGAGGATGCCTACACCCGCTACGCCCGCCCCCGCTCATTCTCATTCGACGACGTGCGTGAATGCGCCCGCCAAGCCAAGCGCCACGGGCTGTTCGTCTCCCTCAACTACTTCTTCTTTCCCGGAGTCTCCGACACGGAGAACGAGATGGAGGCCTTGTCGGGATTCATCGAGGCCACCGGCGTGGATTTCATCCAGCTGCGCAACCTCAATCTGGACCCCGAGCTCTACATGGCCCTGCTGGAAGGCATCGACCACGGCCCGTGCATGGGGCTGGCCAACTTCCGCAAGCGCATTAAAAAAGCCCACCCGGGGGTGGGCTTTGGATACTTCAATCCGTATGTGGAGCAGGACGCGGACTGATCCGCGCCTCCCGCTCTCTCGCTCAGGGGCCGGTCAGCAGCCCTCGGGAAAATCCACCAGCACGCGCTCCTGGCCCTTTTCAGCGCGCTCGATGGTGCCCACGTGGAAGGCCGGGCAGCCGGTTCCCTCCAGCCGCCCGATGACGTCCTCAACCAGCTCCGGCCGCACCACCATCAGGTAGCCCAGGCCGCAGTTGAAGATCTGCAGCATCTCCTCCCAGGACAGCCCACCCTGCTCCTTGAGCCAGTCGAAGACCGGGGGCATGTCCCAGGAGCCGAAGCGCAGCCGGGCGGACACGCCGCGCGGCAGCACGCGGGGGATGTTCTCGTAGAAGCCGCCGCCGGTGACGTGCACCATGCCCTTTATCTCCAGGTCGCGCCGGATGGACCGTACCGCCTTGGCGTAGATGCGGGTGGGCTCCAGCAGCACGGTGGAGACCTTCTTGCGGGTGCCGGGGAAGGTATCGTCCGGGCCCAGGCCGGACTTGTCCAGAAGCTTGCGCACCAGGGAGTAGCCGTTGGAGTGCAGGCCGGAGGAGGCCAGGCCGATGACGGCGTCGCCCACGCGGATGGAGGAGCCGTCCACGATGTCGGCGTTGTCCACCAGCCCCACGCAGAAGCCGGAGAGGTCGTACTCGCCGTCGGCGTAGAAGCCGGGCATCTCCGCAGTCTCGCCGCCCAGCAGGGCGCACTCGGACTCGCGGCAGCCCGCGGCCACGCCGGAGACGACCTGCTTGGCCGTTCCCTGCTCCAGCTTGCCGCAGGCGAAGTAGTCCAGGAAGAACAGGGGCTTGGCTCCCTGCACAAGGATGTCGTTGACGCTCATGGCCACCAGGTCCACACCAATGGTGTCATGGCGGTCGAAGGCGAAGGCCAGCTTGAGCTTGGTGCCCACGCCGTCCGCACCGGCCACCAGGACCGGTTCCTGCATCCCGGAGACATCGGGCTTGAACAGGCCGCCGAACCCGCCGATGTCGGTGATGACGCCCTTGGTGAAGGTGGCCTGGGCCATCTTCTTGATTGATTTAACGAGGTCGGTGGCGGCGTCTATGTCGACGCCTGCTTCTTTGTAGGCCTTGGAACGGTCGCCTTGCATGGGGGTTCCCTTGCACTTTTGCCTGAAAAGGTGGAGAACCATGTATAGGGTGAGAACCCACGGAGTTCAAGGAGATTGTATGACGAATCCGGCCATCCTCCGAAAGCCCCTTTGCGCGTTGCTGTTGACGTTGCTGGCGACCGCGCCCGCCTGGGGGGCCAACGGAACGAACCAGCCCCCCGGCGAGTCCGGGTACTCAGGCTACACCCTCAACCCGGACACCGCCCCTGACCGCAGGGACAACACCATGGGCACGGGCGAGGGAAGAATCCGCTTCGGCCGCGACCCGGCCACCGGCGACCGCACCATGGAAGTTGGCCCGGCCGGGGACATCGACAAGGAGGAGGACTGCCGGGAGGAGGATCCCAAGATCGGCCCCATCGAGCCGGTCATCATCCTGCCGGAAGAATGACAAACCGGCGCGCCCCGCGCCGTACGTCAAAGGAGTCTCGCGTATGCGCGAAGCGCTGCTCTGGCGGCCCAGATCGCAGAACCGGGTGCAATGCGAGCTGTGCTCCCAATACTGCCTCATCAAGGACGGCGAGCGCGGCAAGTGCGGCGTGCGCCTCAACCAGGGCGGCACCCTCTTCACCCTTGTCTTCGACAAGGTGGCCGCGGCCAACCTCGACCCCATCGAGAAAAAGCCGCTCTACCACTTCCTGCCGGGAACCACGTCGTTCTCCATCGGCACGCAGGGATGCAACATCGCCTGCGGCTTCTGCCAAAACTACTCCCTGTCCCAGTCGCCCAAGGAGGGACGGGACCCCACGGGCGAGGCCATCACCCCGGAGCGCATCGTGGCCACGGCCAAGGACCTGGGCGCGGCCTCCATCTCCTACACCTACTCGGAGCCGACCATCTTCTTCGAGTTGGTCATGGAGACGGCCCGGCTGGCCGTGGAGGAGGGGCTGAAGAACATCCTGGTCTCCAACGGCTTCATGACCGACAAGATGCTCGACTCCTGCAAGGACGTCATCCACGCCGCCAACGTAGACCTCAAGGCCTTCACCGACCGTTTCTACAAGGAGCTGTGCGACGCCCGGCTGAACCCGGTGCTGGACAACCTGCGCCACATCCGCCGCCTCGGCTGGCACCTGGAGGTCACAAGCCTGATCATCCCCAACTGGAACGACTCGGAGGACGAGCTGCGGCAAATGGCCGGGTTCATCGCCAACGACCTGGGCAAGTCCACGCCCTGGCATCTCTCCCGCTACCACCCAACCTACAAGATGACCGAACCCTCCACGCCGGTGGAGACGCTGGAACGCGCCTTCGCCATCGGCAAGGAGGCGGGGTTGGAGTACGTTTACCTGGGCAACGTGCCCGGCCACGATTCCAACTCCACCAAGTGCCCGGAGTGCGGCTGCGTGTGCATCAAGCGCAGCGGCTACCAGGTCGCCGGGCCGGTGCGCGAGGACGGCTCCTGCCCCGAATGCGGCCATAAAACCGAAGGAGTGTTCGCATGACACCTCATGGAGGAGGCTACCTCGGACCCGTGCTGTCCATTGTGGCCGGCGTGCTCATTTTGGTGCAGCCGAAACTGCTGAACTACATCGTGGCCATCTACCTCATCGTCATCGGCGTCCTCGCCCTAGTGTAAGGTGTAACGACGGCAAAACCCACATGCCGACCTCGTCGTCGCGGGGCCTGTCCAGGTGACGCCCGCGCGCCGACGCTTGCAAGCGCCCCGAGCTTGGGGTAGGCATGGCCTCCCGTCGCGCGGCTCTTCCCGCGACGATCCGCCGGTCCACCCCGGGCCGGCCCGCACTCACTGGCAACGGGGCGTGGCGCAGTCTGGTAGCGCGCGTGCTTTGGGAGCACGATGCCGGGGGTTCAAATCCCTCCGCCCCGACCATTTTTTTCCGGCAAGCCCTCTCCACCGATTTCTCCACATTGACCCCCGTCCCCCCGCCGGGTACAACTCCTCCCGATCCTCAGGGCGGGGTGCAATTCCCCACCGGCGGTGATCCGGCCTTTGGGCCGGGAGCCCGCGAGCGCTCCCCCGCGCGGGGGGAGGTCAAGCAGATCTGGTGCGATTCCAGAGCCGACGGTGACAGTCCGGATGGGAGAGGATGACACGGGACGGGCGGCCCGGCAGTCGGGCGCGATCCGTCTTTCTTTGGGTCCAGCCGCCCCGGGGGCGGCGAGGCCTCTCTCCTTTCGCCCTGATTCTGGCTTTATCCTTCAGCGCACGGGAGCGCCGCCATGAATCAGTATTCCTTCCCCACAGGCCGCTTCGGGCCCGAGCACGTGGAGGGGGCCCTGTCGGCCCTGCGCGACGGCCGGGGCATCCTGGTGGTCGACGACCAGGACCGGGAAAACGAGGCCGACATCATCTTTCCGGCCCAGACCCTCACCCGACAGCAGATGGCCCTGCTCATCCGCGAATGCAGCGGCATCGTCTGCCTCTGCCTGACCCATAAGAAAGCCGACGCCCTGGACCTGCCGCCCATGGTGGAGGACAACTCCAGCCAGTACGGCACCGCCTTCACTGTGTCCATCGAGGCGGCGCGGGGCGTGACCACCGGGGTCTCGGCCGCCGACCGTTTGACCACGGTGCTGGCCGCCGTGGCCGAGGACGCCCGCCCGTGCGACCTGTCCCGGCCCGGCCACGTCTTTCCCCTGCGCGCCCGCCCCGGCGGCGTGCTGGAGCGACGCGGCCACACCGAGGCCACCGTGGACCTGATGCGCCTTGCCGGACTGCGACCGGCCGGGGTGCTGTGCGAGCTGACCAACCCGGACGGCACCATGGCCAGGGGAGCGGACATAGAGCGGTTCGCCCAGGCTCACCGCATGCCCATCCTCTCCGTGGAGTCCGTGGCCGAATACCGGCGCGCGACCGAATCCCGCCCCGCCGCGGCCTGACCGCAAGACGCCACAACGCGACTTTCCCGCCCGGAGCCGGGCCCGGCTCCGGGCGGATGCCCCCCACCCCTCATCCGGGCTACGCGGGAGTCTTCCGTCTGAAGTCGCCTTCCCTGGACGTCTCATGCTCTCCCCCGTGACAGCTTGTTGGTCCAACAACATGCTTTGTCCCAGCACATCGTGGCAATCCCCTGTTCCTGGACGACAGGTTCCTTCGCCATGTCGGCGCGCCGTCTTGACAGGGACTATCTTTTTAAGCAATTTACAAAACACTTAATCAAACGGTGGTGATTGCATGCTCGATTCCCGTGAGGCGGCCCGCCTTTTCAAGCTCGTTTCCTCGGAAACCCGCGTCAGGATGCTGCGGACGCTTTCTACGCGGTGCCTGTGCGTGGGGGCCCTGGCCCGATCCCTGGGCATCAGCGCCCCGGCAGCTTCCCAGCATCTGCGGGTGCTGAGCCAGGCCGGGCTGGTGAGGCCCGAAAAGCGGGGCTACCACGTGCACTACCAAGTGGATGCCGGGGCCCTGGCGCGGCTGGCCGCCATGGCCAACGAGCTGGCAGGGATGCCGAATCCTGATGCGAGCCACCCAAACTTCCCCTTGGAGGCGACCATGTGCGACGCTAACTCCTGCTGCCAAAAGCCAGAGAACCTCGAAACCAAGCCGGAAGAGTGCTCCCCGGAGCAGATCAGAAAATGCCACGGAGACGTGCGGGACCATCCTTGCAAGCCCGACGAAAAGGAAAAATAGATTCAGCACCAGCCGGGCGGGTGGCCCGCCCGGCTTCCCGATCAAACGGAGGGCGCTGTTCTAGTGTGCGCCTTCGCGGAGGACCGATGAAGAAAAGTCCCGATGAAGTGCTCGCGGCCGCGGAGGCCGCCACGGACAGGGAGGAGAAGCGGCGTCTGCTTGACTCCCTGGCCAAATGCGGCCATTGCTCGTGCGGGGGCGGTCAGGGGGAATTGGGACCGTGCTTTCTCCGCCCCGAAGCCAGCCTGAAACAGGCTGTGCACGCCTACCTCAGCCCGAAAAAAGAGAATCACGAGCGGATAGTCCACAATACAGCCAAACCCAAAAACTGACGAGATGACCGCACGGTACGCCTTCAACCGCATGGAACTGTCCGGCTCGCTGGGCGATCTGGGCACGCTTTTGCCCATCGCCGTGGCCATGATCCTCGTCAACAACCTCAGCGCCACGGGCATCTTCCTCGGCATCGGGCTGTTCTACATCGTCTCCGGGGTCTACTTCGGGCTGACGGTGCCGGTGCAGCCCATGAAGGTCGTCGGCGCCTACGCCATTGCCACGGCCATGGCCCCGCAGGAAATCCTGGCCTCCTCCCTGCTCATGAGCCTCTTTCTGCTGGCCGTGAGCCTGTCCGGCGGCATCGACGTCATCCGCAAGCTCACTCCCCGCGCTGTCATCCGGGGCATCCAGCTTTCCACCGGCGTGCTGCTCATGGCCGGGGGCGTGCGCTTCATGCTCGGCACCTCGAAATACCAGGAACTGCGCGGGGCGGCCGAGCCCTTCCTCAACGCGCCCGACCTCGGGCCGATTCCCTTCGGCGTCCTCCTGGGGGTGCTGGGCGGCATCGTCACCCTGGCGCTGCTGGAAAACCGCAGGCTTCCCGCGGGGCTGGCCGTGGTCGTCCTGGGGCTGCTCTGCGGCCTGCTCTTCGGCGCGGGTGGCGGGCTGGCGGCCATCAGCCCCGGTTTCCACATGCCTAAGATCATGCCCTTCGGCCTCCCCGCCGGAACGGACTTCACCTTCGCCCTGTTCGCCCTGGTGCTGCCGCAGCTTCCCATGACCCTGGGCAACGCCAGCATCGCCTACACCGACCTGTCGCGGGAGTACTTCCCGGAGAAAAGCGGCCGCGTGACCAACAAGCGGGTCTGCGTCAGCATGGCCCTGGCCAACATTGGCGCCTTCCTGCTGGGCGGCTTCCCCATGTGCCACGGGGCTGGCGGCCTGGCCGCCCACTACCGCTTCGGAGCCAGGACCGCCGGATCGAACCTGATGATCGGCGGGGCGTTCGTCCTGCTGGCCCTGCTGCTGGGCGAGGACATCGTGGCGGTGCTGAACCTGCTTCCCATGGCCGTGCTCGGCGTGCTGCTGCTCTTCGCCGGGTCGCAGCTGGCCCTGACCATCCTGGACCTGCGCCAGCGCAAGGACCTCTTCGTGGCCCTGCTCATCCTGGGCATCACCCTGGCGGCCAATCTGGCCTGGGGCTTCGTCGTCGGCATCGCCCTGGCCTGGGCGCTGAAGTGGAAGAAGCTGTCGGTGTAAGCGCAGCGCCCGGCCCTGGCCAGGCCGTTCCCTTTCCGCCCTGTGCCGAATCCAGCGTACCTCCCGGGGGGTTGTATTCAAAACCCGCCACGGGGTAGGCTTTGCCGATCCATTTTTTTCGCAAGGAGTCCCCATGCCCAACTGCCTGCTCAATCTCTTTTCCCGCGTTTTCGATTACCTGCACGGGCTGTGGGAGTCGCGGGGAATGCAGAAGAGGGTGGGGGCGTTGCTCGTTCTGACATTTCTGGTCGGTCTGGCGGGCATTCAATTGAAGATATGGGGCATGCTGCCGCATTCGCTGGCCCGGCTGACGCCCAGCTCCCACTACTACGCCATCGACCTGGCCTTCACCCTGGTGCTGGCCGTGGAGGTGCTGGGGCTGGTCTTCGCCCTGCCAAGCTCCTTTTCCCGCTCCGTGGGCAAGCAGTTGGAGATCCTGGCGCTGATCCTGCTGCGCGGGGCCTTCAAGCAGCTGAAGTATTTCCCCGAGCCCATCGACCTGACCCGCGACCTGGAGCCGCTGCTGACCATTCTGGCCGAGGCGTCCGGGGCTCTGGCCATCTTCGTGGTCCTGGGCTTCTACTACCGCCAGCGCCACTTCCGCACCATCCGCGACGACTCGGCCGTGGAGCGGTTCGTGGCCTTCAAGAAGGGGTTGTCCCTGGTGCTGCTGGCGGGCTTCGCCGGCTCGGCCGCCTACGACGGCTACCTGCTCTTCATGAGCTACGAGCCCTACGGCTTCTTCAAAACCTTCTACACCGTGCTCATCTTCTCGGACATCCTCATCGTGCTGGCCTCGCAGCTGGACGCTCCATGGTTCCACGCCGTTTTCCGCAACTCCGGGCTGGCCGTTTCCACCCTCATCATGCGGCTGGCCCTCACCGCCCCGCCCCTGCTGGCTCCCCTGCTGGGGCTGGCCGCGGCCCTGCTGGCCCTGGGACTGACCATGGCCTTCAACCGGTTCGCCTACAGCTTCCTGCGGGCGGAGTACCCGCCAATGCCCGAACCGGGCGAGCCGGGCGAGCCGGTGGAGAAAATCTAGCCGCGCCGCACGAAAAAACGCCGCGACCGGATGGACGCGGCGGAATTCGCCTTCGTTTCGAAGGATGTTCGGCGCTGCCCGGCGGGCGGCTGCTCGGCCGCCACCGGACGCCTCTTGTGCGGGGGGTTCCTCGCGCGACTCGGCGCGATTACGAGCCGGACGGCATTTCGCCGCTTTCGATGCGCTGACGGCGAATGGCGTCCTCGGCGGCCCTGGCCATCCGCTCGCGCGTCTCGTTGCCCTGGTGGATGGCCTGCATCCGGGAGTCGCGGGAAGAACGCGGCGTGGATTCGATGTCACGCGTTTTGGTCATGGCGTTCCTCCTTGTGGTGTGAAGAAACGATTCTTACCACCCGGACACTGAAATAGCCACCCCCGGAGGGACATTTTTCCCACTTTCGAAAAATATGCGGTTTTTTCGCCCACCCGTGCCAGCATTCTTCCAACCAAGCGGTGCCGCGTGGCGGTCGTTCGGCGAATCCGGCCCCCGGGCGCCACCCGCCATGCGCGGCCGCGCGACGGCGCGAGGGAATCCCCGCATCCCGGACGAACCGCCAAGGCGGCCCGCCTGGAAATCGCCAAGGGCCCGGAGCCCGGCGAACGCGAAGGCTGACGCTACATGGCGCGGGCCATGGCGCCGCCCTCCTCCATCCCGCTCTGGCAGCGGATGCAGAGGGTGGCCGTGGGCCGAGCCTTGAGGCGGCGGGCGGAGATGTCCTCCCCGCACTCGTCGCACAGTCCGTACCCCAGCATGTCCATGCGGCGCACGGCCTCGCGGATTTCGTTGATCTCGCGCGCCGTCCGCTCCCTCAGGGCCACGTTGAGGTTCTGCTCGCTCACGCGGGAGGCGTACTCGTTCTCGTCGGCGCAGGCCTCGGCCTTGGCTCCGGCCTGCTCGCCCTCCAGCAGATGCTCCAGCCGCTCTTCCAGGTGGCGCCTGATGGCCAGTTTTTCCTGATCCGTCATGTCCTTCCTCGCAGTCTGGGTTGCCGCTACAGGTTTCCCGAGCCTTTCGTATGGACGAGGGAGGTGACGGTTTCTTGGCGATTTCCAAACATTCCATGACAATCCGGACAATTACGGGCAGGGTTTCCCTACCTTCGCAATATAATCGTCCTCGTGCTAGGCATGCGGCAAACTGCGAGGCAACATGAACCGTTTCCGCACACTCCACACCGCCGCCAGCCGGTCCGTCCCGGCCGCCGCTCCCCCCCGGAGGCTCGTACGACCGTGACCTACCCCCCGAACCGCGTGGTGGTGGGCATCTCCGACATGCGGGTCTCCACCTCCCCGCGCGACCTGCTCATAACCTACTCCCTGGGGTCGTGCGTGGCCCTGGCGGTCTATGATCCGGACAACGGAGTGGGCGGGCTGGTCCACTGCCTGCTGCCACTGGCCAGGCTGGCCCCGAAAAAGGCGGAAGTAACCCCGGCCATGTTCGTGACCACCGGTGTGTCCGCCCTCATCCGGCAGATGTTCCGCAAGGGGGCCAAGCGCGGCAACCTAGTGCTCAAGGCCGCTGGCGGGGCGCACATGCTGGGGCTGGCCGGGGCCTTCGACACCGGCGCCCGCAACACCGCCGCCCTGTGCCGCCTGCTGGAAAAGAACGAGCTGCCCCTGTCCGCGCACGAGTTCGGCGGCACCGTGCCCCGCACCTTCAGCCTGGACATGCGGGACGGTTCCGTGGTTGTGAAGAGCCTCGGCAAGGAGAAGGCGTTGTGAGCAAGCGCGAAGCTGTTCTGGACAAGGTGCGCGAAGTGCAGGCCATGCCCCCGGCCATCGCCAAGGCGCTCAGCCTGGCGGCCGACCCCGGGGCGGACCTGGACGAGCTGGCCCGGCTCATCGAGATGGACCCCTCCCTCACGGCCCAGCTCCTGCGGGTGGCCAACTCCGGCTACTACGCCGGGCTGCGCGCCTACTCCAGCGTGCGCGAGGCCATCAACCGCCTTGGCTCCATCAAGGTCAAGCAGATTCTGGCCGCCTCCGGCCTGGCCTCCCGTGCGGGGCGGGAGATAAAGGGCTACGACATGCCGGCGGGCGCGCTGCTGGAGCACTCCGTGGCCGCCGCCCTGGCCGCCGAGCGCCTGGGAACCGCCACCACCGGGGAAACCCCGGTCTACACCTTTACCGCCACCCTGCTGGGCGACATCGGCAAGCTTGTGCTGGGCTCGTTTCTGGAGGTGGACGGGCAGGCCATTCTGGAACTTTCCCAGGAGGAGGGGATTCCCTTCCAGTTGGCAGAGGAACAGGTGCTGGGCGTCTCCCACCCGGAGGTGGGCGCGGTGCTGCTCAAGGACTGGGGGCTGCCCCGCGAGATCGTGCAAATCGTGCACTGGCGGCTTTCCCCGGACGACGCGCCATTCCGCGACAAGGCCCTGGACCTGGCCCACTGCGGCGACTGCCTGACCAAGATGGCCGGCATCGGCCTGGGCCTGGACGGCATCTGCTACCAGCCCGCCCCCGGCGCGGTGGAGCGGCTGGGGCTGACCGTGGAGGACTCCGAGATGGCCCTGGCCGAACTCATGGACGACCTGGACGAACTGCGCGACGCCCTGCTGCCCACGGGCTGAACCGTTCTTTACGCGCCGGGCGCGGGGCCCGGCGCGCTCCGTCCCCCTAGTACATGTAGCGCACGTAGTAGCCGCAGGTGGGATAGGACCAGAGCACCTGGTCCAGGTCCTTTCTGGGCAGTCCCAGGCGCACCAGCACGGCGAAGATGTTGGACAGCTCCTGCGCCTCGTGCCCCACCATGTGCGCGCCAAGCACCCGGCCGTCGTCGGGCGAGACCAGCACCTTGGCCCGGGCGTGCTTGTCGCCCAGGCGTTTCCAGGAAAACCAGTCGCTCAGGTCGTGCTCCTTCTTCTCGAAGGGCACGCCCCGCTCCTGGAGCTGCTCCTCCAGCGCGCCCACGGCCATGAGCGGCGGCAGGGAGTAGCATACCGAGGGAATGCCCTGGTGGGAGACCTTTCGGGAAAGGCCGCCCACGATGTTCTCCCCCACCGCCGTGCCTTCCAGATCGGCCGTGGGGGTCAGGGCGTAGGGCGTGTCCGCGCAGTCGCCCGCGGCGAACACCTTGGGGTTGGACGTGGAGCGCATGTACTCGTCCACCTCCACGCCGTGCTTGTTCCAGGCGATGTTGGAGGCGGCGGGGTCCAGCGCCCCCAGGTCCGGCACGCGGCCCGCGCCGTGGACGACCATGTCCGCCTTGACCTCCATGTGGGCGTCCTCGCAGCCGCGCACCAGATAGCTGCCGCCCGGGCGGGCGGTGATGGAGTGCAGCGGCGTCTCGGTTCGCACGTCGATGCCCAACTCCCGGCTGGCCTGGACCAGCACCTTGGAGAGGTCGGCGTCGAAGGGCTTCAGCACCCGTTCGCTGCGGTGCAGGATGGTGCACTGCGCCCCGGCGCGCTGGGCGATGTGGGCGTACTCGAAGGAGATGAAGCCGCCGCCGATGAAAACGATGCGGCCGGGCAGCTCGTCCAGTTCCAGGAAATCGTCGCTGGAGGAGACGTGCTCCTTGCCGGGCACGTCCAGGTCGCGTTCCCGCTGGCCGGTGGAGACCACCACGTGCTCGCCGACAAGGCGGACCACGCCGTCATCCGTCTCCACCTCCACCTCCCGGTCGCCCACGAAGCGGGCCTTGCCGAAGAAGGTGGCCGCGCCCTTTTCCTCGTAGTGAGAGCGGATGCGGTCGGCCAGTCCCTCGGTGAAGGTGCGCTTGAAGGCCATCAGTTCCGGCCAGTGGATGGACAACTCGCCCCGCAGCCCCATGGAGCGCACCCCTTCCACCATGGCCATGGCCTCGGGCGGCCCCAGCAGGGCCTTTTTGGGATTGCAGCCGCGCAGGGGGCAGGTGCCGCCGAAGCCGTAGGACTCCACCATGGCCACGGTCTTGCCCGCCTCCAGGCACTTGCCCGCCGCGGCCCCGCCGCCGGGGCCCGCGCCGAGGATCAGCACGTCGTATCGCTTGGTCTCCGCCATTGGCGTTTTTTTCCTCCTGTTCTCGGAAATTCCGCCCCACTCTACATGAATCGGGAGCGAAATGAAGGGGAAGGAAGCGGGAGAAAAGGGGAATTTCCCCGAGTATCGCCCCGGCGGCCGCCGTCAGCCCTTGCCAGCGCGTTTCCAGGGCGGGGTCAGGTCCACTTCCGGCGGGGTTTTCATGCGGCGCACGGTCAGGCGGCCGTGGCGGGTGGGGCGGTAGTAGGTGTGGTTCATGTGCTTGGTCACCTTGCCCCGCTTGCCCGCGCTGTAGGTGATGGTGGAGCCGGGCACCCGCTCAATGAGCCCCTCCCCGTCCAGCGCGGTCAGGTCCTCCTCCACCGCGCGCCAGTCCTTGCGCAGCACCTCGGCCAGCTTCTTGGCGTAGGCCGGGCCGGCCTTTTCCAGATAGTAGAGGATGCGGCGCTGGTCCCCGGTCACGGCTCAGACGGGCGGGCTTTGCAGTTGGGGCTGGTAGAGGGGGTCCACCATCTCCCCGCCGTGGATGCGGAAGGCCTCGTCCAGCAGCACGCGCACGGCGTGCTCGCCGTCGCGTCCCACGTCCAGGGAGAAGTCGGTGACGAAGGTCTCTATGTGCGCCTGGATGACCTCTTCGGACAACTCCCGGGCGTTTTCACGCACCGCCTCGCGGGAGGCCTCGGGGTTCTCCCTGGCGTACTCCAGGGAAGAGCGCACGGCCGCGTTGAGGCCGTCCACCACCTCGATGCCCAGGTCGCGGCGGGCGGCGATGGAGCCCAGGGGAAGGGGCAGCCCGTAGGCCTGCTCCCACCAGGACCCCAGGTCCACGTACATGCTCAGGCCGCGCTCGCCGTAGGTGAAGCGCCCCTCGTGAATGACCACGCCCACGGGCACGCCGCCCCCGGCCACCGCGTCCATGACCTGGTCGTAGCGCATGGGCAGGCGCGCGCGGGAAAAGGAGCCTGTCAGCCCCAGCAGCAGGTTGGCCGTGGTCAGCAGGCCGGGCACGGCCACGGGCGCGGCGGCTATCTCCGCCGGGTCGGCGTCCGGCCGCACGACCACCACCGGCCCGCACCCCCGGCCCAGGGCGGACCCGGCGCGCAGCAGCACGTAGTCGTCAGCGAAGCGGGGATAGGCCGCGGTGGAGACCTTGACCACGTCCGCCCCGCCGCTCTCTGCCAGGGCGTTCAGTTCCTCCACGTCGGCCAGGCGCACGTCCAGGGAAACGCCGCGCGGCGGAGGAACCAGCCCTTCCATGAGGGCATGGAAAATAAAGATATCGTTGGGACAGGGGGAGACGGCCAGGGTGAGTTTGCGCATGCCCGCTCTGGTAACGCGGGGCGGGCGGCTTGACAAGTGACCGGGTGGTCATCTACTCGATGACCACATGGTCATCGAGACGCGGAACACGGACGGAACCGGGCGGAGCGAGGCCTCCGTCTTCGAGAACCTGCCCGAAGACAAGCAGCGGCGCATCCTCGGCGCGGCGGTTGACGAGTTCGCCGAACGCGGCTTCGGCGGAGCCTCCATCAACCGGCTGGTCTCCCGGCTGGGTATCGCCAAGGGGTCAATCTTCCAGTATTTCGGCTCCAAGCAGGGGCTGTTCGCCTACGTTTTCGACCGCGCCTCCGGCCTGTTCGCGGACAACCTGCGCCAGGTGCGCGACCAGAGCGCGGACGAGCCGTTCTTCGACAGGCTGCACCGCGTGCTGGAGGCGGGGGTGGCCTTCATCGACGCCAATCCCCGCGTCTACCGCATCTACCTGAAAATGCTCTACGACGAATCCATGCCCGGCCGCGACCTTTTCCTGGGACGCGCCCGGGCCTACTCCGCCAAATTCCTCCGCCCCATGGTGGAACGTGCCGCCGAGCGGGGCGAACTGCGCCCCGACCTGGACCCCGACTTCGCCGCCTTCCTGCTGGACGCGGCCATGGACCGCTTTCTCCAGGCCTGCGTGGTGGAGGAAATGGACGGCGGACTGAACCTGCGCGACCCGGCCGAACGGGCCAAGCGGCTTCGGGAACTGACCAACTGCCTGCGCCGGGGCCTGGGCGCGCCGCAAGGAGAAACCCCATGAACGACTGGCTTTCCAGACGCTGCCGGGCGCTGGACCTGGGCCAAGCCGTGGACAAGGTGGAAGCGGGCGAGCGGCTGTCCCTGGAGGACGGCGAGCGCCTGTTCGCCTGCCCGGACGTGACCGCCGTGGGCGCGCTGGCGCACCAGGCCCGTACCCGCCTGCACGGCGACCGTGTGCACTACGTGCTCAACCGCCACATCAACTACACCAACGTCTGCGTCAACGGCTGCCTGTTCTGCGCCTACTCCCGCAAGGCGGGGCAGAAAGGGGCCTTCGAGCTGTCCATCGAGGACATGCGGGCCAAGGCGCTGCTGCCCGGCGGCCGCGTCCCGGCGGAAATCCACGTCGTCGGCGGCTGCCACCCCGACCTGCCCCTGTCCTTTTTCGAGGACGCCCTGCGCTCTCTCTCCGAGGTCGCCCCCGGCAGCGAGCTGAAGTGCTTCACCGCGGTGGAGATCGCCCATTTCGCCAAGCTGGAGGGCATCGACACCCGCGAGGTGTTGTCCCGGCTCAAGGATGCCGGGCTGGCCATGCTGCCCGGCGGCGGCGCGGAAATCTTCGACCCGGAAATCCGGGCTGGCATCTGCCCGGAGAAGCTGGGGGCGGACGATTGGCTGCGCATCCACGGTGAGGCGCATGAGCTGGGGCTGAAAACCAACTGCACCATGCTCTACGGCCACAAGGAGACCACCGCCCACCGCCTGGACCACCTGGACCGGCTGCGCCGCCAGCAGGACGCCACCGGCGGCTTCCTGTGCTTCATTCCCCTGTCCTTCCAGGCGCGCAACAACCCCTTGGGCGTCAAGCACGGCCCCACCGGCGTGGAGGACCTGCGGACCCTGGCGGTGTCGCGGCTGCTGCTGGACAACATTCCCCACGTCAAGGCCTACTGGGTCATGCTGGGGGTCAAGCTGGCCCAGACCGCCCTGTATTTCGGCGCGGACGACCTGGACGGCACCGTGGTGGAAGAGAAAATCGGCCACATGGCCGGGGCCGAGTCCGAGGACGCCCTGAGCGTGGACGAACTGGAGGCCATGATCCGCGGCGCGGGCTTCACCCCGGCCCGGCGCGGCGCGCTCTTCACCAGCCGGGAGGACGAGAATGCCGAGTAACATCCTGCGGGAGGCCCTGGAACGCGCCGAGGCCGGCAAACGGCTGGACGCGGACCAGGCCCTGGCCCTGCTGCAAGAGGCCGATTTCCACCACCTGGCCGCCCTGGCGGACCAGTCCAGGTTCCGCCGCCATCACGGCGGTCTGGTCACATACGTGGTGGACCGCAACATCAACTACACCAACATCTGCGTCTGCAGCTGCCGCTTCTGCGCCTACTACAAGGCCCCCGGCCAGGAGGGCGGCTACCTCCTGAGCCAGGAGGAGCTGGACCGCAAGATCGAGGAGACCATCAACCTTGGCGGCAGCCAGATCCTCATGCAGGGCGGCCACCACCCGGACCTGCCCCTGTCCTGGTACGAGGCCATGCTGCGGGGCATCAAGGAGCGGCACGCCATCCACGTGCACGCCTTCTCCCCGCCGGAGGTGGTCCACTGGGCGGGGATGGAGGGTATTTCCACCCTGGAGGTGCTGGCCCGGCTCAAGGAGGCGGGGCTGGACTCCATGCCCGGCGGCGGGGCGGAAATCCTGGTGGACGAGGTGCGCTCCCGCATCGCGCCCAACAAGTGCCCGGCGGACGACTGGCTGCGGGTCATGGCCGAGGCGCACTCCCTGGGCATGCGCACCACCGCCACCATGATGTTCGGCCACCTGGAGACCCCGGCCCAGCGCATCGAGCACATGCTGCGCATCCGCGAGGTGCAGGACCGGACCGGCGGCTTCACCGCCTTCATCCCCTGGACCTTCCAGCCCGCCAACACCGCCCTGCCCGGCTGCCGACCCCTGACCGCGCCGGAATACCTGCGCACCCTGGCCGTGTCCCGGCTGGTGTTGGACAACGTGGACAACATCCAGGTCTCCTGGGTGACCATGGGCCCCAAGGTGGCCCAGCTGGCCCTGTCCTACGGAGCCAACGACTTCGGCTCCACCATGATCGAGGAAAACGTGGTCAAGGCCGCGGGGGTGGGCTACCGGCTGGAGGAAAAGACCATCCGCCGCCTGGTGCGCCAGGCCGGGTTCACCCCGCGCCGCCGCCTGATGGACTACTCCCCCGCGCCCGAGGACTACGCGGAGGAAACCGGATCGTGAGCATCCGGCTGGGCCGCATCCGCTACCTCAACGTGCTGCCGGTCTACCACCCCATCGAGTGCGGCGCGGTGGCCGGGCCGGAGTCCGTGGTGGCCGCCACCCCGGCGGAGTTGAACCGGGGCATGCGCGCCGGGGAGCTGGACGTCTCCGCCGCCTCGTCCATCGAGTACGCCTCCGCGCCGGACGAGTACCTGCTGGTGCCCAACCTGGCCATCGGCGCGCGTGGGCACGTGCGCAGCGTGCTGCTGCTCTCCCGCCACCCCGTGGCCAAGCTGGACGGCCGGGAGATCGCCGTGACCTCCCAGACCCACACTTCGGCCGCCCTTTTGGGGCTGTTCCTGCGGGAGCGGGTGGGCATCGAACCGCGATTCGCCCCCTGCGACGTGGGCGCGGCCGTGGACTCGGACAATCCGCCCGAGGCGCTGCTGGCCATAGGCGACGAGGCGCTGCGGCTGCGCGGCCATCCCGCCTACCCCCACCGCTGGGACATGGGCAGCGCCTGGATGGACTGGACCTCCCTGCCCTTCATCTTCGGCGTCTGGCTGGTCTCGCGCCGGGCGGCCGAGGAGAAGCCCCGGGAAGTGGCCGCCTGCTGCCGCGCCCTGCTGCAAGCCAAGGACTGGAGCCGCTCCCGCATGGACCGCATCGCCGCCCTGGCCGCCGGACAAACCGGCTGGTCCCAGGAGGCCATGGAGGCCTACTTCCAGGGCCTGGTCTTCGACCTTGGCGAACGAGAACGCCAGGGGCTGTCCCTGTTCTATGACAAACTGGCCCGCGCCGGGGCCATCGAAAAAGCGCCTGAGCTGGAGTTTTTCGAGTTGGGCGGAAGCTGACCACCTAGCTATCTAGAATGGACAAAAGAAAAGGCGAGCCACAAGCGGCTCGCCTTTTTCATGCAGCCCACGCCAAAGCGGTTGGTTACATTTCAGCCGTTAAACCCTGGGCGATGAACCCTGGATTCTTGAGCGATTCCTTGTTGTAGATGAAGGGTTCCCCGTCCAGGGTGGTCATGGAGCCGCCCGCGCCTTCCAGAACGGCCTGGCCCGCGGCGGTGTCCCACTCCATGGTGGGGTTCAGGCGCAGGTAGAGATCGGCCACGCCCTCGGCCACCAGGCAGAATTTCATGGCGCTGCCCGCCTCCACGCGCTCGCTCACGCCGCGCTTCTCCATTTCCGCGGCCAGGTCCGGGGAGGGGTGGGAGCGACTGACCACGGCCCGGGGGCCTTCCGGCGGCGGGGTCTGGCACTGGATTTTCTGCGGGGGCATCTCCCGGAACTGCTTGAAGGAGCCGAAATCCTTGCCGCCCCAGTACATGGTCTCGCGGTCCGGCACGTACACCACGCCGAAGGCGGGGAAATTCTTGGCCACCATGGCGATGTTCACGGTGAACTCGCCGTTGCGCTTGACGAACTCCTTGGTGCCGTCCAGCGGGTCCACGCAGAAGAAGCGCGGCCAAGCCTGCCGCTCGGGGAAGGGCACGTGCTGGCCTTCCTCCGAGAGAATGGGCACGCCGGGATAAACCTCCCGCAGCCGCTTGACGATGAGGTCGTTGGCCGCGCGGTCGGCCTGGGTCAGCGGGGACTCATCCTCCTTGTAGTCAACGGAGAAGTCCTCGCGGTAGATGCGCATGATCTCGTACCCGGCCTGCTTGGCCAGGTCGGTCAGTTCGGCCACGATGGTGTCGTACATGGCGGATTTCCTGCCCTTCTCTGTGCGGATAGTTGCCGAATCATTCAGGCTGATACCCGAGTGGACGCGGCGGTGTCAAAATCAATCATTCCATTTTTGGCTGGCAGGCAAGGGGTTCGCGCCGGGCCGTCCCGTCCTCCAGCCGCAGAACCCTGTCCACCCCGTGCGGCAGATCCTCGGCATGGTGGACCGCCACCACCAGCGCGGCGCCGAAGCGCTGGACGTCCTCCAAAATCCCGGTCATGCGGACGCGCAGGGACGGGTCGAGCCCGGCCAGGGGCTCGTCCAGCAGCAGGGCGTCCGGTCCGGGAGCCAGGGCGCGGGCCAGCAGCACCAGCCGCCGCTGGCCGCAGGAAAGCTGGGAAAGGTCGCGGGAGGCCAGGTGGCCCAGCCCCACCCCCTCCAGCGTGCGCAGAGCGGCCCGCGTGTGTTCGGCAGGGGCATCCGCGTGCGGCCCCACCCGCCCGGCGAAGCCGGAGGCGGCGCAGTCCAGGGCGGTTTGGGGCAGATGGTGGGCGGCGTCCAGCACGGCCGAAACCAGCCCCACCCGCCGCCGGATTTCACGCCAGCCCGAGGGGCCGTCCAGGCCGAAGCGGCGCACCACGCTCCCCGGGGCGGGCGGCAGGTCGCCGTGGAGCAGGGAAAGCAAGCTGGACTTGCCCGCTCCGTTGGGCCCCAGTACGGCCCAGCCCTGGCCGGGCATGACGGTCCAGCCGTCCACGTACAGGATATCCCGCCCGCCGCGCCGCAGCCGCACGTTTTCCAGATGGAAAAGGAAGGAGGGCGGCGCGTCCGCCTTTGCTCCATTCACCACCGGACACCCGGTATCCGCTTCCTCGGCGAAATTCGGAACGGCCTCCACCGGGCCGTCGTGGACCACCCGGCCGTCCCGCAGCAGCACGGCCCGGCGCAATCCGGGCAGGGACTCCGCCTCGTCCGGACGATGGGTGGCGTAGACCACGGCCGTTCCCCGCTCCATCACCCGGCCCACGGCCGCCAGCCAGGCCTCGCGGGAGGCCTCGTCCAGCCCCTCGCAGCACTCGTCCAGCAACAGCAGGTCCGGCCCCTCTTCCGGACCGGAGGCCAGGGCGCGGGCCAGCAGTAGGCGCCGCGCCTGCCCCTGGGACAGTTCGGCCAGGGGGGTGTCCAGAAGGTCCCCCGCCCCGGCGGTTTCCGCCGCCGCGCGAGCCCGCTCCGCCTCGCGTTCGGTCGGGGGATGGTAGCACAGGGGGGCGTCGCGCATGCCCGCCACCACCACTTCCAGCCCCGTGGCCCGGCTGGCCGCGCGCACCGGGCCCTCGCCGTGGCCGGGGTCCTGATAGAACCGCTGCTGCTCCGCCGAAACTAGAGCCACGCGATGGCGCACCGGCAGGGGCGAGGGGGTGGTCCGGCCGTCCAGATGATAGAGCCGCTCTCCGGCAGTGGGTGGCAACTCGCCGCGCAGAAGCCGCAAGAGTGTCGTCTTGCCGGAGCCGGAAGGCCCCAGCAGGAGCAGGCTCTCCCCCGACTCCAGACACAGGTCCACCCCCCGCAAAAGGTTCCGCCCGCCACGGGCCACGGCCGCGCCGCGCATTTCAATCCCCGGCACACGGGCCTCCCCGCCTTGACTGGCCTGTCCGGCTTGGGCACATAATGAATGTATGGAACACCGTCATCCGTACTTCCTGAACATGGTTCTGGCCGGGCTGCTGCTCCTGGTCAACCTCTTCCAGTTCATCCTGCTGCCCGTTCTGCTCCTGCCGCTGAGCCCCTGGTGGCTGCTGGCCCTTATACCCTGCGCGGCCCTGACCAACACCATGTGGTTCACCGCCCACGAATCCTTCCACTTCAACCTCCATCCGGACAAGAAATGGAACGAGCGGCTGGGCAGGCTGCTCTGCGTGGGACTGCTGGTGCCCTTCTCCGTGGTCCGCTTCGGGCACCTGCAGCACCACCGCTTCAACGGCGCGCTGGTGGACCGGCCCGATCTTTACGACCCGGCAGCCACATCCACTATCCGCGCCTGGGTGGGCTACTACGCCCAGCTCGTCGGCGGCTTCTACCTCATGGAGGTGGCCAGCTTCCTGGTCTTTCTGCTACCTCCCGAACGAATCAGGCGATTCGTCTCCAAGGCCATGGGCGGCGGGGACGAGGGCTCGCGGGAAATCGCCAAGCTGGCCGCCAAGACCTTCTCCAAACCGGACACGGTGCGTTCCACCCGGCGAGAGGGCGCTGTGGTGTTCGCCCTGCTGGTCGTCTCGCTGCCGCTGTACGGGGGATACTGGTGGGCGCTGGCGCTGGCATTGGCCGCACGGGCCTTCCTCATCTCCTTCGCCAACAACCTGCCCCACTACGCCGCCCCCACCGGTGACACCGGACAGGCCTACAACGTGGCCCTGCCCCGGCCGGTGAACGCCTGCCTGCTCAATTTCTACTGCCACCACGTGCACCACGCCGAGCCGCGCCTGCCGTGGACGTCCCTGCCCGTGGAAATGCGCCGCCGGGGCGAGGACTGGACCATGCCCTACCTCAAGGCCGGGCTGGCACAGTTCAAGGGGCCGCGGCCGGTCTCGGCCGCGAGCGCCTGAGCCGGAGGGCTGTCGCCACAATAAGGAGAAGAGAGGGAGCCGGGAGCAACCTCCCGTGATTCCTAGGCGGCCTGGTTGGTGCCGTCCTCGTTCTGCTGGCCGCTGCCGTGGTGGTCCAGGAACTCTCCGACCGCTTCCTTGCCCATGTAGCGGGAGAGGATCTTGCGGTCGGTCTTGCGCAGGTCCACCATGATGAGGCCGTCCAGGGCGTCGAAAAAGTCCTGGTCCACGTTGAAGGCCAACAGCTTGCCTCCCAGCTTGAGATACTGCCGCAAGAGCACCGGCACGCCCTTCTGGTCGGTCTCCACCTCGGAAATGAGGGAGGCCAGGTCGTCGATGTCCCGGCAGACCGTGCGGGCGGTCTTGACAACCAGCCCGGCCAAGTGGGGCAGTTTGGGCGGGCTCTTGGGCTTGACCGTCTTGGTCAGCTCCTCGGCGCGCTCCCGCTGGGACAGGAAGCGGACCATCAACTCACGCGAGAAGGAGTGGTAGTCGTTGGTGATGGACACCGGGCCGAAGAGGATGCAGCGGTCCGGGTGGGCCACCACGTAGGCGGCGATGCCCTTCCACAGCAGCAGAAGCGGAGCGTAGCCCTTTTGGTACTTTTGCTGCACGAAGCTGCGGCCCATCTCCAGGCCGTGCTCGCCGATTCGGTCCAGAAACTTCTTCTTCAGGGTAAAGAGAGTATTGGAGTACAGGCCGTCGCGGCCGTGCTCGCGCAGGATGTCCTTCACCGGCCCCAGCCGGTAGGCGCCCATGATCTCCCGGTCCTCGCGGTTGTAGAGGACCAGGTGGTGGTAATACTCGTCGAACTCGTCCAGGTCGCTGTCGCGGCCGGTGCCCTCGCCCACGGCGCGGAAGGTGATCTCGCGCAGGCGGCCGATCTCCTTGAGGACCACCGGGGCCTGCTCCTTCTTGCAGACAAACACCAGGTGCGGGTCGGACTCGATGAGCTTCTGCTCGTCCGGCAGGGAATCGATTTCCCCGGCCAAGGCGTCCGGCTCCTGGGGTGCGGCAACCTCGGCCATGGCTTGGGGCGTCTTTTCCTCTTCCTTGACCTCTTCGCCGTTCTCGCGGCTGCCCAGGACGTAGGTGCGTAGCTTCAGCCACTCCATGAGTTTCTCGTCGGACTCGAAGCCCTGCATCTTGGACTTGGGGATGGGCTGGCCGATGCGCATCTCAATGGTGGTATTGCGGCGCTTAAGCACCTCCCGCGGCAGCATGACGGTACGCAACCGGGGGTGGATGAGGCCGAGAAGATGGAACAGGGCGCGGTTGGAGCCCTTGAAGTAGACGGGCACCACCGGTGCGCCGGTCTTGCGGATGATGCCGCCCACCGTGGGGCTCCACTCCTTGTCCGCCACCGCGCGCTGGCGGAGGTTGAAGGCCGAGACCTCGCCCGCGGGAAAGACGCCCAGCAGACCGCCCTGGCGAAGCCAGCGCAGGGATTCCTTGAGGGGCGCAATGTTGCGGGAGGTGGCCTGCTGGCTGCCGAAGGGGTCCACCTGGATGATAATGTCCCGCATCTCCGGTATCTGGGCCAGGAGATAGTTGGCCATGAGCTTGGCGTCCGGGCGGATGGAACGCAGGATGTCCGCCAGGATGATGCCCTCCACCGCGCCGAAGGGGTGGTTGGCCACCACCACGCAGGGCCCCACTTTGGGGATGCGCTCCAGGTCCTCCTGGCGCACCTGCACCTTCACGCCCAGTTCGCGCAGGGTGCCGCTTAGAAACTCGTCAGAGTCCCCGCAATGGGCGTTGGCGTAGATGCGGTTGATATGGGACAGCCCGATGAGCCTGCCCAGCGATGGACAGAGCATGGAGAAGAGCTTGCGGCGGAGCGGTCCCTTGCCCGGGACCGGGATGCGGATGAGTTCGTCGCTTTGCGCCTGCGGCATGTTCGTGCGGCCGACCTTTGGGGCGGCTTGGCCCGGAGCTCGCTCCGGGCGCAGTTGCTCTGGTATGGCGGCGTTCGCCCAGCGCGGCCAATCAATTTATATAATAAGTGTATTCCGGGGGGATTGGCAAGAGCCCTGGATGACGATTGCGTGCCAAAATGGAGTCAACGGGTCCACAATATGCCTCCCCCCTTGCATTCCGGCGTTGTTACGGTACAGTGGCTCACAAAATGAGCCTCCCGCCGGACTTGACCCCGGCGGGAGGCTCGGGCAATGTCCTCCGCCGCGTCGACTGCGGCATTTTGGAGTGCCGTGGTCGGAATTATACGAAACGAGGTGCTGCGATGGCCAAACAGGCTGGAATCAACTGGGAGCCCGGAGAGAAGGAGATTTCCGATCTCGGGCAATGGACGGATCGCTTCGGCTGGGTTGAGGAACCCCAGGCCTCTCCCGACGGCGAGCGCGTTGCCGCCGTCATCCGCACCGAGGACGAGGAGTTCACGCTCTGCGTCAACGGCGAACCCTGGGAAAACGCCTTCGAGAAGGCATGGAATCCCCGCTTCACTCCCGACGGCAGGTTGACCGCGCTGGTGCAGGCCGACATGGTCTGGACCGTGGCCGTGGACGGCGAGCCGTGGGAAAACAGCTTCGACTTCTGCTGGAACAACACCGGTTCCCCGGCGGGCCCCATCTACGCCTCCATCCAGGACTCCATGCGCTACGGCATGGTGGTGGACGGCGAGCCCTGGGAAACCCTCTATGAAAACGCCAACAACTTCGCCGTCAGCCCCGACGGCAAGCGCACCGCCGCCGCGGTGCAGGTCAAGTCCATGGGACAGGCGGACATCGCCGCCTTCCAGGAGGGCCTCTTCTCCGCCGCCGTGGACGGGGTGGCCTGGGACGAGGTATTCGTCAACGTCTGGACCCCCACCTTCTCCCAGGACGGCTCTTCCCTGGCCGCCACCGTGCGTAAGAGCCTCTACGACTACGACATCGCCGTGGACGGCAAGGCCTGGGGCCTGAACTGCCAGAGCGCCTGGGAGCCGCTGTTCCACCCCACCGAGAACTGGGTGGCCGCGCCCGCACGCGTGGGCGGCAAGTGGTCCATCTACCGCGACGGCAAACCCTACTGGCACTCCAAGTACGCCCAGTGCTGGCAAGCCGCCTTCTCGCCCGACGGCTCCAAGCTGGCCGCCGTGGTGGCCCTTGGCATCGGCGAGTGGACCGTGGCCGTGGACGGTAAGGCCTGGCCCATCCGCATGGGCGGCATCCTCGGCGACCTGGTCTTTTCCCCGGACGGCGCCCGCTTGGCCGCCCTGGGCCGGGACCAGGAGAAATGGAACTACGTGGTGGACGGCCAGATGGTGCCCGGCGACTACGACATGGCCTGGCCCGCCGTCTTCAGTCCCGACGGCTCCCACTGGGCGGCCAAGGTGGAACGCGGCGGCAGCTACACCGTCGTGCTGGACGGCAAGCCCCTGGGGCAGACCTACGAGTCCGCCTTCCAGCCCATGTTCTCGCCCGATTCCGACCGCCTCATGACCTGCGGCGTCCGGGACGGCAAGTACATCCGCCGCATCGACCGGATTTCGGACCTGCAGGGGTAAGGAGACAACCATGAACGCCATTTACGACTTCCTCACCGGCCCGCTGTTGTGGATCGCCCTGCTGGTCTTCGTGTGCGGCAGCGTGGCCAAGGTGGCCATGTGGATCAGCAAGGCCCGCTCCTCCGACCCCTTCGTATTCAAGTACTGGAGCTGGAAATACGCCCTGCGGTCCCTCGTTCACTGGACCATTCCCTTCAACACCATGCGCTGGCGCACCAAGCCGGTGCTGACGGTGTTCACCACCGTATTCCACCTGGGCGTGATCCTCATTCCCATCTTCCTGCTGGCCCACGTGGTCCTGTGGGAGCAGTACATGGGCGTGACCTGGATCACGCTGCCCGAGGGCCTGGCCGACGTGCTGGCCGTCCTCACCCTGGCCGGCTGCGGCTACTTCGCCTACCGCCGCATCTTCGACAAGCAGGTGGCCTTCGTCACCCGCGGCGAGGACTGGCTCATCCTGGCCATCGTCACCGGCACCTTCCTGTTCGGCTTCCTGGCCGGGCAGCAGTGGGGCCCGTACATGGCCTGGCTGAATCTGCACGTGCTGTTCGGCGAGGCCTTCCTGATCATGATCCCCTTCACCCGCGTCAAGCACATGCTGCTGTACCCCCTCACCCGGGGCTACATCGGCTCTGAATTCGGCGCGGTGCGCAAGACGCGCGACTACTAAGCGGAGCGCCACAATGCACAAGGTACCCACCCTGACCAAGGACTTCCGCAAGATCGAGGACATCGGGCTCGACGGCGGCGCCGCCAAGCTCGACGAAAAGAAAATCCAGCAGGTGGTCAAGCAGGTTCTGGACAACGAGACCTCGGCGCGCTTCGAGGCCTACATGGACACCTGCGTCCACTGCGGCCTCTGCGCCGACGCCTGCCACTACTGCCTCTCCCACGACGGCGACCCCTCCTACTCGCCCGTGGGCAAGATGAGCCAGACCATATGGGAGATCGTCAAGCGCAAGGGCAAGGTCTCCCCCGAGTTCATGCGCAACGCGGTGCAGATCGCCCACACGGAGTGCAACCTCTGCCGCCGCTGCATGCACTACTGCCCCATCGGCATCGACGTGGCCTACATGATGACCATCGTCCGCCGCTTGGGCCATAAGCTGGGCCTGACCCCGCAGTACATCCAGGACACCTGCCACTCCCACTCCGCCACCGGCAACCAGATGTGGGTCAAGGACGACGAGTGGATCGACTCCCTCTTCTGGCAGGAAGAGGAAGCCAGGGACGAGTTCCCCGAGATGCGCATTCCCGTCGAGAAGGAAGGCGCGGAGATGATGTACTCGGTCATCGCGCCCGAGCCCAAGTTCCGCACGCACCTGATCTACCAGGCCGCGGCCATCATGCACGAGGCCCGCGTGGACTGGACCATGCCCGCCACACCCGGCTGGGACAACTCGGACATGGCCATGTTCACCGGCGACAACGAAACCATGGGCCGGCTGAAGCGCATGCACTACGAGACCGCCCACCGGCTGCGCGTCAAGCGCATCGTCATGGGCGAGTGCGGCCACGCCTTCCGCTCGGTGTACGACGTGGGCAACCGCTGGCTGGCCTGGCGGGACACCCCCATCGAAATGGTCCACGGCGTGCAGTTTTACTGGGAGATGCTCACCTCCGGCCGCATCAAGGTCGGCAGCCAGATCGAAGATCTGGTCACCTTCCACGACCCCTGCAACATCGTCCGCGGGCGCGGGCTGGAGGAAAAGGGCCGCGAAGTGGCCAAGGCCTTCTGCCCCAACTTCGTGGAAATGACCCCCAACCGCGAGCACAACATCTGCTGCTGCGCGGGCGGCGGCGTCATCAACTGCGGGCCTCCGTTCAAGAAGACCCGCATCGAGGGCAACTCGGTCAAGGCCGAACAGCTGCGGGCGACCGGAGCCAAGATCGTCATCGCCCCCTGCCACAACTGCCACGGCGGGCTTGAAGACATCATCCACCACTACAAGCTGGACATGAAGCTCATGTTCCTGGGCGACATCATTTACGAGCACATGCAAAAGACCAGGGCCATCGAGGAAGGCTAAGGAGAAAGAGATGAGCAGACATCATCCCAAAGGCCGTGGCGCCCTCGTTCTGGCCGTGCTGGCCTGCGCGTTGCTCTTCGCGGCCGCGGCCGTGGCGCAGGAGCGCATGCTGGAGTACGAGGCCGAGGCCTTCGAAGAGTCCCAGATGCCCGCTTCCAAGTTCGACCACGACCTGCACATGGGCGAGATCCCCGACTGCACCGTCTGCCACCATTACTACGAGGACGGGCAGAAGGTGGAAGGGGCCGACAGCATCGGCATGGCCTGTTCCGACTGCCACTCCCTCGGGGGAGACGAGACCAACTCCGTGCCGCTGCGCGAGGCCTACCACGTCCAGTGCGCCGGCTGCCACGAGCAGCAGGGCAAGGGGCCGGTGGCCTGCGGCCAGTGCCACGTCAAGGGCGAATAGCCCGTTCCTGAACGACCCACCCAAGGCATGGGCGGCGGAGCGCTTCCGCCGCCCATGCCTTGTTTTCATTTGCCGGATCGGCTACGTGCCCAGAATTGTCCGCATAAAGCGGACGCAACCAGAAGGGGCTGATCCGGCATGCTCATCCGATTCTGGGGCGCCCGAGGTTCCATTCCAGTCTCCGGGCGGGAGTTCGCCACATACGGCGGCGACACCACCTGCCTGGAAATTCGCACCCGCAACGACGACATCGTCGTGGTGGACGCGGGCACGGGCATCCGCGGGCTGGGCAACAGCCTGCTGGCCGAGGGCCGCCGCGACCTCACCCTCCTTTTCACCCACTCCCACTGGGACCATGTACTGGGCTTTCCCTTCTTCAAGCCCATTTATTCCGAAACCAGCCGCATCCGCATTCACGGCTGCCCCCTGGCCCAGGGCAACATGGAGAAGCTCCTGGCCAGGACCATGCTGCCGCCCTACTTCCCGGTGCCCTACGAGGAAATCAAGGCTTCCATCGAATACCAGGGCATCTGCGCCTCGCGGCTGGCCATCGACACCATGGAGGTGGCCACCATCCCCATCAGCCACCCCAACATGGGGCTGGGATTCCGCTTCGAAGAGGACGGCAAACGATTCGTCTTTCTCACGGACAACGAGCCCCATGTTGACCATCGCGGCGGCCTGGCGGTGGAGGACTACGTGAAGTTCGCCCGGGGCGCGGACCTCTTGGTGCACGACGCCGAATACACCCCCGAGGATTATCACCTGACCCGGGGCTGGGGACACGCCCTCTACACCGACGCCCTGGACATCGCCCTGCGCGCGGAAGTGAAGGCCTTCGGCCTCTTCCACCACAACCAGGACCGCGACGACCAGGGCATCGATGCCATGGTGCGCTACTGCCGCCAAATGGCCGGGGAGCGTGGGCGCCCCGACTTGTCCATCTTCGGCGTCACCCAGAAAACCAAGGTATCCCTCTAGGCACAGGCCCGCGGGGCCGGAAACCTTCCCGGCAGCAAACCATGCCCGCACTCCGCTTCGCCCTCCTTTTCCTTGCGGCCGCCGTGCTCTGCCACGCTCCCGTGGCGCGGGCGGAGAACGGAAGCACGCTTCGCGCCAGCCATCGCCACACCCTGGGAGAGCGGCAGACCCTGGC
This sequence comes from Desulfohalovibrio reitneri, assembly GCF_000711295.1. Lineage (NCBI taxonomy): Bacteria > Pseudomonadati > Thermodesulfobacteriota > Desulfovibrionia > Desulfovibrionales > Desulfovibrionaceae > Desulfohalovibrio > Desulfohalovibrio reitneri. Next base: position 310,020 of record NZ_JOMJ01000004.1, on the reverse strand, counting down.
CGAAGCGCGCCGCCTCTGCGCCAACGGGGCCAGGAGCAAGCTCGCCCAGCGAGCCGGGAATCTTCTCGCGGCCGAAGCGCAGTTCGACGAACTGACCATCACCCCGGACGAGGTGCGCACCTACGCCGCCGCCCTGCTGCGCATGGAAGAGGCGGGGCGCTCGCTGGAAACCGCCGACGGCCTCCCGGTGCTGGTCTGCCGGGTCCGGGCGGATGTGGAGGCCATGCGGCTGGCCAGTGGCGTGGCGCGGGCGGCGGCCGACCCCACCTACGCAGGGGAGTTGGAAACCCTGGCCAGCCAACGGCTTGGCCAATCCGCATGGAAGAAGCCCGAATCCCAAGCCGCCGAACGGCGCGCCACGAAAAGGACGCGGTCCGAGGCTGAAAATGAATCCGTCCGCCTCACTCGGCTGGCGGAGCCGGGCATGCCCGCCGACGAACTAGAGCGCCTGCTGGGGCAGCCCCGGACGTCCTTCTCCCAAGGAGGCGCCGTCTGCCAGTATCGCGGCGGGTTCTGGGTTGTCCTGCGGCGGGGCGTGGTGGATTGCCTGCGCCGGACCCTGCCCAGGGACGAATCGTGTCATTGCCGTGGCCTGTCCACGAGCGTCATCAAGCGCTGAACACGCTTGTCATACTCTCCCCGGTCCGGTATTCTACCCAGTTTATCCCCCGAATGTAGCTTTTGACAAAGGGTATGGGCGGAGGTACCATTGCATTGCTTGTGGAAAAATAGCGAAACACTGTGGATAATTCACTCCGCGTTCCGGAATCGGAGGTTCCCCCGCATGCGCGCCCTGATCGTCGACGATGACTTCTACTGCCGCAGCTACCTGCAGGAAATCCTGCACCCGTATGGATACTGCGACGTGGCGGTGAACGGAGACGAAGCCATCTACGCCTTCCGACGCGCCCTCAGCGAAGGCAAACCCTACGACCTGATCTGCATGGACCTGGTCATGCCGGAAATAGACGGACACAACGCCCTGCGTGAAATACGCGACATCGAGCAGGACATGGGCGTGGCCGAGAACGACGGCGTGAAGGTCATCATCACCACCGTGCTGGAAGACAACGTGGACACGCACAACGCCTTCTTCCTGGGTGGCGCCACGTCCTACCTGGTCAAGCCCATCGATGAGAACGTCCTTTTGGGGGAACTTCGCAAATTGGGTCTCATCGACCAGGCGGCCTGATAGTACGTTTTTTCGTCATAACGCTTGCCACGTTCCCCTGCATTGCGTATCCGGGAAAGAATAGCCTTCTTTCTTGGAGAAGCAATGCATCGCCTTATCCTTGTGCTGCTCTTCGCGGCCCTGTTTCTCGCCGGTCCCCGGCTGTTCGACAAGGACCCCGTCATCAGCGGCGGCGGAGAAACCCGCGTGGTGAGGGAAGTCGGACAGGCTCAGCCCGCCTCGCGCACAGACGGGGAAGTCAACCCCGCCGGGCGTGGCCTTCTCCTTCTCATGTGCCAAGACATCGCCCCGAACCGCTGACTCCCCAAGGCCGGGCCCCGCGCCAGCTCGTGATAATCCACTTCGAACGCCTGTTCATCCAGGCCCTTTCCAGGTAGCATCCCACCATGCCGTCCGAGTTGACGGGCCGCCGTGGGGGGCGGACCGCGACGGGCGAAACACAGCCAACGGAGCCAGAGCAATGTCCAATCTCGACAGCGACTCCGAACTCGTGAACCTCATCAACACCGACGAGGAAGGCAGGGGCGGGCAGCAGATCCGCCAGCTGGTCACCTTCTCCATCGGCGATGAGGAGTTCGGCATCGACATCCTCAAGGTGCAGGAAATCATCCGCATGGTGGACATCACCAGGGTGCCCAAGGCCCCGGATTTCGTGGAGGGGGTCATCAACCTGCGCGGCAAGGTCATCCCGGTCATCGACCTGCGCAAGCGATTCGGCATGCCAGGCAAGGACCACGACAAGAACACCCGGTGCGTGGTTGTGGACATCTGCAACATGATCGTGGGCTTTATCGTGGACTCCGTGTCCGAGGTGCTGCGCATCCCCTCGGACACCATCGAGCCGCCCCCGCCCGTGGTGGCCGGCATCGAGTCCGAGTACATCAACGGCGTGGGCAAGCTGGAGGACAGACTGCTCATCCTGCTGGACCTGAACAAGCTGCTCTCCACCCACGAGATGGAGCAGCTGGCCACCTGCTGAGCCTTTCGTGGCCCGGTTGGTGCTGGCGGGCGGCGGACACGCCCACCTGGCCGCCCTCAAGCGGCTGGGGAAAGTCACCGGGCGCGGCCACCGGGTCACGTTGGTCAGCCCGGCCCGGGTCCACTGCTACTCCGGCATGGGCCCGGGAATCCTGGGTGGGTACTACCGCCCTCGCGAGGCCGCCTTCCATGTGGCCAAACTGGCCGAACGCGGAGGAGGTGTATTCCGCCGCGCCTCGGTTGTGCGCATCCGGCCCGGCGAGCGGCTTTTGGAACTGGATGACGGCTCCACCATCTCCTATGACGTCCTTTCCCTGAACCTGGGCAGCGGAGCCCGCCCCCTGCCCGGCGACGGCGGGCCGGACTGCTTTCCGGTCAAGCCGGTGGCCAATCTGGCCCGCGCGCGATTGCGGGCCCTGCGGCTGCTGCGGCGCGGCCAGTGCAACCTGGCGATCTTCGGCGGCGGCCCCGCCGGGGTGGAGGTGGCTGGCAACCTGGCCCGGCTGGGACGCCGCTTTCCCGGCCGCGTCGCGGTCACTCTTGTGGCCGGACACAGGTTGCTGCACGGTTTCCAGGAGCGGGTCCGCCGCCTGTGCCGCGAGGCCTTGGCGGATTCCGGAGTCACGGTGCTGGAGGACAACCGGCTGGAATATTTGGAACCGGGCACGGGCATGCTGGACGACGGCCGCCGCCTGCCCTTCCAGCTTGCCGTGGCCGCCCCTGGCATCCTCCCTTCAGGGCTGATGGCCGAGTCCGGGCTGCCCGCCGGCCCCAGCGGGGGCCTGCTCACCGACCGCTTCCTGCGCTGCCCGGAGCACCCGGAAATTTTCGGCGGTGGCGACTGCATAGACTTCGGCCCGGCGCCGCTGGACAAGGTGGGAGTCTACGCCGTGCGGCAGGGCGGACTTCTGGCGGACAACCTTCTGGCCGCTCTGGACGGTCGCGAGCCCGCTCCCTTCGACCCGGGCGACCCTGACTACCTGCTCCTCTTCAACCTCGGCGACGGCACGGCTCTCTTCAGAAAACGCGGCATCGTCACCAGATCAAAAGCCTCCTGGTGGCTCAAGGACCGCATCGACCGCCGTTTCGTACGCCGTCACCAAGTCGCCTGACACACGAAAAAAGTTGGGCGGGACCCGCATATCGGGTCCCGCCCTGTGACGGAGATGGACCGGCTTCTCCCTGACGGAGAACAATCAGTGATCACAAAGGTTTGCGCCCACCTCCAGGGTACCGCCCAGCCAGGAGGCGGCCACTTCCTCGGGCTTGCCGCCCTGGGCGCCGACGACGGTCTTGACCCCCCGTTGGTCCAGCAGGTCGCGGGCGCGTTGGCCCATGCCGCCCGCGATGACCACCTCCACGCCCTTATCCGCCAGCCAGGCCGGCAGCACGCCGGGCTCGTGGGGCGGCGGGGTTTCGAACGTGCAGGAGGCCACGGTTTTGGCCTCGGGGTCCACGTCCATGAGGGCGAACTCCCTGCAGTGGCCGAAGTGGGCGCACAGCACCCCCTCGGCGGTCGGAATGGCTATCCGCATTGCTTGACTCCTCGCAGTTGCAGTTGGCTGGTCACGTTGCGCCATATTTCGTCCAATTCGGCTCCAAGCCCTTCCGGGTCGTACTCCACCACACTCAGGCCGCGCTCCTGGGCCCGCACGAACCCCGCGTCGTTGGGCAGCCGCCCGGCCACGAGCAGACCCCGCTCCTCGGCGTAGGCCTCGGTCTCGGCCTCCCTGGCCGGGGACTGGCCCGCCTTGTTGCAGACCGCCAGAGCGGGGATGCGGAAGTGGTCGGCCAGGTCCATGACGCGGCGCAGGTCGTGCAGGGCGGCCACGCCCGGCTCGGTCACGAGCAGCACCGCCGAGGCCCCGGTGAGGGAGGCGATGACCGGGCAGCCGATGCCAGGGGAGCCGTCCACCAGCACCAGGTCCGCGCCGCTCTCCTCGGCCAGCCGGTCAGCCTGCTTGCGCACGGTGGTCACCAGCTTGCCCGAGTTTTCCGCGCCGATGTCCAGGGCCGCGTGCACCATGGGGCCGAAACGGGTATCGGAGACGAACCACCGGCCGCACCGCCTTGGCTCCATGCGCACCGCCCCGGATGGGCAGACGGCCTCACAGACCCCGCACCCCTCGCAGTGCTCCTCGCGGATGGAGAAGTCCTCCGTCACGGCGTGGAAGCGGCAGTGTTCCAAGCATTCGCCGCATTGCGTGCACAGGTCCGGGTCGATGGAGGCCAGTTCGCCCTGGATGAAGACTTCCTCGCGCCGCACCTCGGGCGCCGTCACCAGGTGCAGGTCGGCCGCGTCCACATCGCAGTCCGCCAGCACCACGCCGCCGGACAGGTCCCTGGCCGCGGCCGCCGCCAGGGCCGCCGTGACCGAAGTCTTGCCCGCTCCGCCCTTGCCGGAGAGCACCACAAGCGTCTTCATGCCGCGCCCTCCATGCTGTGCAGTACGGCCGAGGCCAGATCATCGAAGCGTTCGGAAAAATCGGGGATTTCCCTGGCCAGCAGCCGTCCGTCGGCGCAGACTTCCGCGGCGCGGGCGGTGGCGGGCAGCTCCGCCAACAACGGCAATCCGCGTTCGCGGCAGAAGCGCCGCACGCGCTCCGGGTCGCCCATGTCCGCGCGGTTGCAGACCACGGCTCCGGGCAGTTCCAGGTGGTGCAAAAGATCGACGGCCAGCCCCAGGTCGTGCACCCCGAAAGGCGTGGGCTCGGCCACCAGCAACACGAAATCGGCGCCGTCCAGGCTGGTCACGGCCGGGCAGGAGCCGCCGGGCGGGCAGTCGTACAGCAGCAGGCCGTCCTCGTCGGCGGCCTCCAGGGCCCTGGCCTTGACCTCGCGAATCAGCGGGGGGGCCATGGCCTCGCCGATGCGCATCTCGCCGCTCACCAGTCGCACTCCTTCGGACTCCAACTCGGCGGTGTGGCCGATGTGCCGGCTGGAGCTACCCACCGCGCCCACGGGGCAGACAATTCCGCACAGACCACAGCCGTGACAGAGTTCCGGAAAGGGCATGATCTCCCCAGCCATGGCCAACAGCGCCTTGAAACGGCAGGCGTTCACACAGGCCCGGCAAGCATCGCCGAGGCAAACCTCGTTGTCGATTTCGGGCACCGGCACAAAATGATCCCGCGCGCGGTTCAACTCGGCGGGACCGAAAAAGAGATGGGCGTTGGGCTCCTCCACGTCGCAGTCCGCCAGTACCGGGCGCAGGCCCCTGTCGGCCAGCACCCGGGCCAGATTCACGGCGACGCAGGTCTTGCCAACGCCCCCTTTGCCGCTCGCCAGGGCAAGCCGCATGTCAGTCGTTCTCACCCTGGAACGTGCCGCGACGTCCCATGCCGCCCTGTCCGCGTCCCCCGCGTCCGCCGGCCGGGCCTTGCCCGCGCCCGGCTCCGCCGCCGCGTCCCTGGCCGCGTCCACGGCCTGTTCCGCGTCCGCAGGGACCCCGCCCCTTGCCGGGGCGTCCATCGCCGAATGGTCCTGTTCCGTCTTGTCTGGGCATGGCTACCCTCCTTTGTTCTTCTTTCTCTTCCCTCAGCAAACCATGTGCCATCAAAAAAGGCATGGAATCGTGGTTCCTTGCAAAGTGAAGGCTTACTTTGCGCACGCTGCATGGCGCATTCCACGCCCAAACCGGCGGGGGAGTCGGAATCAGAATGCGCCCTGACGGAACCGTATTCCATGTTCGGCTTCCCCGACTTTCCGTGATACGGTGCCAAGCGACATGGCAAGCGCACGCAGAAAACTCCTGGTGGCGGCCGGACTGCTGCTGGTCGTCGTCCTGGCCCTTGAATTCATTCCCCAAGCCCTGGTGGCCGAGGCGGTGCGCGGACGGGCGGTGTCCGCCCTGCGCGAGGCGCTTGGCCTGGAGTTGACGGTGGAGGAAGTGGACCTGGACCTGCTCCCCCTTCCCTCGGTGCAACTGCGGGGCGTGCGCGTGGCCAATCCGGAGGGTTTCGATACCTCTCCCCTGCTCACCGTTCGCGAGGCGGTCCTCGGTCTGGAGCTTCGCCCTCTGCTCCGGCGCAAGCTGGACATCTCCGAAATCCGCGTGGAAGGGCTGGACCTCAGCCTTGCCCGAAACGCCGAGGGACGGTGGAACCTGCCCTCCCCACCCCCCTCCGCCGGCTCGGGCGGCGGGGACGTGGACTTCCAGGTGGAACGCCTTTCGGTGTCCGGCTCCCGCGTCGGTCTGCGGATGGGCAACGCCACGGCCGAACTGGACGACATCTCCCTGCGCGCGGGGACCGGCTCCGGAGATGACTACCTCCTCTCCGCCCGCCTGCGGGCCTCCCCCCGTCCCGGCTCCCTCATCCGGGAACTCAGCGGCAGACTGAACCTGCGCGGCCAAGGGGAGGCAGACCTGCGCAACAAGACCTTCCGCATGGACCGCTCCAGGTTGAGCATGGACGTGGAGGTGATGCCCTCGGGCGAGCGGGAGTCTCCGCTGAACCTGGTGGTGGAGGGTGTGCTGCGAGGCAAGGGGACCGAGGGACTGCGGGCGGAAGCGCTTGAAGTGGTCACGGACGGGGCCATGCTGCGTCTTTCGGGCGATTTGGCCCTGGGTCCCGGCGGTCCGGCGGTAAACGGACGCGCCAACCTGGACCTGCACCAGCCGCGCGACCTGCTGGACGCCCTGGACATGACCATGCTGGACGCCCTGGCCAAGCCGCGCACCGGCACACCCCTGGCGGAGCTGGACTCCGGCTTCAGCCTGGATGCGAACGGCGCCCGCCTGCGGGATATCGTCCTGCGCCTGGACGACAGCCTTATCCAGGGGGATGTGTCACTCGAGGGCTGGGACGGTCCGCTTTGGCACATCACCCTCGCCTCTCCCCTCATCGACCTCACGGATTTCATCCCTCGCGGCACACCCGGCGGCACGGACGAGGCCAGCCTGTCCCTGGCCAAGGGACTGGCCGACCTGCGCATGCGCCTTGACCTGCGGGCGGACAAGCTGCTGGCGGGCGAGGTGGAGGCGCGCAATCTGCGCCTGGAGGCCGAGGCGGACCAGGGCAAACTCTCCGCCCGCACCATGAAGGCCAGCTTCCTGCGCGGCCGTTTCAGCGGCGGCTTCGAGGCCACGGTGCAGGAGGACGAGTTGTTGGTGGCCGCCCACATGGAGGCCAGGGGACAGGAGGAGGGCCAAGAGGGCGAGGACATGCGCATCGTCCTCAACCACGACCTGGCCGCGCGCGGCACGCCGGACAAGTTCACGGGCCAGCTTGTGCTGCACGCCTTCAACCCGCGCGACCTGCTGTGGACCCTTGGCCTGCGGGCACCCCTCACACCGCCCAGCCTGACCAGGGCGCGGCTGCAGGCGGATTTCACAGGCGGTCGGCAACACATTTCCGTATCCAAGGGGGACTTGTTCCTGGACGGTGTGGGCTATGACTTCACAATGGACCTGCGGGACTTCGGCGACCCGGACGTAACCGCCCGCGTCACAGCACCTCGATTCGATCTGGCCGGCTACCTGGGCGGGGGGTTTCAGCCGGACGACGACGAGCAGGGCTTTTTCGCCGAGTTGCTGGAATTGGTGAAAACACCGCCGCTGCACTCCCTGGATCTGACGGCCGAGGTGGGCACCGTGCTCCTGCCGCGCACCAAGGCGGGAAACACCTCCGGCAGGCTGCGGCTGGACGCCGACGGCCTGCGCGTGACCGAACTGGCCTGCGACCTCTACGGCGGCAGGCTCACAGCCGAAGCCTCCGCAAGGCTTCCCCGCCAGGGCGGCCGCACCAGCGACCTGCGGGTGGAGGCCTCGGTACGTGGCGAGCGGCTGCTGGCGGCCTCCCTGGCCCGGCTTTCAGGGCTGGAAACGCCCTTCTCCGGACGAGTGGACCTGCGGGCCGACGGCACGGCAACCGGGGCGTCCGGCACGGAGCTGGAACGTGCCCTGCGTGGCTCGGCCTCCCTGTCCTCGGACAAGCTGGCCATGGGGGCGGACGAGCCCCGCGATCTGGGCGGCCTCGCCGCCGACCTGCGCTTCACTTCCCGTGACCGCGACGGCGGACGCGGCCTGGTTACGCGCTATGACTTCAAGCTGACCACCTCCGGCGGAGGAGCGCTGCCCCGGGGCGAGCTCTCCCTGCGGGGGCCCGCGCTGGTTGGCGAATCCGGCTTGGAGGTGCGCGAATCACGGCTGGACTGGTCCGGCGAAATATCCCCCGAAGGGACCGAGGCGGTGCCCCTGTCGCTGGGCGGCAGGCTCACCGCCTCCACCTCCCGCAAACGGCTCCTTCTGGACGACCTGCGGGCCGAAGGCGCGGGGATGCGGCTCACGGGCCGGGCCGGGCTGCGCGGCGGCTCCGGGCTGGCAGGCTCCCTGGATCTGACGGCCTCGGAATTCTCCCCGCGGGAAACCCTGGCCGCGCTGGGCTTCGACGTGCCCCCCACCCGCGATCCGGATGCCCTGGGCAGCGCCTCAGGAACACTCATCGCATCGTGGACGCCCAATTCACTCGAAGTGAGCAACCTGGATGCAACGCTGGACGGCTGCTCCTTTACCGCCTCCCTGCGCCTGCCCCGCGACGGCCGCAGATCCACGGGCTCACTGGACCTTGCCGCTGGCGAGCTGGACCTGGACCGCTACCGCCTTCCTGAAGAGAAGGAGGGGGAGGAGGAGCCCGAACGCCCCATCAGCGGCGACCTCTTCCCCTGGCTCGGCTCCACCCGGGTGCAGGGGAACGTGCGCTTCGAGGAACTGAAGGTCTGGAACATGCGGTTCGGGGAGGTGCGCGCCAAGGTTGAGGCTGACAACGACGAACTGCGCCTGCCCATGCTCTCGGCCACCCTTTCTGGCGGGCGGCTGACCGGCAACCTGCAGGCGGCCCGAGCCGAAGGCGACCCGCTCACCGGCCGCGCCCACGCCGAGGTCAAGGGCGGCGACCTGTTCCGGTTTTTGCACGGGCTGGACCCGGACGTGGCCGTGGCGGCCGGTGACACTGACCTTGTCTGCGACCTGACCACGCGCACCGTCAGCGACGAAATCCTGTCCAACTTGAACGGCTCCGCCGCGCTGACCGTTCGCGACGGCTGGATATCCTTCAACAAACCGCAACAGAAGAAAGAAACGGTCAAGCTGGACGAGCTGCTCTCCAGCGGCCGGGCCAAGGCCAACCCCTTCAAGAAGGCCGAGGCGGACTTCAGCATTGACGAGGGCGTCCTGACCACCGAAAACTTCAAGTTGAGCAATCCCCTCTCCTTCACCGCCACCGGCGGCGGCTCCATCGATCTGCCCGGGGAACGGCTGAAGCTGGTATTCGGGGTCAAGGTGCTGCGATTGGCGGCCATTCCCGTGCTTGTGCAGGGGCCTTTCGAGGACATCGAGGTGCGTATCAACGCGGCCAAGGCGGTGCTGGACACGGCCACCGGACTGGTGGAGGACACCCTGACCCTCCCTTGGCGGCTCCTGGAAGGCCTTTTCCCGTGATCCTGGTTGCGTCCGGGCATGTATCGGGCTAGAAATCGGTAAGATCGGCAAACCGGGAAGGAATAATGGCCGAACAGTCGAAACTGAGCCGCCTCATCCGGCTCCTCACCCGCGACATCTGGGTGGAGGACTTCTCCGCGGAGTCCTCCAGACAGCGGGGCGTGGTGGCCGCCACCCGCTGGCTCTATCTGGTGGGCTACGGCTTCCTGCGCGACCGCTGCCTGCTGCGGGCGGCCGCCCTGAGCTACACCACAACCCTCTCCATCGCCCCCTTCCTGGCCGTGGCCTTCACCATCTCCAAGGCCCTGGGCGTGCAGAACGCCTCGGCCGTTCGGGAGTTCCTGCTCAAGTTCACCGCCGGGCGCACCGAGCTGGTGGACAAGTTCCTGGACTACATCAACACCACCGACGT